>UQBX01000003.1 GCA_900539425.1 uncultured Oscillospiraceae bacterium | reverse complement strand
AGCGCCACCTTGCCAAGGTGGAGGTAGCGAGTTCGAGTCTCGTAATCCGCTCCATCGGGCACTAAGAAATTAGTGCCCATTATATTAGGCACCATAGCCAAGTGGTAAGGCAGAGCTCTGCAAAAGCTTTACGCCCCAGTTCAAATCTGGGTGGTGCCTCCATAAAAAAGAAATCCCTGAAAAAAGACAATGTCTATATTTTCGGGGATTTTTAATTTGTATCATTGCTCTGAAGCTTAACGCTTCGGAGCTTTTTTGTTTTATCAATAATTGCGGTTACGGAAGTAAATACTTTTTTTGAATTATTTTGATAAAAATATGCAAAAATATATTGTTTATATTCTGAATTTATGTTAAAGTTATATAGTATGTGCCGTAATGATTGTAGCAAAACGGCAAAAGACGATAAGGGGTGATTTAATGGCAGGAACAAGTGCCGGTATTAAAGGTAAAATCGAAGGGTTGGTAAATAATGTCCGATATTATTGGAACGAACCACCGAAAGGCAAGTATATGACATTTAAAGAAATAGTGTCCTATGCGGGTGGCGGTATCGGATGTTATTTTATAATTCTTTTCGGAACTCAGCTTTCAGTTTCAACAACCAATATGATTGTCGGCGGCGCTATAGGTATAGGGCCGAACGATATGTATATCATTTACATAATCTCTACTCTTGCTGGTATTCCTTTAACGGGAATCAGAGCAAACATGATAGATAACACCCGAGGGAAAGGCGGTAAATACCGACCTTATCTGATTTCAATCGGAATACCGACTATACTTGTTGCTCTTGGGTATGTTTATTTTCCTTATGAAAGTTTACAGACTTTGGTAAGCGGCCAGATTTTTGGTAGAGAAAGCTATTATGTTGTAAAATGCATTGTTGTTTTGATTTTCAATTTGCTGCTCTCATTTTTCTATTCTTTCTTTAATGACGCTTATACAAATCTTATTCATGTTCTTTCACCTAACACTCAGGAAAGAACAGATGTTCTTGCTATAAAATCAGTAGTTTATTCGCTTGCACCCTCAATTTCAAACATAGTGCTTCCGCTTATTGCGCAAATATTTACAAACGACGATCTTTACGATATCACCGTTTACAGAATTGCGTATCCTATTTTTGCCGCTGTCGGTATTGTGGGCACGGTTATAGTTTATGCAAACACACAGGAAAAAATCGTTCAGGCAAAAACACATACTATTCAAATCGGATTTTGGGATGCACTCAAGGAAGTTGCTAAGAATAAGTATTTCTGGATAATTTCACTTGCAGGCTGGATCGGCTTCCTTGAAGGCGCTTACGGAAATATACTTACATGGTCATATACATACGGCCACACTGCAACAGGTTCAGAGTATGCATTAATTCAAACGCTGACAGGTAACGCATCACTGTGGGGAATGCTTCTTGCTCCTCTGTGTATCAGAAAATGGGGTAAAAAACGCGTTCTTCTTTTCGTTAACGGTGCTAACGTCCTTTGTATCCTTGCAATGGGCATTAACATGTATAACATTTGGTGGCTGTTTATTTGTGTTTATTTCAACTGGCTGGTCGGAGCTTTTGAGCAGATTACCACTCCTGCAATTCAAGCTGATATAAGGGATTATCAGCAGTACAAATCCGGTGAGAGAATTGACGGAATGTTTGCCGCTGTAACCACTATAGGAAATGTTATAACGCTTTTCACATCGGGCGTTCTTCCGGCTGTTCAGGAAATGTACGGAATAAAAGACGGAAACGGTTACGAAAGTCCGTATGATATTCTTGATGTAACGACAGGTGAACCCGGTCTTTTGTATAAAATGATGGGTGTTCTAATAGTTATGGCTGCTGTCGGTGCATTTCTCAATATGGTTCCTTACTTCTTCTATGACTTTTCTGAAAAGAAGCAAAAGTCAGTTGTCCGTGTACTCCAAGTACGTGCTCTGTTTGAAGATTACGGCAACAACGCGCTCGATAATCATCAGATAGTAGAAGCTATCGATATGGTTGAAGAAGCAAGAAAAATGTCAGAGACAGAATATAAACCTGCCAATAAAGATATGTACAGAAATATTAAAGACAAATCAGAGCGTAAATTGGCTAAAAAGGCTTACAAAGAAGCTCTTGCCTTTAATGAAGAAATAGATATCTCTAAGTTTGTCTGCGAAGAACTTGATAAATTTGATTCACCTCTGTATAAGTATCAAATAGATGTATATCAGGATATTTTTGACGATGGTTTGGATGCTATAGTAAATTCATCATTCGAAAACCTTCGCAAAGAACTCGAAAAGGCAAAATCTATGCCTAAATCAAATGAAGAAGAAAAAGAAATAAGAAAATTCGCTGTACAGCTTGCTAAGAAAAAGATTTCTGCAAGAAAGTCTTATGATAAATATTTCGGTACTGTCAAAGCTTTTGTTGAGCCCGACATGGCTAAACTCACAGCTATTTTTGACAAGGAAGACTCTATTGAAGAAAAAATATTTGAGCTTGTTAAGCAAAAATCTGAAGCTAAGAAAGCTAAGGATAAAAACGAATATAAAAACCTTCAGGATCAAATCAAGGGCCTTAACGCTGAATTGAAGCATGCAAGAGCCGATGAAAAGAAAATGCTTGAAGAGTTTGTACAGTTCAACCGCGCGGCAAAGCCGTATATTGATGCCAGAAAACTGCTGCTTCAAAAAGAGAATTATGCTCATTTTGAAGAGATTGCTGATCTTTATGAGGATGCTAAGCTTAACGCAGATGCTGAAGACCGTGAGAAAGAGGAGCTTGCAGCATTAAAGCGCCGTGAACAGGAAGCAGAGCTTGAAGCAAGAAAAGCAGAAAAATTAAGAAAAAAAGCAGAAAAGACTGATAAAAAGGCATCAAAAAAATCAGGTAAATAAATAACATTCATTAAATCAAAACCCTGACTTCAAAAAAGGGGCTCTGTTTTAACGAGTCCCTTTTTTAAGACATATTAACTGTTTTATTAATATTTTCGTAATATTTTACAGATTATTCATATTTTTAATAACCAATTTTAATTTTTTTGTTGAAATTTGATTTTAATAATGTTATACTACCTTTAGACTTTGTAAGGAGGGTACTGCCTTGAGTAAGGAATCAAAGCTTGAAAAGAAAGAGGCAAAGGCAGCCAAGAAAACTGCTAAGGCTGAAAAAGTTGCTCAGAAAGCCGCTGTAAAGGCTGAAAAAAAGCATGAAAAGGAATACAATAAATTTGTAAAAGACGCAAATAAAAAGAATGCTAAGGGTGAAAGCAAACCCGGATTTGTTCCGGTAGTTATCCCGCCGATTGATGAATTTCAGTCTAAGCGTGAAATTAAACTTGAAAAGGCAACTGACAAGGCATACGCTTCGTATGTTAAAAAGATTGAAAAGAAGAATGCCAAGATGGAAGCAAAATGTGCAAAGAAAGGCACTCCGTTTGTTCCTTTGGTAATCCCAAGCAGGGAAGAGTTTGTTATTCAGGAAAACAAATCAAGAAAAGTTTTCGGAACTATAGTTCTCATTCTTCTTCTTTGGCTGTTAATTTACTTCTTGATCATGTGGTTGCTTTATACTCCGCTTTCTCTTCCAACCGATTCAGAAGAGACAACAACTGCCGGCGAAAGAGTATACGATTATGAAGCTTATTCTAATCCGCATGAAATAACAACCACACCTGATTATTCTGTTGCAGACGCAACTAATTACCTGAGACAGGTAATTCATGATAACTACAAAGTTATCGGTTATTCTTCAGATGTAAGCAACTCATCAATTTCGTATACCGGCAAAAAGCAGGTAGTAAATAACGCTAATTGTTACATATTCACTTGCAGCGGCAAAACATTTGCTGTTCCGATCAAGCTTTCCGGTTGCTATGTATACAACAACGGCACATACGAGCCGCTTACATTCAACGATACAAATTACCTTTGGTAAAAAATTAAAGGAGTCCTTTTCAAGGGCTCCTTTTTTGTTGTAATAATTACATAATTAAAGGGACCGTTTAAACGGTCCCTTAATTTAGTTCTTTAAGCTATGAAGCGGTGCAGGAATTTTTCCTCCGCGGTTTATAAATTTAGCAGGTGACTTAGTGTTAACTTTCATAACAGGTCCCGAACCGAGCAAGCCGCCGAATTCGAGTTCGTCACCCATTTCGCGTCCGATAGCCGGTATAACTCTGACAGCAGTAGTTTTGGCGTTTACCATACCGATAGCAGCCTCGTCAGCAATAATACCGCTGATTGCTTCTGCCGTTGTGTCTCCGGGTATTACGATCATATCGAGACCAACTGAGCAAACAGCTGTCATAGCCTCCAGCTTCTCGATAGAGAGCGTTCCGGACCTTGCGGCATCAATCATACCTCTGTCCTCAGAAACAGGTATAAACGCGCCTGAGAGGCCTCCTACGCTTGATGAAGCCATAACGCCGCCTTTTTTAACAGCATCGTTAAGCATCGCAAGACAAGCTGTTGTTCCGGGTGCACCGCACTGTTCCAGTCCAATCTCCTCAAGAATATGGGCAACAGAATCGCCGACAGCCGGTGTAGGTGCAAGTGATAAATCGACAATACCAAACGGCACTCCAAGTCTTTTTGATGCCTCCGCGCCTACAAGCTGACCCATTCGGGTAACTTTAAATGCAGTCTTTTTTATAAGCTCGGCAATTTCATTTATGCTATATTCGGGATGTTTTGAAACAGCGGCTCTTACAACACCGGGGCCTGATACGCCTACGTTGATAACGCAGTCAGGCTCGGATACTCCGTGAAAAGCGCCGGCCATAAACGGGTTGTCTTCCGGAGCATTACAGAAAACTACAAGCTTGCCTGGCCCTATACAGTTCTGATCTTTTGTAAGCTCTGCAGCTTCTTTAACTTTTTGCCCCATCAACTTAACAGCGTCCATATTAATTCCGGCTTTTGTACTGCCGATATTCACTGAAGAGCAGATATGTTCAGTCTGTGCAAGCGCCTGAGGTATTGACTCAATAAGCTCAAGGTCACCGGCAGAGAAGCCTTTTTGAACTAATGCAGAATATCCGCCTATGAAATTTACTCCTATGGTCTGTGCCGCTTTTTCAAGGGTTAGAGCGTATTTGATAGGGTCTGAGCCGCTAACGCCAGCCATTATTGCAATAGGCGTTACGGAAACTCTTTTATTAATTATCGGAATACCGTAATGCTTTTCAATATCTTCGCCTGTAGATACAAGCTTTTCGGCTTTACGGCAGATTTTATCATATATCTTATCACATGACTTATTTATGTCCGTATCAGCACAATCAATAAGGGAAATGCCCATGGTTATTGTACGAATATCAAGGCATTCATCTTGTATCATATGTATTGTTTCAAGTATATCTGATGTATTAATCATTTTAGGTTAAGCTCCTATATTCTGTGCATTGAATTGAAAATATCCTCATTCATAACATGTATTGACAAACCGTTGTTTTTTCCGTATTCGGAAAGTTCATCCGAAAAGTCGGAAAATGTGATATTGCAGACGCTGACATCAGCCATCATGATCATGCAGAACATATCATCAAGGATAGACTGAGTAACCTCCGTAATATTTACATTGTGGCTTGCGCAGATGGATGAAACTCCGGCAAGAATTCCTACTACGTCTTTACCTACAACAGTAATTACCGCTTTCATAAAACCTACCTCCTGTTATTAATTAAGAAGATTATAGCAAAGTGTAAAATTTTTTTCAATAAAAAGAATAATAATATTTTATTTTGGCACATTATGTGTTAAAATAGTTTGACTCGGAAAGGACAGGAATATGAAATACTTAAATTTTTATGATCTGCATACTCATTCGGAGCATTCATTTGACGGTCATCATTCCTGCACATTAATGTGTGAGAGCGCCTTTGAAAAAGGTCTTAAAGGAATTGCGTTAACTGATCACTGCGAAATAGATTCAAAAGATTGTGATTTTTCAAAATTATGCGGCAACCAATTTTTTGATACAACAAAATGCGCTGACGTTTTTAAAGATTCTATAAAAGTATTTAAGGGCATAGAGTTAGGTCAGTCTATTTATAATAAGCCGCTTGCGGAAAGTATACTGAAAAAGTATAAATATGATTTCGTTCTCGGCTCTATACACAATCTTGAAAATATGGAGGATTTTTTCTTCCTTGATTACAAAGATTATGACGTGTATGAGCTTCTGCAAAAATATTTTGAGAATATATATAAACTTTGTGAGTGGAATCAGTTTGATTCGCTTGCTCATCTGACATATCCGTTAAGATATATCACCGGAAAACATAAAATTGAAGTAGATTTATCAAGATTCAACGATATTATTGATGAGATTTTACTGCTTATTGTTAAAAACGAAAAAGCTCTTGAGATCAACACTTCAGGATATTTTAATGAGATGAAAGACATTTTACCTAACGCCTCAATAGTAAAACGCTTTAAGGAACTTGGCGGCAAATACCTTACTATAGGATCAGATTCTCACTACTATGATAAAATAGGAATGGGAATAGAGCAGGGCATGGACGCTGCTCTTAAATGCGGCTTCACCCATATTACCGTATATAATAACAGACAGCCGGAATTAATTGAAATAAAATAAATGCGGGGTTAGAAAATGACAGAAAAACTGCTTAAAATTTTAGAGGAAAACGCAAGACTTTCAAATAAAGATATAGCCGTTATGCTTGGAGTAACGGAAAAAGAAGTAGCTGATGAGATTAAGCTGCTTGAAGACAGCGGCGTTATTAAAGGCTACAAAGCTTTTGTAGACAGAGATAAAACCGACCACCAAACAGTTACTGCACTGATTGAACTTAAAATTCAGCCAAAATACGGACATGGATTTGACGATGTTGCAGAAAGAATATCTCGCCTTGAAGAGGTAGAATCCATTTATCTTATGAGCGGAGCATTTGATTTAACTGTTCTTGTTACAGACAAATCTTTTCATGAGGTAGCTATGTTTGTTGCTCAAAGGTTATCTCCGCTTGAGGGCGTAGTTTCCACTGCTACTCACTTTATCCTTAAAAAATATAAGGAAAACGGTGTGTTCCTTACTGATGAACCGCGCGATGACAGGGGGAATATTTCCCTGTGATAAATTATGATGAATTTTTGAATTCAAGTATAAAGAATGTTAAGCCAAGCGGCATAAGAAAATTCTTTTCAATAGCCGAGGAAATGGATAATGTTATATCGCTCGGAGTGGGTGAGCCTGATTTTTTAACGCCGTGGCATATAAGAAACACGGCAATTGACTATCTTGACAAAGGTGCAACTCGTTATACTGCTAATGCCGGTCTGCTTACACTCAGAGAAGAAATAGCAGATTTTTATGAAAGAAAATATAATATTTCATATAATCCTAAGAACGAAGTTCTGGTAACAGTCGGCGGCTCAGAAGGAATTGATATGGCTATAAGAACGCTCATAGATCCCGGAGACGATGTTCTTCTTGTTGAGCCGTCATTCGTATGTTATCGTCCTATTGCTCAAACCTGCGGTGCAAATGTCATAAGTATAGCTACCAAAGAAGAAAACGGGTTCAAGCTTACTGCGGAAGAAATAGAAAAAGCAGTAACTCCCAAAACAAAATTGCTTATTTTCCCTTATCCCAACAATCCTACCGGTGCTGTGATGAGAAAAGGAAATCTTGAGAAAATCTGCGAGGTTATAAAGAAGCACAATATTTTTGTTATTTCAGATGAAATATACAGCGAACTTACTTATGGCGAGGAATCGCATTGCTCTATAGCCTCAATTGACGGCATGAAGGAAAGAACGATTGTAATCAACGGCTTTTCCAAGACATATTCAATGACAGGATGGCGTCTGGGATACGCTTTAGGCCCTGCTCCGGTAATCGCTCAGATGACAAAACTTCACCAGTTTGCGATTATGAGCGCTCCTACTAATTCTCAGCAGGCTGCTGTTGATGCTCTTAAAAATGGTGATACGGATATCGAGAAAATGAAGAATGACTATGATATGCGCCGCCGTTATACTGTCAATACATTTAATGAAATGGGGCTCAGTTGCTTTGAGCCGGAAGGCGCTTTTTACGTATTTCCGTCAATCAAGTCAACAGGGCTTACAAGCGACGAATTTTGCGAAAAACTTATACTTTCAAAAAGAGTTGCTGTTGTACCCGGAAGTGCTTTCGGTGAGAGCGGGGAAGGTTATATAAGAGTTTCTTATTGCTATTCAATAGATAATATCAGAAAAGCAGCTGAAAGAATAAAGGAATTTATAGACGAATTAAAATAACAGGGAACAACGTTATGAAAGTTAAAATCAACGCTTATGCAAAAATTAATCTGATGCTTGATATTATTGCGAAAAGAACAGACGGATATCATGATCTTTTCATGATTATGCAGAGCGTCAGCACACACGATACAGTTACGGTAACTGAAACAAAAACAAAACAGATTGAAATCACGTGCAAAACCGAAGGAATACCGCTTGACGAGCATAATATATGCTGGAAAGCCGCAGAAGCCTTTTTTAAGTATACAAAAAAGAAGAATAAAGGTATTTCAATAGATATCAAGAAAAAAATCCCGCATGCTGCCGGTCTTGCAGGCGGAAGCGCTGATGGCGCAGCGGTAATACTTGCACTTGATAAAATTTATAAAACAGCTCTTACTGATAAAGAACTTTGTGAAATAGGTGTGAAAATCGGAGCAGATCTGCCGTTTTGCCTTACTGGCGGAACTCTTCTTGCTCAGGGAATAGGTGATAAGCTGAGCAAAGTAAAAGCACTTAAAAAATGCTATATCGTTCTCGCAAAACCTGATTATGATGTTAATACAGGTTATGCATACAGCCAGTTTGACGAATACGGAAAGACACGTACTCCTGATAAATTCGGAATGCTCTGTGCAATTCAGTCGGGCAGTCTTGAAAATATATGCTCTAAAATGGAAAATGTTTTTGAGCAGTTTATAGAGGTTCCCAAGCGAATTGATATAAAAGAAATCCTTAAAAGAAACTCTGCTCTCGGCGTTTGCATGAGCGGAAGCGGGCCTACAGTTTTCGGTATTTTTGAAAATAAAGAAGACGCTGAGAAAGCCGCATATGAACTAAAGGATATTGCAAAAGACATTGATATCTGCACGCCTGTCAGAAAAGGCTGTAAAATTATGGAAATAACTGAATAAAAATTTTAAACCTGCCTATACTCAATGCGAAAGGCAGGTTTTTTATGAATAAAACACTTAAAGTATTTGTACCTTTATTTCTTGTTTTTGTGTTTATGTTTTCATATATTGCACCGTTCATTGAAACAAGCGAAAATATTTCCGATCAGGTATTCAGACTTCATATACTTGCAAACTCAGACAGTGCTGAGGATCAGCAGTTAAAACTTAAAGTGCGTGATGAAATACTGAAAAAAGGCGAAACCGTTTTTGCATCTTCAAACTCACTTGAAGAAACGATTGAATTATGTAAAAATAATATTGCGCTTTTTCAGCAGACTGCGGAGCAGTGTCTGCAAGACAACGGCAGCGATTATGATGTGAAAGTATATGTTGACAAGGAATACTTCAACACACGTGAATATGATGAGATAACTTTGCCGAGCGGAATTTATAACGCGCTGAAAATTGAAATAGGGCAGGGGAAAGGTCACAATTGGTGGTGCGTAATGTTTCCCGCCATTTGTCTTTCCAGCGTAACTGATGACGAACTGAACAAGTATCTTTCAGAAGATGAACAGAAACTCGTAAATTCTGACAGCAAGTATGAAGTAAGATTCAAAATCGTTGAGATTTATGAAAAAGTAAAGAGCAAAATTATTTCAGAATAACATAAAAGCGCTGTATTTAAACAGCGCTTTATTTTTATAAAAATTCTCTTACATCTTCAGCAAGTCTTTTTTCCGATGTTATTATTCTGTTGGCAAGGTCTTTTGACGTTTTATCTGCTTCGCTGTATTCATTAAGATATTTGCTTAATGCTTTAATTCCCATATTGCAGCCGTCAGTCATCAAGTCTGCTATTACGGAATCCGAATCATTTACACTGAGCATTACGTTCGTTTTAAGCCAGCTCATGCTTTTTGCAATTGGATTTGGCTCTTTTCCGTCATCAGAGTGCTTTTCAAGAAGGTTTTGCATTTCATCAGCAAATTCCTCATGTTCTGCCTTGCACTCGCTTATACAGCTTCTCAGACGGTCTGAATGAACATAATTCATTACTTCATCAAAAGAAGATAAGCCCATTTTAACCCCGGCGTCACATTCACGAAGTAATTTAACTGTATCCTGATTATTCATTTTTATCACCCTTAATATTATTGGTGAAATTAAAGCCGATATTAAAAAAAGCTGCCAATAGGCAGCTTTTTAATTTATACACCTTTTTTTACTTCTTCAAATTCTTCCTGAATCTCTTTTGAGGGTGCAGGAGTCAGAAGTGAAACAACTACTATGCAGATGCAGGAGAAGATGAATGCCGGAAGCAGTTCATATACATCCCATACACCGCCGAGAGGTCTTATGGCAAGGTTCCAAATGAACACCATAACACCGCCGCCGATCATTCCTGCGATAGCGCCCCATTTATTTATGCGTTTCCAGAATAAACTGAAAAGCATGAGCGGGCCGAATGTAGCGCCAAATCCTGCCCAAGCAAAGCTTACTATAGTGAATATGACGCTGTCTTCATCAAGGGCAATAATAATTGCGATTGCTGTGATTACAAGAAGTGTAATTCTTGATATAATCATTACCTGTTTATCAGAAGCTTTTTTATGAATAAGACCCTGGAAGATATTTTTAGAAAATGCTGAAGCGGCAATAAGCAGATAAGAATCAGAAGAACTGATAGTAGCGGCAAGAATACCTGCCATAACAAGACCAGCAAGAATAGGGGGAAGAAGATTTGTTGAAAGGAGAATAAATACATTTTCCGATTCAGCAGATGTTGTAAGTGCTGTAGGATAAAGTGTTCTTCCTATAACGCCTATAAATACTGCAACAATAAGAGAAATAACACACCATACAGTTGCAATTCGTCTGCTGCTGTTAAGCTGCTTTTCTGAACGAATAGCCATAAATCTTAAGAGTACCTGAGGCATGCCGAAATATCCCAATCCCCATGCAAGGCAGGAAACTATGCTTAAAATACCGTAAGTACCTGCTTCGCCGAATAACGGCTGACCGTTAACAGACTGCTGAACGCCGTCAACAGTAACAGGAGTTGCTATGCCGAAGAACTCGAAAAATCCGGGAATTGATTTTGCATTATCAATTACAGCATCAAGTCCGCCTGCGGCGGCTGTGCCGGCAATTACAATAACAGCAAGTGCTATGATCATTACAATAGACTGCATAAAGTCAGAAGCACTTTCGGCAAGGAAACCGCCGATGATAGTATAAATAAGCACAAATACAGCGCCTACTATCATCATGGGAACATAATCAAAACCAAACAAAGTTGAGAACAGCTTACCACAGGTAACAAGACAGCTTGCAGCATATACTGTAAAGAAAATAAGTATAAATAAAGCGGCAACGGTCATTATCACCTTGCTCTTCTCATGAAAACGGTTGGAAAAGAATTCAGGCAATGTGATAGCGTCTGCCTTTTCACTGTATCGGCGAAGTCTTTTTGATGTAATGAGCCAGTTGATATATGTACCGAATGCAAGACCTATAGCTGTCCACGCAGCATCTGAAATTCCGCACCAGTAGGCTACACCGGGAAGACCCATAAGAAGCCATCCGCTCATATCTGACGCTTCAGCGCTCATTGCTGTTACCCAAGGGCCGAGAGAACGACCGCCGAGGAAATATGAATCTGTGTTTTTATTTGCTTTTTTAGCAAAAGCAATACCGATGATAATTACAACTGCCATGTAGGCAATCATTGTAATCATTATCTGAATTTGTGATGTGTTTTCCATATAACTCCTCCGAAAAATAGAACAATATGCAGGTATTATACATTAAATTCCTAATCAAATCAAGAAAAATAAGCCAAAACGAGCCTAAATGTAAGAAAAATGCATATATAATATTGACTTTGAGCAAAAACATATTTATAATTACAGCAAAGGGAATGAAGTTCTCCCTCGGCTATGCCGAAACCGCTTTTTAAGCTGATGACTTCTGCTTAACAGCAGGAGTCTCTTTTTATTTTCAGACAGCTTCTGCTTATTGCGAAGCTGTTTTTTTATTGTCAGGAGGAACAAACATGTTAACTTCACTTGCTTATATTTTTCTTGTGGGACTGTCAATGTCTGCAATATGCAAAAAGCTGAAACTACCCGGCATAATAGGTATGCTGATTACCGGTATAGTTCTTGGACCGTACGTCCTTGATATGCTTGATCCGACTATCCTGTCTATCTCTTCTGAGCTCAGGCAGATGGCACTTATCATAATACTTCTCAAAGCGGGACTTTCGCTAAATTTAACCGATCTGAAAAAAGTGGGAAGACCTGCAATACTAATGTCTTTTGTGCCCGCAAGCTTTGAAATACTTGCCTTTTTCATATTTGCTCCGTACCTGCTTGGAGTTACAAGAATTGAAGCAGCGGTAATGGGCGCTGTTATAGGCGCAGTTTCTCCCGCAGTTGTTGTGCCTCGTATGGTGCAGCTGACTGAATCAAAATACGGAACAAACAAAAGTATTCCTCAGATGCTTCTTGCGGGAGCCTCCTGTGATGATATATATGTCATAGTCCTTTTCTCAACATTTGTAAGTATGGCTCAGGGCGGCAGTGCACAAATTATTGATTTTATAAACATTCCCGTATCAATAATTCTCGGAATTTTGCTTGGCGCCTTAACCGGTTTTATTCTTTCAAAATTTTTTGAAACAGCATTTGCACATAAACACTGTATCAGAAACAGTGTGAAAATTATTATAATACTTGGTGTGTCATTCCTTCTGATGGCTGTTGAAACATGGGCTGAAGGTGTTGTATCAATTTCAGGTTTACTGGCTGTTATGAGCATGGCATGCGTTTTGAAACTTAAAAGCGTTGCTTTTGTTTCAAAAAGGCTGTCTGAAAAACTGGGTAAACTTTGGATAGCAGCCGAAGTAATACTGTTTGTACTGGTAGGTGCAGCGGTTGATATTCGTTATACAATGAAAGCAGGTATTGCGGCTATTGCCATGATATTTATTTCACTTATATTCAGAGGCGTCGGTGTTTCTCTTTGCCTTGTAAAAACAAATTTAACCGCCAAAGAAAGACTATTCTGTATAATAGCATACATGCCTAAGGCAACTGTGCAGGCAGCTATAGGCTCCGTACCTCTTGCCATGGGGCTTTCATGCGGTCAAACAGTGCTTTCAGTTGCTGTGCTTGCTATAATAATAACTGCACCTCTGGGAGCTATCGGAATTGATTTCTCATATAAAAAACTGCTCTCAAGAGAAAATGAAACAAATACCGATAAAATAGAATCAAAAGATTAATTATTTATCTCTTTCATTTTTTTGAATTCCTGTATTACCAAAACAGCAGAAACTACAAAAGCAATGAAATCCGCTACAGGGCCGGCGTAAAGAACACCTTTAATTCCGAACCAAATCGGAAGAATAAGGAGTAGGGGAATCAAAAATATTACCTGGCGTGTAAGTGAAAGTATCAAACCTTTCATTGCTTTTCCTATTGCCGTAAAGAAGTTTGAAGAAAGAAGCTGAACGCCGTTTACTATTACCATAAACAGGAATATTCTCATAAACATAACGGCAAATTCAAAATACAATTCATCGCCGTTTCCGAATATAGATATAATTTGCTTGGGGAAAAACTGAAAAGCACAAAAACCTATTGCAGAAACAACAAAGTTCCATTTAATTGCCAAAACAAATGCTTTTTTAACTCTATCGTATTTTTCTGCGCCGTAATTATATCCGATTATCGGCTGAACACCCTGAGATATTCCTACAATAATTGAAAGTAAAATAGCGTTTGTTTTCATTACGATACCGCATGCGGCAAGAGGAATTTCCTGCCCATAAACTGATGAAGCACCGTAATGAACAAGCGAATTGTTTAAAACTATCTGAACGATAGTAATAGCTACCTGATTTATGCAGCTGCTTGTACCCATATAAAAGGTTTTTAAATTATCCTTAAACTTAAATCTAAAGCTTTCTTTGTCAATTTTAACAGTTTTAAATCTACGTACATATACGATTGCCATTATGAACGATACTACCTGACCGATAACTGTGGCAAGTGCAGCGCCGAAAACACCAAGATCAAACACAAATATAAATATCGGGTCAAGAATTGTGTTGATTATAGCACCGGTTACCATACAAGCCATTGAATATTTCGGACTTCCGTCTGCACGAATCAGATTGCTCATTCCGTTTGTTATAATCAAAAACGGCATACCTATCAGAGTAATTCCGGCATATTGCTGTGCATAAGGCATAACATCAGCAGTTGCTCCGAAAATCTTGAGAAGCTGTGTTAAGAGTAACTCACAAACTATAACAAAAACAAGTCCTGAAACCGTCATCAGTATTATGCCGTTACCTACAATTGATGATGCCTTTTTATATTCTTTCTTGCCAAGACAAAGGGAAAAGCGGGAAGCGCTTCCGATACCTATCAGAAGTGAAATAGCAAGACAGATAGTAGAAAAGGGATATGAAACATTTGTTGCGGCATTTCCCAGATAGCCTACACCTTGCCCGATAAATACTTGGTCAACAATATTATAGAGCGAGCTTACAAGTGTAGCTGTTATGCTCGGTAAAGCAAAACTCATAAGAAGTTTTGAGATTTTTTCATGTCCTAACGGATTTTCAGACATATTTCTTTCCTCCCATCTATAAAATCGCGCTAAAAAAGAGCCTGAAAGTAAATTCTCAGGCTCTTTTTTGGTGCCGGCGGCGGGGGTCGAACCCGCACCCTGTCGCCAGGACCGGATTTTGAGTCCGGCACGTCTGCCAATTCCATCACGCCGGCGTGTTTCTAAAACATTATACAAAAATGGAATGGTAAAGTCAATATAACAATTGTACTTAATATTATAATTTAGCAAAAAAAGAAAGCCGCAAAAGCGACTTCCTGTTAGTGGTGCTGGTGACCGGACTTGAACCGGTACGGTATTGCTACCGAGGGATTTTAAGTCCCTTGCGTCTGCCGATTTCGCCACACCAGCGAACACAAAATATAATACATTATTACTTAAAAATTGTCAATAATCAATTTACTTTATTTTGTGTATTGCCGCCCAAATAGCACTCTATGTTTTTATCAAGAATGGCAAGAAGCCTTGCTCTTGTTTCCTTTGCCGCCCAAGCAATATGAGGTGTAATAATGCAGTTTTTTGCAGTTAAAAGCGGATTTGCCGAATCTGCCGGCTCAGTTCTTAAAACATCAAGCGCAGCGCCTGCAATTCTGCCGGTGTTAAGAGCGTCTGCAAGAGCTTTTTCATCAACTACCGGGCCTCGGGAAGTATTTATAAGTACAGCAGTTTTCTTCATTTGCGAAAGCGTATTTGTATTAATAAGATTTTCAGTTTCAGCAGTCAGCGGGCAGTGACAAGTAATATAGTTAGAAGAATAAAGCAAATTGCTGAGTTCAACCTGTTCGGCAGATTTAAACGCGCTGAGATCCTTACGAGAGCGTGAATTTATAAGAACTTTCATTCCGAACGTTTCCGCTATTTCAGCAACACGTCTGCCTATTGAACCAAAGCCTATAATTCCGAGAGTTTTTCCGTCAAGCTCTGCAAGAGGGGAGAGTGTATAACAGAAATCAGGGCAGGATGTCCAGTCTCCATTATGAACAGATTCAGAATGAAGATCAACTCTGTTTGTAAAGTGGAGAATAAATGCAAACACTTGCTGTGCAACCGCATTTGTAGAATATGAAGGTATGTTGCAAACAGTTATTCCAAGCTGCGTAGCTGTTTCAAGATCAACTACGTTGTATCCTGTTGACTGAAGACCGATATATTTAAGCTCAGGCTGAAGAGCTTTGAGCGTATCAGCGTTCAATACAGTCTTATTGATTATTAAAATATCTGCGCCTTTTGCCCGTTTCACAACTTCATCCGGAGACGTTCTTTCATAAACCGTAACATCATCAGAATATTTTTTAAGAAAATCCCAGCTTAAATCCCCGGGATTTGTTGTATAACCGTCTAAGTTAACTATTTTCATTATTATCACCATATTAATTATATTTCTTAAATTATATCCTTACAGTCCGTTTTTTGCAATAATTTATTGAAAGTTAATGTTATTTAATATATAATTGAGCATAGAAATTATTGGTGGTATTATGAAAAAATCACTTATAATTCTGCTTGTTTTAGTATTCACTTTTGTTTCTTGCCTTTGCATCAATGACATATTTACTGATAAAAAAACTGTTAACTATGAGGCAAAAGCAGGAAGAAAATGTATTGTAATTGATGCCGGGCACGGTGGGGTAGACGCAGGTACTTCAGCTCTTAACGGAACAGCTGAAAAAGATATTAATCTTGCAATTGCTCTAAATCTGTATGATTTTCTCAGTATATGCGGAGTAGACTGCAAACTAATTAGAGACAGTGATAAAGAGTTCTATCCAAACGGCGAAGACAGATCAAGATCAGACCTTTATAACAGGCTTGATTATGTAAACAGCGTTGATAACGCAGTTCTTGTATCAATACATCAAAACTTTTTCAGCGATACAAGTGAATGGGGAATGCAGGTGTGGTACTCGGGAAATGTTGATTCCAGCAAAAAGCTTGCAGACAATATATTGAATAATACAAAAATGTTCATACAGCCTGATAACACACGCAGCAACAAGCAATCCGATGAAAGTTATTATATTTTATATAAAGCGCAGGTTCCGTCAGTAATGGTAGAATGCGGATTTATGAGTAATCCTCAGGAGGAAGCAAATCTTGAATCCTCAGCATACAGAAAAAGACTTGCCTGCACGATAACTTTGGGAATTACCCAGTACATAAATGAAGGATATTAATTACGGAAAGGCAAATAAATGGCAAAGTCAAAAACTCTGTATGTATGTTCCGAGTGCGGTTACGAAAGTGCAAAATGGTACGGAAAGTGCCCTGGGTGCGGTGAATGGAACACCATGAACGAACAACAGGTAAGCCTGTCATCAGATAGAGTAAAGGGCAAAAAAAGCACCTCGTATTCCGCCAATGTATTGCGTCTTAAAGATATTGACGGTGATGTTGAACGCAGAATTTCAACCGGTGTATCTGAATTTGACAGGGTACTCGGCGGTGGAATAGTTATTGGAAGTCTTGTTCTGCTCAGCGGTGATCCGGGAATAGGAAAATCCACTATACTGCTCCAAATATGCGAACATCTCGGCAAATCGAAAAACGTTCTTTATATAAGCGGCGAGGAATCGGCAAGTCAAATAAAGCTGAGAGCAGGAAGGCTTGGCGTAACTACCGAAAATTTAGGGGTTTTGGCACAGACCGATATAGGGATAATCGTTGAAACAATAAAAACCGAAAAACCTGATGTAGTAATAATAGATTCTATACAAACCATGGTGTATGATGAAATATCATCTACTGCCGGTTCAATTACTCAGGTACGTGAATGCACAAATATTCTTATGCATCTCGCAAAATCCCTCGAAATCCCTATATTCGTTGTCGGCCATGTAAATAAAGACGGGGCTATTGCAGGCCCAAAAGTTCTGGAACATATTGTTGACACCGTTCTTTATTTTGAAGGTGAAAGAAATTATTCTTACAGAATACTTAGAGGTGTAAAAAATCGTTTTGGTTCTACAAATGAGATAGGTGTATTTGAAATGAAACAAAACGGATTGCAAGAAGTTGAAAACCCGTCATTGCTTATGCTTTCAGGCAGGCCCAAAAATGTAAGCGGCACTTGCGTAGCTTGCGTTATGGAAGGGTCAAGGCCTATATTAGCCGAAGTTCAAGGTCTTGTAACAGCTACCGGATTCGGAACGCCAAGACGTATGAGCACAGGATTTGATTATAACCGTATGGCAATGATTTTGGCAGTGCTTGAAAAAAGAGCCGGTTACTATTTTAACTCAATGGACTCTTATATAAATGTAATTGGCGGTTTACGATTGGACGAGCCTGCGGCGGATTTGACTGTTGCAATGGCGCTTGTGTCATCATTAAAAGATATAGTTGTTAAAGACAATATCATTGCGTTTGGTGAGATAGGTTTGGCAGGGGAGATTCGCGCTGTAAATAACTGCGAACAAAGAATAACTGAATCTATACGGCTCGGTTTTGATAAATGTATTATACCTTTTCATAATTATAAAGGTCTTTCAAAAAATCTTAAATTGTCAGCTGATATAATACCTGTTCGTTCTGTACGAGAAGCTTTCAATGCAATTACAGAAGAAAAATAATTAAACAAAAAGCAGCCCTCAGCAGGGGCTGCTTTTTTATATTTCCACTATTGACAGGGTATTTTGAAATTGTTATAATTATACAAAATAAATGTTTTGTGCAATATAGGGGAGTTTAAATCCAACATATTAGAATATGCTACTGTATTATATAAATCGTTTATCATAACTGAGTTTGTTCAATGCTCATACGATTTATTCAAACAAACTTAATCAAACGAAATTATCTAAAGCATTCTTCTTTTATAATGCTGTACTATTATGCATAATATAATTATGCTTAGAATTAATCCTATTATAATAACCTATGAGTTGCTTATAAATTATTCTAAAAATCTCAGAGTAAATTCATGGTTCACGGATTGACATTTTACTTATAACCAATTTAACAATCGTCAAGTCTTTCAGCAATAAAAAAATCAATAAGCATATTAAAATTCAAAGTCAAAAATTAACATTATTATGTAAGCACATATTAAACTATTACACTTGATATAAAATGCAGAATACTTACTATTCCCTGCTTGATTATCAAATTTTAACATTGTGAAACTGTTTCACGGAAAGGAACAAAATATGAGAAAAGAAGAATTTTCCGAACTTCCTAATCTTGTTCAGCAATATCTTATTTATCTGGAAGCTATTAAAGGTCATTCAGAACTATCAGTTATCGAATACGCTTCTGATCTGAGAACTTTTTTCAGATACCTTGCAAAAAATAAAGGTCTTGCAGACAAAAACGCTCCTGATGAAGAAGTGGATATATCCCCTATTGATATTGATTTTATAAGAAAAATAACTCTTAATGACGCTTATTCATACCTAATTTACCTTAAAAATGTGCGAAAAAACAACGAGTCAACACGTGCAAGGCGTGTAATATCAATCAGGCGCTTTTTTATTTATTTAACGGATAATTTAGGACTTCTTGAAGTCAATCCTATGAAAAATCTTGACATACCAAAAGCAAAAAAGTCTCTTCCTAAGTATCTTACTCTGGAAGAGGCTCAGAAGCTGCTTTCTGTTATTGACGGCCCATTTAAAGAACGTGATTTTGCAATAATAACTCTTTTTTTGAACTGCGGAATGCGTCTTTCCGAATTGGTTTCTATAAATTATAACGATATCAAAGACGACGGAAGCCTTGTAATAACAGGAAAAGGCAACAAAGAGCGTGTAATATTTTTAAACGATGCTTGCATAAAAGCAATAGCGGATTACATGAAAAAGCGCCCGAATGACGGAGTAAAAGACAGAGCACTGTTTTTGAGCAGCAGAAATCAAAGAATAAGCGCAAAAACCGTTCAGCATATAGTTTATACAAATCTTGACAAGGCCGGACTTGGAGACCGTGGTCTGTCTGTTCATAAACTCAGGCACACCGCCGCAACACTTATGTATCAATATGGTAATGTGGACTTATTGCTTTTAAAAGAAGTACTCGGTCACGAAAATTTGGGAACAACAGAAATCTACACTCATACAACTGCAGACGCCGCAAAAAAAGCTATAGCGGCAAACCCTTTAAATAAAGACGGCAAAAATAATAAGTAAAATCTATATTGAAATTATTCCGCTTAGAGCAGCTGTTATACCGGAGTTTATAAGCGCCACAAAAACTATCATAACAGCATAAAGAAGGTACTTTTTCATATAGCTTTTATATTCTATTTTTTCGCTGTTTTCGTTTTTGCCCACAGTAAGATTATATATTCTTTTGCTCAAGTCAGAACTAAGAGAAACGGTGTAAACAATTACAGTAAGAAATGAGCAGACGAACGGAGCAATCATCAGCAGGCTGTACCCGAAGCCCTTAATTCCAAAATTTATATAATAATATGATATTTTCAGTCCCGCCTGTACTCCTATTAAAAGAGGCACGATATTTATTATCGGAAATCCTACAAGGCATATCCCCATAAAGAGCGTCAAGGCAAAAACAAAAAGGTAAAACCCCAGATTATTTATAAAAAGGTTTAAAAATTCACCGTTAACTGATGAAATAATTATTTCGTCAAGTGCATCTGTAGCACAGTTTTTATATATTAATGAACCGCATAAAAGTCCGGCGGCAAAAAATAAAGCGGCATAAAACGCTGTTTTATTTTCAAAAAATATTTCGTAAAAACTCTTTCTGTCTTCTTTCTTTTTCTTGAGTTTATCCTCAGTTATTGCTGTGTTTTCTAAAATTTCCTTTGTTTTCATTTTTTAACCCTTATCTTTTTAGATTTTTTTACTGAATACATACCCGAAATGCCTGAAACTATTATTACAAGCGCAAATTTTAAAAAGAAAAGCCAGAGAGTATTATGATTAAAGATCAGGTTCACAATTGAATACAAAATCAGCGGAAGTGAAGATATAACCCCCACCAAAAAGCCGCTGTTTTTAAAGGAAGAAGAACATAGGTATGAGTTTAGTGCCGCACTGATTACAATAACTGCAGCTGCTAAGTACTCAACACATTCAAAACTTATGTCAAGCTTGTATATTGCGAATGAAAGCAGCGCTGACAGAACCGAACAAAACACCGCTGAAAATAATAAAGACTTTACTATAAATGAAATCAATAGTTTATTATCAAGTGAAGATTTAATTTTTTTCATAAGAAAAACTCCTTTGCTTATCCATTAAAGGATATTCAAAGGAGTTCATTTTTATTACATTAAACTTTTCTTTATTTTTTCTCTTCAGAGGTTTCTGCTTTTTCTTCTTTGCTTTCTTTAATAGCTTTGCCCTTTGCAGCAGCCTTTTCCTCTTTCTTTTTCTTAGCAGCTTCTTTTGCAGCCTCAACTTCTTTTTTGTGCTGTTCCATCTTAGTCTTGTTAGTATTTACTGCCCAGCGCTGAATTTTCATTTTAGTTCTGTCTGCGCCTGTTTCGATAACAAGATCTTCTTCTCTGATTGTAACTACTCTGCCAACGATACCGCCGATAGTGATAATCTCATCGCCGATTTCAAGAGAGTTTCTCATTTCCTGCTCTTCTTTCTGGCGTTTCTTCTGAGGGCGGATTGTTACAAAATACATAACTACCACAAGAACAACCATAAGAATTATCATGGAATAGGAATTGGTACCGCCTGTTGCTGAAGTACCTGATGCACCTGATGTTAACTGAAGTAAAGTTTCTAACATTAATTTGAACCTCCAAATTTTACTAACATTGATTATTATATAGACAATTAATATAAAATGCAAGAACTATTTATATACGTGTATCAAGTTTTACACAATATTCATTTTTATAATCTTCGAAACTGCCGTTTTCGATATTAAAACGTATTTCACTCATAAGATTATTATAAAAATAAAGATTATGCATAACCGCAAGACGCATTCCAAGCATTTCATTAGCTTTCATAAGGTGGCGTATGTATCCCCTGCTGTATCTTCTGCATACAGGGCAATCACACTTTGAATCTATCGGTTTATCATCAAGTATATATTTGGAATTATTAATATTGATTATACCATCTTTGGTAAATAAATGGCCGTGACGCGCATTTCTGCTTGGCATAACACAGTCAAAAAGGTCTACTCCCCTGCTGACACCTTCTATTATATTGCCTGGGGTTCCCACGCCCATAAGATATCTCGGCTTATTTTCAGGTGCATAAGGAGCAACAGCGCTTATAATTCTATACATTACCTCTTTCGGCTCACCAACTGCAAGACCACCGATTGCATAACCGTCAAGATCCATTTTTGCTATTTCTTTCATGTGTTCAATGCGCAGATCATCATAGGTACAGCCTTGATTAATTCCGAAAAGAAGCTGATCCTTATTAATTGTTTCAGGAAGTGAATTTAGCCTGTCCATTTCGATCTTGCAGCGTTCAAGCCATCTTAAAGTTCTTGCGCAGGAAGCTTTTGCGTACTCATATGTCGCAGGATTTTCTACACACTCATCAAATGCCATAGCTATTGTAGAAGCAAGACGGCTTTGTATCTGCATGGATTCCTCAGGTCCCATAAATATCTTTCTGCCGTCAATATGAGAACGAAAAGTTACGCCTTCTTCTTTGATTTTATTAAGTTTTGCAAGAGAAAAAACCTGGAAACCGCCGCTGTCGGTCAATATAGGCTTATTCCAAGTTGTAAATTTATGAAGACCGCCTATATTGTAAACGACATCTTCTCCGGGACGCACATGCAAGTGATAGGTATTGCACAGCATTACCTGCGTTCCTATATCCTCAAGATCACTTGCCGCAAGACCGCCTTTAATTGCAGCAACTGTTGCAACATTCATAAATGCCGGCGTCTGCACCGTGCCGTGCACTGTTTCAAACACGCCTCTTCTGGCTTCGCCTTCTTTTTTTATTACTGAAAATTTCATAATCAGTCCTCTATAAACATAGCATCGCCGAAACTGAAAAATCTATATTTTTCCTTAACGGCAGTATTGTAAGCGTTCATAATGTTATCGTATCCCGCAAATGCAGAAACAAGCATTATCAAAGTGCTTTCAGGAAGATGAAAATTAGTTATAAGTGCATCCATACACTTAAATTCAAAACCGGGATAAATAAATATAGACGTATCATCTTCATCTGCACATATACAGCCGTTTTTAGCAGCTACCGATTCGATCGTGCGGCAGGAAGTTGTGCCTACCGCTATAACTCTTTTACCGTTTTTCTTAGTATTGTTAATTATATCAGCAGCTTCTTTTGGCATTATATAGTGCTCTGTGTGCATTTTATGCTTTGTTACATCGTCAACCTTAACAGGTCTGAACGTTCCTAAACCTACATGAAGTGTTATCTCGGCTATATTTACACCTTTTGCCTTTATTCCTTCAAGCATTTGAGGTGTAAAATGAAGTCCGGCTGTAGGCGCAGCCGCAGAACCGAGTTCTTTGCTGTAAACGGTCTGATAACGCTCCTTGTCATTAAGTTTTTCTTTTATGTACGGAGGAAGCGGCATTGATCCGATTTCGTCAAGAACAGCATAAATACTGCCCTCACAGGTGAATTTTACAAATCTGCTTCCCTCATTATCATCAATATTAACGATCTCACCTATTAATTTTCCTTCTCCGAATGAAAACTTTGTGCCTATTTTCGCTCTTTTTCCGGGTTTGCAAAGACATTCCCAAACATCATTTTCTTTCTGAGAAAGAAGCAAAAATTCTACAACAGCTCCTGTTTCTTCCTTAACTCCGTAGATTCTTGCCGGGATTACACGAGTATCATTAATAACAAGACAATCACCGGGGTTCAAATATTCTGTAAGATCCTTAAAAATACGGTGCTCAAGGGAGCCGTCCTTTTTATGAAGAATCATGAGACGTGACGCGTTTCTTGGCTCTATTGGCGTCTGAGCAATTAAATTTTCGGGTAAATCGTAATAAAAGTCTGCAGTTTTCATAAAGTCTCCGTAATTTTTGTTTGACATATATATATAATAAGTGATATTATATCATAAAGATACGGCAAACGCCGTCTAATATTATATTCTATTGTATATATTTTTACAAGATTTATTTTTAGCAAGATAGGAGAATCATTATGGTAAAGAAATATAATGTAGGCGTAGTAGGCGCAACAGGTATGGTAGGTCAGCGTTTTATTACGCTTCTTGCAGACCACCCGTGGTTTAATATTACAAGCCTTGCTGCATCAGCAAGATCAGCAGGAAAGAAATACGAGGAAGCAGTAGGCAAAAAGTGGTGCATGGATACTGAAATCCCCGAAAGCGTTAAAGATATGATAGTTCGTGACGCTACTGCCGATATTGATAAAATCACAAGCGAAGTTGATTTCGTATTCTGTGCAGTAGATATGAAAAAAGACGAAATCAAAAAGCTTGAAGAGGAATATGCAAAGCATGAATGTCCCGTTGTTTCAAACAATAGCGCTCATCGCTTTACTCCTGACGTTCCTATGGTTGTTCCGGAGCTTAATGCAGAACATATCAACATTATACCGTCTCAGAGAAAACGTCTTGGAACAAAGCGCGGTTTTGTTGCAGTTAAATCAAACTGCTCACTTCAGTCTTATGTTCCCGCCCTCTTCCCTCTTCATGACAAATTCGGTGTTAAAGACGTACTTGTATGCACATATCAGGCTATCAGCGGCGCAGGCAAAACATTTGATACATGGCCTGAAATGATAGATAATGTTATCCCTTACATCGGCGGCGAAGAAGAAAAGAGCGAAAAAGAGCCTCTTAAGCTCTGGGGTCACATTGAAGAAGATGAGATCAAACTTGCAGATAAGCCGAACTTCACTGCTCAGTGCATCCGCGTTCCCGTTTCAAACGGCCATCTCGGTGCAGTATTTGTAAACTTTGAGAAAAAACCGTCTATGGACGAAATGAAAGAAATCTGGAAGAACTTCAAAGGCCGTGCTCAGGAGCTTGAACTTCCCTCAGCACCAAAACAGTTCCTCCACTATTTTGAAGAAGATAACAGACCTCAGATCAAGTCAGAAAGAATGCTTGAGAACGGTATGGCTATTTCAATCGGCAGACTTAGAGAAGATACTCAGTATCAGTATAAATTTGTTTGTCTTTCACACAATACGCTCCGCGGTGCAGCAGGCGGCGCCGTACTTCTTGCAGAGCTTCTTTGTGCAGAAGGATATATGGACTAATCAGTTAATTACAATATTTACAGCAAGGAGAGTGCTTATATTATGAAAGAACCTATTTTTACAGGCGCTGCGGTTGCCATCATCACTCCGATGAAAGAAGACGGCACTGTAAATTACGAAGAATTCGGAAGATTTATTGACTGGCAGATAGAAAACGGAACTGACGCTATCGTTGTATGCGGTACAACTGGTGAAAGCTCCACTCTTGAAGTTGATGAACATTCTGAATGCATCAAATGGTGTGTTGATTATGTTAACGGCAGATGTGTAGTTATTGCCGGAACAGGTTCTAACTCAACAAAAAGTGCCATTGAACTCAGCACAGAGGCTTGCAAGGACGGTGCCGATGCTCTGCTTCTTGTTACACCTTATTACAACAAAACAAGCCAGAGAGGCCTTGTTGCTCATTATAAAGCAATTCATGACGCAACTGACAAGCCGATAATTCTTTATAATGTTCCGTCAAGAACCGGCGTAAACATTTTACCTGAAACTGCGGCTGAACTTGCTAAACTTCCAAGAATCAACGGAATCAAGGAAGCAAGCGGAAATCTTGACCAGATTGCTAAAGTTCATGAGCTTTGCGGAGATGAGCTCAATATTTGGAGCGGTAACGACGATCAGATCTATGACATTCTTGAAAGAGGCGGTCTCGGTGTTATCAGTGTCCTTTCAAATGTTTGTCCTAAAGAAACTCATGATATAGTTGCAAAATATCTTAACGGAGACAAAGCAGGATCAAAGGCTTTGATGGATAAGTATATGAAGCTTGCAAAGGCTCTTTTCTGTGACGTAAATCCGATACCTGTTAAAGAAGCAGTTAACCTCATTGGTTACGAAGCAGGCCACTGCAGACTTCCACTTATTGATATGACGGATGAGAATAAAGCAATGCTCAGAGAAGTCATGAAGGAATACGATCTTATAAAGTAATTAATTGCAAAGGACTTTTAAAATGACAAAAATTATTTTATGCGGCGCAAACGGCAAGATGGGTCACGTTATCCAAAGTGTCGTTGCAGGAAGAGATGACTGCGAAATTGTTGCCGGTGTTGATATAAATACTGAAAGCAGCGGTTTTCCGGTATACTCAACTTTCGGAGAAATTAAGGAAACAGCGCATGTTATTATAGATTTTTCAAATCCGGCTCTTCTCGATTCCATGCTTGCTTTTTCTGAGGATAAGAAGATACCTGTTGTTATTGCAACCACGGGTTACGATGACAAGCAAAAAAAGCAGATTGAAAAAGCTTCTGAGAAATGCGCAGTGTTCTTCACATACAATATGAGCATGGGCATAAATCTGCTTGCAAACCTGGCAAAAAAAGCAACTGAGGTGTTGGGTAGCGATTTTGATATTGAAATCGTAGAAAAGCACCATAATCAGAAGATAGACGCACCAAGCGGAACTGCTTTAATGCTTGCTGACGCTATCTGTGAGGAAATTGACGAGCCTGTTAAATACGAATATGACCGTCACAGCAAACGCGAAAAGCGTACTAAAAACGAGATTGGTATGCATTCCGTAAGGGGCGGCACCATCGTTGGTGAGCACGAAATCATATTTGCGGGAAGAGATGAAATCATTACTCTTTCACACTCTGCAAGAAGCAAAGAGATCTTTGCCGTGGGGGCTGTAAATGCTGCAGTATTTATGGCTGGTAAATCCAACGGTCTATATTCTATGAAAGATATGATAAAATAAGTTTTAAAGGCTGTCTGATAATTCAGGCAGCCTTTATTTTTAAAATTAAGGAGAAGAATATGAAAAAGTTTTTTGAGGAATTCAAACAATTCGCTATTAAGGGAAATATGTTTGATATGGCAGTAGGCATTATCATAGGCAGTGCTTTCACAGCAGTGGTAAATTCTCTGACTGATAATTTGATAAATCCTCTGCTCAAATTCATAACAGGAGCGTCTACATATACATCGCAGGAACTGCTTGGATTTTTCTCTTCATTTATATCTGCGTTTCTTAATTTTATAATAATGGCATTTGTTTTATTCTGCTTATTAAAGTTCATAAACAGAATTATGACAATAGGAAAGAAAAAAGATGAAGATAATACTCCGATAACAAAAAAATGCCCGTTTTGTATGAGTGACATAGATATAAATGCTACAAGATGCCCTCATTGCACTTCGATACTGGAAAACGAAATTATAAATGAATAGTTTATAAATAAAAAAGCTCCGAAACCCGGAGCTTTTTTTATTTATTCTTTAGTCCATGTAACACCCTGAGGAGTATCTTTAAGAATTATTCCCATTGCTTTAAGATCATCTCTAATTTTATCTGCAGTTGTCCAGTCCTTATTTTTACGCGCTTCCTGACGCTTTGAAATAAGTGATTCTATTTCATCGCTCAAATCATTGCTCTTTCGGTTATAAAGCAGACCGAGCACATCACAAATCTCATCAAATATCTGAGCGGCCTTCTCACAAACAGCTTTTGATACCTGCTGAGAAATCAAATTAGTATTGATATCTTTTGTAAGCTCAAACAGAGCAGCTATTCCGTCCGCTGTGTTAAGATCATCATCCATAGCAGTGATGAATTCATCTTTGCGGCTTTCAAAAAGCTTTATCAGCTTATCATCATCTTCTCCCGCCGTTTCAGAAGCATTCTTGATTGTAAAATCAAGGCTGTCACGGCAAGTGTAAAGTCTTTCAAGCGCGCTCTTGCACTGATCTATAATTTCAAGACTGTAATTAATGGGTGAACGGTAATGCGAGCTTATAAGGAAATATCTGATAACCTCGTAACCGCAGTAATCGGCAATCTCTCGTACAGTCTTAAAATTGCCGAGAGATTTACTCATTTTTACATTATCTACGTTAATATATCCGTTGTGCATCCAGTATTTAGCAAAAGTGCATCCGTTAGCGCATTCACTCTGTGCAATTTCATTTTCATGATGAGGGAATACAAGGTCTTTACCGCCGCAGTGAATATCAATAGTGTTGCCAAGATATTTTCTGTTCATTGCAGAACACTCGATATGCCAGCCCGGTCTTCCTTTGCCCCAAGGTGAATCCCAATACGGTTCGCCCGGCTTGGCTCCTTTCCAAAGCGCGAAATCAAGCGGATCATCCTTAACCTCACCGATAGCTATTCTTGCGCCGCTTTCAAGATCTTCAATAGGCTGATGCGAAAGCTTTCCGTATTCATTAAACTTGAGAGTGCGGAAATATACATCACCGCCTGCCTCATAAGCATATCCTTTGTCAACAAGCGTCTTTATTATAGCAATGATCTCATCGATATTTTCAGTAGCTTTTGGATGAACTGTAGCATGTTTGAAGTTCAGACCGTCTGCGTCAGTCCAAAATTCTTTGATATATTTTTCAGATATTTCTTCATAAGAAACACCTTCTTCATTTGCTCTTTTAATGATTTTATCATCAATATCAGTAAAATTCTGAACAAATTTAACCTTATAGCCTCTGTATTCAAGATAACGTCTTAAAACATCAAACACGCAAAGAGGACGTGCATTGCCTATATGAATATAATTGTATACAGTCGGGCCGCAGGCATAGATTTTGACTTCATTTTTATCAACAGGAACAAATTCTTCTTTCTGTCTGGTCATTGTGTTATAAATCTTCATTTTACTGCCTCCTCAAGAGTTTTAATTTCATTTTCAAGTTCTTCAATTTTTCTTTTGTTTTCTTTTATTGCTGTCATAACAGGATCGGGAATATGAATCTGATCAAGATCATCAACACGTTCGCCGTCTATTCTTACAACCTCTCCGGGCACGCCAACAACGGTGCAGTTTGGATCAACATCCTTAACCACGACTGCTCCTGCGGCTACTTTGGCATTTCTTCCGATAGTTATAGGGCCAAGAACTTTTGCGCCGGCGCCTATCATAACGCCGTTTTCGATTGTAGGATGCCTTTTTCCGACGTCTTTACCGGTACCGCCCAGTGTTACTCCCTGATAAATCATTACGTCGTCCCCTACTTCAGCCGTTTCCCCTATTACCACTCCATGGCCGTGGTCGATACAAACACGCCTGCCAATCGTTGCTCCCGGATGTATTTCAATTCCGGTAGCATGGGCGCTTCTTTGACTTATAAAGCGCGCTATAAAAGGCATATTATGCTTAAAGAACCAGTGTGCTTTTCTATGACTTCTCAATGCCTTAAAGCCAGGATAAAGAAAAACAATTTCAAAAGGGCTTTTAGCGGCGGGGTCATGCTCCATAAAGCTTTTAACCGATTCTCTGAATTCGTCAAACATAAAAATCACCCGTGAATTACTGAATGTTCTTATTAAATATTATGTATTATGGTTTCAAAATAAAAATGCCCCTGTCAAATGACAGAGGCAATAAAAACTGCGGTTCCACTCTTCTTTATACTTGACTGCTTAAATACAGCCTTGCGTGTAACGGGGCAAACCGTTCCGGAATACTAAATTTCCTCCGAAAAGCTCGGGAGTGCATTTCACTGATTTCTTAATACACGAATTTCACCAAACAACGTGCTCTCTGAAAAAAGAACTTTCAGTTACTTCTCTCCGTCTATGCATTTCAATATCAATATTATTATATACAATTTTGTAAAATTTGCAACAATTATTTTGTCTTAATAAGATGCCAGCCGTCTTTTGCGTAAACAATGCCGCTGAGCATTGTAACAATTCCGACTATCCAGAAGGCTATAGTACAATAAATATTGAGCCACTGGGTATTCATATCTATATCGGCAGGGCCTTCTCCTATAGCAAGGAACAGGAAAACAAGCCCCGTTGTTGCCATCTGAAGAAAAGTCTTTGCCTTTCCAAAAGCATTGGCGGCTATTACCTCCCCTGTTGTTGCGGCTGCCATTCTGATGCCGGCAACAAGGAACTCACGCGCAAGCATTATCATGATAACAATATCTGTATGCCAGCCCATATCAAAAAGAATTATGTATGCGGCAAAAACAAGCGTTTTATCAGACAGCGGATCCATAAGTTTGCCGAAATCAGTAACGATTCCTGATTTTCTGGCAATAATGCCGTCCGCTTTATCACTCATGCAGGCAACAAAATATATTATAAGCGTTGCAACCCAATGATATTTAAAATCAATAAATGCACACGCCATCAATGCAGGTACACAGCAAAATCTGAATACCGTTATTTTGTTAGGTAAATTCATTGTACTTTCTCTCCTATTAAATCATAACCGTTATAATCGGTTATTTTTACTTTTATAAAATCTCCGACCGCAAGCTTTTCAGCTGAAGAAATTATTATACCGCTGTCAATCTCCGGCGCATCAAGATAACTTCTGCCAATATAATTCACACCTTCAAACGAATCGATAACAGCATCATATTCTTTCCCTACTCTTGCCTTATTTGCAGCTTCGGTAACAGAATACTGTATATCCATTATAACTTCTTCACGGCGAGCCTTTACTGAGTCATCTATCTGATTTTTCATATCATATGCGGGAGTATCTTCTTCCGGCGAGAATTTAAAACAACCCATTTTATCGAACTTCATTTCTTTTACAAATTTACAAAGTTCTTCAAACTGTTCGTCTGTTTCACCGGGAAAGCCTACCATAAGCGTTGTGCGAAGTGATATCCCCGGAATACGTTCTTTCATTTTATTAATCAGTGTTTTAAGCTCATCATAGTTTCCGCTTCTGTTCATATTTCTGAGAACTTCACCGCTGCAGTGCTGAAGCGGAATATCTATATAGGAACATACTTTCTCTTCCTCGGCAATAGTATCTATAAGTTCATCGGTAACTTTATCCGGATAGCAGTAAAAAAGTCTTATCCAGCGCAAATCTTTAATTTTGCAAAGTTCTTTGAGAAGAGAAGCAAGACGGTATTCACCGTAAAGCGAAACGCCATATTTTGTTGTGTCCTGTGCAACAAGAACGATTTCTTTTACACCTCGTGAAACAAGCTCTTTTGCTTCAGATATTATACTTTCCATATCGCGCTCTCTGTAATTTCCACGAATACCTGGAATAGCGCAATAGGAACATCTGTTGCTACAGCCTTCTGAAAGTTTTAAATAAGCCCAATGAGGCGGAGTAAACAGCGTTCTTTCACCGCTCAGGGGAAGCAGATCCTTTGACGGGAAAAAGCTTGTTGTAACGCCGCTGAGAGCCTTCATACACACTTTAACTATGTCCTTATCAGCGCCAATGCCTATTACAGCGTCAACTTCGGGCATTTCCTTAATCACTTCATCCTGATAACGCTCAGAAAGACAGCCCGTAACTATTATAGCAGATATTATTCCTGCTTTTTTATATTCAGCTACTTCAAGTATGGTTTCAATAGCTTCTGTTTTTGCATCTTCAATAAAAGCGCAAGTATTGATAAGCACAGCATCAGAATCCTCAATGCTGTCAGCTATTGTAAACCCACCTGAAATCAACTTATTCACCATTATTTCACAGTCCACCTGATTTTTAGGGCAGCCCAAAGAAATAACGTATATTTTATAATTATTCTTCATTCTCTATCCTGTAAAAAGCAGATTTTATATCGGAGTAAGAAAAGCCCTTTCTTGCAAGTGCGGCGGTAACTTTTTGCCTGCCGCCTTCCTCGCTCAGCTTTCTCAAATATTTTTTATTAATAATATTGACTAAAGAATCGACAGGGTCGGTATCATTATCAGCAATAACAGAAGCCACTATATCCCTGTCTACTCCTCTTTTCAAAAGCTCAGAACGAACATTTCCTGCGGAATAATTTTTAACCGTAAACAAATGCTCTGCAAGTTCTTTTGCAAATTCTTCATCATTCAGATACCCTAACTCAACAAAACGCTGTACGGCTTTTTCTGATGAAACAGCATCACACGTACGCATTATCTTTGTCTTGAGTTCATATTCTGAATGATTACGACGTGACAGAAGATCCGCTCCTTTATTCAGAGCCTTTCTGTAATTTATACTGCTCTTTATGCTGTTCCATTCGTTCTCATCTATATCTGAGCCATCAGGAACTCCGTATTCGGACCAGAAATCAACATCAGTTGTAATCTGATATTCGCTGTCCAAAAGAATATGTATCTTCTTGCCACGGCCTTTTTGCGATTTTATAACCATCAGTCTTCGTCGTCTTCAACAGCTATATCAAGTTTAGCCCTTGCGGCAGCTCTTGTCTGTTTAACGGTGTTTTCCTGTTCTTCAGGCTCAATATCAGCTTTCGGAATGGGCTTGCCCTGATATTTCTGTGTTGCAGTCTCCTGTATTTCCGCCATTTTAGCTTTTATCTTATTTTCAAGCTCTTCTGCAAGAGCAGGATCATTCTGAATAAGCTCTTTAACCTTATCACGACCCTGACCGAGTCTCTCATCGCCGTAAGAGAACCACGAACCGCTCTTCTTGATAATATCATACTCAACAGCCATATCAAGAATTTCGCCTGTTTTGCTAATGCCTGTGCCGTACATAATATCAAACTCAGCCTGTTTGAACGGTGGCGCAAGCTTATTTTTAACAATTTTAGCTCTTGTTCTGTTGCCGACAAATTCGTTACCGGCAGCTTTTATTGTTTCAACTCTTCTTACGTCAATTCTCATTGAAGCATAGAACTTCAGAGCGCGGCCACCTGTAGTTACCTCAGGATTGCCGTACATAACGCCAACTTTTTCACGAAGTTGGTTGATAAAAATGATAAGGCAGTTACTCTTATTAATAGCACCGGTAAGCTTTCTGAGAGCCTGGCTCATAAGTCTTGCGTGAAGACCTACATGGGAATCGCCCATCTCTCCGTCTATTTCAGATCTTGGTACAAGAGCCGCAACTGAGTCAACAACAATTATCTCAACAGCGCCTGAACGTACAAGCTGTTCTGTGATTTCAAGAGCCTGCTCACCGTAGTCAGGCTGAGAAACAAGAAGTGAATCAATATCAACGCCAAGATTAGCGGCGTAAACAGGGTCAAGAGCGTGCTCAGCATCAACGAATGCGGCAACTCCGCCAAGTTTCTGACATTCAGCTATACAGTGAAGTGCAAGTGTCGTTTTACCTGAAGATTCGGGTCCGTATATCTCAACTATTCTTCCTCTGGGAAGTCCGCCTATTCCGGTTGCGATATCAAGCGTAAGCGAACCGGTTGAAATAGCAGCAACATTAAGGTGTGAATTTTCACCGAGACGCATAACTGTTCCCGGACCATACTGCTTTTCAAGCTGTTTGAGCGCAGATTCAAGAGCAGCTTTTTTATCCTGTGTTATACTTTTTTTATCTGCCGCCATATATTTAACCTCCAAATATATCTTAATTTATCTAAATTATTATAATAAAATAAATATCTAAAATCAACAAAAAGCAAAAAATTTAACAGAAAGTTTCCCTTATAAAAAAATTATATAAAAAATGCTTGCATTTTGCTGAGATATGTGGTAGTATTTATGCGTTCGAAATTTACAAGGAGGTGTTCGCTAATGGCAAAATGTGAATACTGTGGAAAAGAAATGACTTTCGGAATAAAGGTTTCCCATTCTCACAGGCGTTCCAACAGAACTTGGAAGCCCAACGTAAAAAGAGTAAAGGCTATTGTTAACGGCTCTCCTAAAAGAGTATATGTTTGCACAAGATGCCTTCGTTCAGGCAAAGTTGAAAGAGCGTGAGTTAAATAACCTGATAATCAAATCCGTCTTATGGCGGATTTTTTTATTTTATAAGACAATAATAAAATCAAAAAAAGCGTCCTCACGGGCGCTTTTTTTTACTTGAAAATGATATTTTATTTTCAGTGCCTTGAGCAAGGCGTTTTATATTTTCTCTGTGCGCTACTATTACTATTAAAGTAAAGAGTAAAGCAATAAGAGCCAGAAGCCAGCTTGTGTAAAAAGCAAAAATCAATACCGGGTAAAGAACTGCAATAATTATTGAGCCTAAACTAATCCACTTTGAAGCAGCTACAACTACTACAAAAATAACGAAAAGTATAAGCGCAATACGCCAGTCAACAATTATGACCATGCCTGTGCAGGCTGCAACGCCCTTTCCTCCCTTAAATTTAAAAAACACAGGAAAGATATGGCCAAGCACACAAAACAGCCCTGAAAGCTCTTTATAAATCATGATGCGCTGTATTTCTTCTAAATCCTGAGGCACTGTAAAAAGATACTTCATGGGAGCGCCGAGAATTGCAAAGGCAATTATTATAGCAATAGCTACTTTAAGGATATCGCCTATCATAGTAACAGCAGCAAAACGCTTGCCGTAAGTTCTCAGCATATTTGTTGCTCCGGCGTTGCCGCTTCCTGATTTTCTTATATCTTCTTCAGTTAAGGTTTTAGAAAATATTATAGAAAAATTCAGACTGCCGAGCAGATATGAAATAACTGCAACTGCAAGGCACTTGATAATCAGAGCAGGGGTAATCACTTCTTACCTTCTCCCCTTTCGCGGATTATAAATCTTACCGGCGTACCGTCAAGCCCGAAAACTTCTCTTATCTGATTTTCAAGGTATCTTTGATAAGAAAAATGGAATAGTTCCGCATTATTAACAAAGAAAACAAATGCGGGCGGCCTTGTTGACGCCTGTGTCATATAATAGATTTTAAGACGTTTGCCCTTGTCCGTAGGAGGCTGAACTCGTGCGGTTGCCTCAGCAAGAACTTCGTTAAGTTTGCCCGTTGATATTCTCATAGAATTCTGAGAATGAACAAAAGCTATAAGCTCAAACAGTTTATCAAGTCTTTGACCTGTTTTAGCAGAAATAAACAGAACGGGTGCATAAGACATGAATGAAAAATCAACGCTTAGCTTCTGTTTATATTCTTTCATGGTATCCGAATCTTTTTCTACAGCGTCCCATTTATTGACCGCAACAATACACGCTTTTCCCGCTTCAAGAGCAATACCCGCAATTTTTGAATCCTGCTCAGTAAAGCCTTCAACAGCGTCTATCATGATTACACACACATTTGCACGGTCAACCGCAGATTTTGCCCTAATAACGCTGAAACGCTCAATTGCGTCCGTAACTTTACTTTTTTTGCGTATTCCTGCGGTATCTATAATATTAAATTTACCATAAGAATTCTCAACAAAAGTATCTGTTGTATCTCTGGTTGTGCCCGCAATATCGGAAACAATCGTCCTGTTTTCTCCGCATATTTTATTTACAAGTGAAGATTTGCCAACATTAGGCTTGCCGATTACGGCAACGTTTATAATCTCATCATCCTCTTCACTGCTATTATTATCTTCAGGAAGATATTTTATAATCTCATCAAGCAGATCTCCTGTACCGTGACCGTGAACAGATGACACGGCAAAAGGATCTCCGAGACCTAAATTATAGAACTCATAGAACTCGGGCGGAACAGCACCTACGCTGTCACACTTGTTTACACAAAGGACAATAGGCTTGCCGCTTTTCTGAAGCATTGACGCAACCTCACTGTCTGCGGCAAGTATTCCTGTTGTAATATCAGTAACAAGGATTATCACGTCAGCTGTTTCAATAGCAATTTCAGCCTGCGCTCTCATCTGCTTTAAAATTACATCATCAGAATACGGCTCAATACCGCCTGTATCAATAAGAAGAAATTTATGGCCAAGCCACTCGCAGTCACCGTAAATGCGGTCTCTTGTGACACCGGGCGTGTCATCAACAATAGATATACGTGAACCTGTTAGTTTATTAAAGAGTGTAGATTTGCCGACATTAGGCCTTCCTACAATTGCAACAGTGCCTTTCACGGCAAAACCTCCCTTCAAATAAATATTAAAAAGAAAGACGGACATATATAATATGCCCGTCCGAAATGTTTAGAAGTTATGCTTCGTCTTTAACAACAACCTGCTTGCCGTTATAATATCCGCAGCTTGAGCATACCTTATGAGCAACAGTGTATGCGCCGCAGTTTGAGCACTTAACAAGTGTGGGTGCACTCATTTTCCAAACGCTTGAACGTCTCTTATTCTTTCTTGCCGTAGATGTTCTTCTCTTTGGTACTGCCATCTTTATAGCCTCCTTAATTTATATTCAGTATGATTTATTATTGTTCATCAAGCAACTGCAGAAGAGCTTCCATACGCGGATCAACGTCTTTTTTGCAGCCGCAATTTCCAAAGTTAAGGTTTTTACCGCATTTATAACACAAACCTTTGCAATCAGGTTTACAAAGAATTTTTGACGGTAAAAAAAGCTGAATTTCTTCAGTTATAAATTCATTCAGATCAAGTATTCCGTTTGGCACAACAACGTATTCATCAAAATCAGCATCGGCGTCGTTGGCGAGTTTAGGAACAAGGATCTTTTTTACCGGGAAACTCATATCTTTGATGACTTCCTCGGCACATCTGTCACAAAAACCGTAAAATTTAAAGGAAACCTCAGTATCAAGAAAGACAACATTTGCCTTTTCATAAACCGAGCCTTTGACTTCAGCACCGTCCTTAATAGGATTATAGGTACTGTAGACCAGATCCTCTAAATCCAGCGTGTAGTCAATTTTAATGGGCTTTGAATCTCCGTTAAAAAGATTTGAAACATCAATTTTCATAAAGCCACACCTCGTCTGCACTTTAAGTATTATATATATTAGAGGACTTTTTGTCAATAGAAAAATTAAAATTATTCTGTGCTTAAATTTTATTTTAACATTTGACAATTCCGCATGGCAAGGACGATTGTAAATAATACGAAAAATAAAAGCCGCTGTTTTCAGCGGCTTAAATTAAACTTAAAGTTCCTCGCAGTAATCAAATATCTCAACCGGTAAATCTTCCTTATCACAGCTGATTGTGAAATAGAAGTTTACATCGGTTGCTTCTGAGAGTTCAGAAAGCATATCAAAGAACTGCGGAAGTTTGGAATAATCACGGCCAACAATTTTGAATGTGGCATCTATAAGAACATCGGTAACATCATAGTTTCCGGCACAGATTCCGGCAAGGAATCCGTAAAAAGCTTTGCAGCCGTTGATGCTGTATGTTTCTGTTTCAAGGAGCCTTGCCTTTGAAGAGATATCATAGGTAAGCTTTGGCTCTTTTTCAACGCATACAACGTTGCCGTCGGAATTTTCAACGCAGGAATTTACAAGGTCTACAAGCTTTTTTGTTTTTCCCGAACCTTTATTTCCGATAATAAGTTTTATCATTTATTATTCCTCCAAGGTTAAACAATTTTTAATTCATCTATATATTATCATATACCGAGTTCTTTTTCAAGTTTTTCTTTTTCACTTTCATAACCGGGCTTGCCGAGAAGTGCAAACATATTTTTCTTGTAGCTTTCAACACCGGGCTGATTGAACGGATTTACACCAAGCATATAACCTGAAATAGCGCATGCTTTTTCAAAGAAATAAATGAGATATCCGATGTTTTCCTCTGAAGGAGTATCAGACTCAAGCACAAGGTTTGCAACTCCGCCCTCAGTGTGTGCAAGGAGAGTACCCTGTCTTGCTTTCTCGTTGATGTAACTCATTTTTCTGCCTGCAAGGAAATTAAGTCCGTCAATATTTTCGGGTTCTTCTTCAATTACGAAATCAGAAACAGGGTTGTTGAATTTAATACATGTTTCAAACATAAGATTTGAGCCGCTTTCCTGGATAAACTGGCCTACTGAATGAAGATCAGTTGAGAAAACACAGGAAACAGGATAAAGTCCCTTGCCGTCCTTGCCTTCGCTTTCTGCGAAAAGCTGTTTGAGCCATTCGTTGAACATAGTCATATAAGGCTCATAGCAGATAAAGCACTCAAGTTTCTTGCCCTTGTCATAAAAACAATTTCTAATAACAGCATATTTGAGGCAGTCGTTTTCATTAATATCTTCACTGTTGAGACTGTCCTGAGCGTATTTTGCACCAGCCATAAGAGCTTTGATGTCAATACCTGCACATGCAATTGGAAGAAGACCAACAGCAGTAAGAACGGAATATCTTCCTCCTACATCATCAGGCACAACGAATGTTTCATAACCCTCTCTGTCTGCAAGTTCTTTAAGAGTACCTTTAGCCTTATCGGTTGTGCAGAAGATACGCTTTGCAGCTTCTTCCTTAGAATACTTTTTATTGATAAGTTCACGGAATACTCTGAATGCAATTGCGGGCTCAGTAGTAGTACCGCTTTTTGAGATAACATTTACGCAAATATCCTTGCCCTCACAAGCCGCAAGAACATCGTTGAGCATAGCCGGGCTGATGCTGTTACCGATGAAATAAATCTGAGGAGTGTCTTTTGCAAGTGCATTATAATTAGATGATTTAAGAGCTTCAATAACGGCTCTTGCGCCAAGGTAAGAACCACCTATACCGATAACAACAAGAACATCACAATTCTTTTTGATGTATTCTGCAGCTTTTTCGATTCTTGCAAACTCTTCTTTATCATAATCGGTAGGAAGAGTTACCCAGCCGAGAAAATCATTGCCTGCACCGTTTTTAGCGTGCAGTGTTCTGAGAGCTTCTACGCCTCTTGCCGCATTCTCCGCAATTTCATTTTCGGAAACGAATTTATCTGCATATTTATTTACAAGTTTTAATTTTTCCATATATTAAACCTCCATATTCTCATAAATTCCAATTGCCTATTCTACAACAAAAGGCGCCTATAATCAACAGTTTTTTGTTAAATATTACTCAACATTTCTTTAAAAACATAAGAAAAACTAATTTTGTCAATGTTTTTGCCAGAATATAGTTTAACTGTTCTGATAGTTTCATTACCCGATTTGATAATTATTTCACCAAGTTTATCACCTGATTTAACAGGTGCAGATACGGACGGCTCCGTCTTATACTCATAGGTTATATCTTCCCCGCCCTTTTTTACTAAAATCTTATCTGTTTCATCATATATCGGCATTAATGATTTTTCTATTCCGTTTATCACTTTTACAGTTGAAATCTGAGTTTCATCTATTTCGGGCACAATTATCTGATAATTTGCAAAACCGTAATCAAGCATATTTGATGCACTTGTAAATCTGTCTTCACTTGTGTCAGCGCCAAGAACAACTGAAATAAGACTCATGCCGTCTCTTTCGGCTGTAGCGCAGACGCAGAAACCGGCTTTTGAAGTTGTACCTGTCTTTAATCCTGTTATGCCGTTATACGTATTAACAAGCTTATTAGTATTGTTAAGCTCTGTTTCTCCGTTTCTCAGATAATCAAGCCATATAGTTGTATAATTTTTTATAAGTTCGTGCTGCATAACTTCTCTTGAAATTACAGCGATATCATATGCGCATGAATAATGATTTGTAGCCGTATCATCAAGACCTGTGCAGTTTTCAAAATTAGTATTCTCAAGCCCCAGCTCTTTTGCGCGCTCATTCATCATAGAAACGAAGGAAGTTGTTGAACCTGCTATGTATTCAGCCAAAGCCGTGCATGCGTCATTTGCAGAAGCTACTGCAACTGCTTTAAGCAGTTCATCAACTGTCATTTTTTCGCCCTCTTCGAGCCATATCTGAGAACCGCCCATTGCAACAGCGTTTTTACTTGTAACAACTTCATCTGATAGCGATATTTTACCGCTTTCAAGTGCTTCTAAAATTAAAAGCATACTCATTACCTTTGTGACAGACGCAGGAGAAAGATGCTCGTATGCATTGTTCTCATAAATAATATCGCCTGTATCGGCACACATAAGAATTGACGATTTTGAAAAATCCTCAAAAGGCGCCGTCGTATTGTTTTCTTTTTCTTCAGCAAAGCAATAAATCGTACCTGAAAAAGATATCAGCAAACACAAAAAAACAGATATAAGCTTTTTCATATAAACAAGTCCTTTCACTGTTTATAAACTATCAATATATTAATATTCATCAAAAGTTGATATAATACTTAACTTTTGGTATAATTACTAAAACAAAATAAATCCAGAGGTAAAAAAATGAAAGCAGCATTTTACACATTAGGCTGTAAGGTAAACCAGGCTGAGAGCGAATATATGGCAGAGATCCTTCAGAAAGCAGGATTTGAAATCGTAGGAAATAACGAAGAAGCTGATTACTATATAATTAACTCTTGTACAGTTACTGCTACAGCGGATCAAAAGACAAGGCAAAGCGTACGAAAATTTAAAAGGAAGCACCCTGAAAGCGTAGTTGTTTTAACGGGCTGCATGCCTCAGGCTTTTCCGGAAGACGCTGAAAAGCTTGAACAGGCAGATATAGTACTGGGAAATAAAAATGATAACGATATTCTTGAACTTATAAACAGATACAATATTGAGCAAAGCAGAATTATAAGCCTCAGCCAGCACGAATCATGCGAAGAATTTTCACCGTGCAAAGTAAGTTCCTTTGGCGGCAGAGTCAGAGCTTTTGTAAAAATAGAGGATGGATGTGACAGATTCTGCTCCTACTGTATCATACCTAAAAGCCGCGGTAGAGTTAGGTCAAAACCACTTAGTGACCTAAAATCAGAAGTTAAAGAACTTGCAGAAAACGGAATCAAAGAAATCGTATTGGTTGGAATCAACCTTTCGGCATATGGAAAAGGCGCAGACTTCAACATAGCTGACGCTGTTGAAACCTGCGCTGAGATTGACGGAATAACAAGAATCAGGCTTGGCAGCCTTGAGCCCGATCATATTACGGACAGTATTATTGAAAGACTTTCCGAGGTAGAAAAATTCTGCCCTCAGTTTCACATATCACTGCAAAGCGGCTGCGATAAGACGCTGAAAAGTATGAATCGCCACTACACTGCTTCTGAATATTATGAACTGTGCCGGAAACTCAGGAAAGCGTTTAAAGACTGTTCTTTAACAACAGACGTTATGGTTGGTTTTAACGAAGAAACACAAAACGACTTTGAAGAAAGCCTTGAATTTGTAAAAAAGGTCGGATTCGAAAAAGTTCATGTATTTCCGTATTCGGAGAGAACAGGCACGGTAGCTTCAAAGCGCGGCGATTCTGTTACTAAATCAGAAAAGGAAAAACGCGCCGCAGTAATGATAAAAGAAACAGAAGATATACGCAGAAAATTCCTTGAAAACCAGATAGGAAAAACCGTAAACGTACTCATTGAAGGCCGCGCAGATAAAGACTACCTGCGCGGGTACACTAAAAACTACACACCTGTACTTTTGAAATGCGAAAACGATTTAACAGGTTTGGAAACAGACTGCGTTATACATTCAGTAAAAGACGATGAATGTATAGCTAACTTAGATTTTTGATATTTTCTATTTCATTTTTAACGGCTGACGATTGACCGTCAGTAAGATAACTGAATGAATAGATATAATACCCACCGACATTAGATAAATTGTCAAGGTATATAATCTGCCTTGAAATTATATTATTGTTATCAACAAATTCGTTTATTGCGTAGTCCTGATCTGCTGATGCAAATTCGTCTTTTTCGCCGGCTTTATAGAGCGGAAGCCCTACATAAAGCTTAACTGCTGTTGTTCTCTCGCTCCACTCTTTTGCTGTTCGGCTGAAAGGCTGAACTTCATTGTAAAAGCCGAAATATATCTGAGGACATATGTAATCTACATATCCTTCTTCAGAAGCCCATTTCTCAACATCAGCGTAAAGTACATTATAATCTGTTGAAACTTTTGACTGCGGACTTATTCCGAACTGTACTTCTGCATTCGCCTGTTTTACAGCTGAATACACACTTTTTACCATATTGGATACATTTTCTCTGCGCCAGTCATCAAGCGCCAGATCTCCCCCGCTCTCAACATATGCGGAATATTCTTTTGAATCGATATCTTCTTTATCAGTAGGATAAAAATAATCGTCAAAATGAATACCGTCAACGGCGTAATTCATAACAATTTCCTTTACACCGTTCACAATCAACTGTGTAACTTCATCACTTGCAGGATTAAAATATATTTTATCTGATATGTATACGTTGCTTTTAGTATCGTCGTTCTGATACCAAATCTTAGCCTGATTAGTATCACATAGTTCATTAATATCATCTGACTGTGAAACACGATAAGGATTAATCCATGCTTCAAGCCTTAGATTCATAGAATGAGCAACGGAAACCATTATTTCAAGCGGGTCATATTTTAATTCCCCGCCCTGCTCACCAAAGCAATATTTTGACACAGGGAAATAATCCGATTTATAAAAAGCGTCGGCACACGGGCGCACCTGAACGGTTACGGTATTTAAGCCTGTTTCTTTTAAAATATCAAAAGCTTCTTTTACAGCTTTTTCAAAATCCTGAGCTGTGTCGCTTGAAGAAGTCAGCTGTTCGAGTTCAAAATAAGTCATCCAGACAGACTTTACATAATCATCCGGCGAATTGATGTGTGTTTCACTATCCTGAACTGCAGAGCAGCCTGAAAACAAGAATAGTACAGAAAATAAAACTGCAAATATTTTTTTCATACTTGACACTTTCCTTTTTATCTGCAAAAATATAATTATTAAGAAATCGGGTGATATTATGGAATACAGATTAGGCAATTCAGACAGAGTTAAAGAAAAAGGCGAAACAGAGCCTATTGAGTGCCCGAACTGTAAAAATAAAGTAAATTTCAAGGTGTTCAGAAACATGAATGTTCGCCTTATTGCAGAATATCCGCTTATAAATGCAGAAGGCGTATATTTTCTTGTATGCCCGAAGTGCGCTTCTATTTATACAATAGACGAGGATCAGGGCGACCTTCTTGCTACGGGTCAAAAATACGCTGTTGGCCCGTATGATTTAAAAAAGCTAAAGGAATTCAAATAATGAGCGTAAACGCATTATTTGTAATATATTTAATAGTTATAAATACAATATCTATAATATTAACTGTTGCGGACAAACGCAGAGCAATAAAAGGAAAATACAGAATTTCAGAAGATTTATTGCTCACTGTTGCATTAATCGGCGGCTCTGTGGGTGAATATCTCACAATGAAAGCTGTGCATCATAAAACAAAGCACAAAAGATTTATGATAGGGCTGCCTTTAATAATTCTGCTCCATATTGCAGCCGCAATACTTGTCTTATATGTTTCTAAACTTTAAGAGGTTCAAATGAACCTCTTTTTTTTACAAAATTATACAGATAAGACCGCTGCATCCCTCATTGATTACACGCTCTATTGTTTCACGGAATTTGCTTCTTGCGTCATCCGGCATACGTTCAAGCTTACCGCGTAAACCCTCGTTAACGAGCTCATGAAGCGATTTTCCGAATATATCAGTCTCCCATATCTTATTCGGATTTTCCTCAAATTCCTTGAGTAAATACATAACAAGCTCCTGTGACTGGCTTTCACTTCCAACAATAGGCGCAACTTCTGTAAACGTATTACATTTTATCATGTGAATTGATGGTGCCTGGGCCTTTAGCTTAACACCGTATCTGCCGCCCTGTTTTACGATTTCGGGTTCTTCAAGAGTCAATTCATCTATATCAGGCATAACGATACCGTACCCTGTTCTGTCAACTTCCATAAGTGCAGATGAAAATTTCTTGAATTTCGTACGTATCTGTGCTAAATCACAGACAAGGCGCATGAGGTCTTTTTCATCCCTAATTTCATCGCCGCATTTATCTGAAAGAACGGAATAATAGTATGTGTTGCCTATTCCTACCTTAATGCTTATGCGGCCTGTAGCAAGATCAGAATCTGAAATATACGCGTCTTCTATATCTTTATAATCTTTAAGCTGTAATGCAAAAGACTTGACACTGCGTATATTACTGATGGTTTTGCTTATATCCCTTACATATGTGAACAGCGATGTTTTGAATTCATCTTCGCTGTCCAGACTTTTTATCCATCCGGGAAGATTAAGTTCAATACATTTTGCAGGGAACTCATAGAGAACCGTTTCAAGTATTCTGTTTATCTGCTGTTCATCAAGCTCAAGACAATTTATCGGTATAACAGGAACATTATATTTTTCACTGAGTTGTGCCGCTAAAGCAACTGCCTCCTGACTTTTAGGCTCAACACAATTCAATGCAACAACAAATGGCTTGTTAATCTCTTTTAACTCTTTTATAACTCTTTCTTCGGCCTCTTCATATTCAGCACGCGGTATACTGCTTATTGAGCCATCAGTTGTTACAACAAGGCCGATCGTTGAATGTTCGTTGATTACTTTCTGTGTGCCGATTTCAGCCGCCATATTGAAAGGAATTTCATCATCAAACCAAGGAGTGTGCACCATTCTCGGCTGATCTTCTTCAATATATCCAACCGAACTCGGCACAATATAACCAACGCAATCAATAAGTCTTACTCTGAAATGGAGATTGTCATCCATTGCGAGTTCAATTGCCTCTTCAGGAATAAATTTAGGCTCAGTGGTCATTATTGTTCTGCCGGCAGCACTCTGCGGAAGTTCATCACGTGCCCGCTCTTTCTGAAATTCGCCGTCAATTCTCGGAATAACAAGGGTATCCATAAACTTTTTAATAAAAGTTGATTTTCCGGTTCTTACGGGGCCTACAACACCGATATAAATATCGCCCTGTGTTCTCTTAGAAATATCTGTGTATATACTCATTTGCGCAACTCCTTATACTCCGGGAATAATCAGAACTCTGCTTGTTTCACAGAAGTCCTTTGTAATTTCATTTTCTTTTTTTATAAGCTCTACCGAGGTTTTAAAAGTTTTTGCAATATCCCAAAGCCGTTCGTTTTTATCTGCGAAATATATTACAAGCGCCGGCGATTCAAAATTGCTTTCACCTTTCATTTCAACATCAGAAAGCACTGTAAACTTTTTTCTGTTGAAATCAAGGGAAATATATGCAATAACCACTCTGGCTTCTATAACACTTTCTGATTTTATAACGAAATCAAACGAAGTTATATAAGCCTGAATCTGACTTCCCTTAATAGAATCAATCTTTTTTCTGTCTGTTATATACTGGAGCTCTCCGTTAGCATCGTATACAAACGCGCCCATTTCTATTGTGTTTGCATCACTGAAGCAAAGGGACAGATCAAGCACTTGTTTTATGTTTACAGACTCAAACTCAAATACAAGCGTTTCATTGCAAGATTCTTTTCTAAGCTCGTAATCTGTGCTGAGCTCAATCTGTGAAAGCACATTTTCTGTATTGCATTTAAGTGAATAACAATCATCAGGAATATTCACGCTGCATTGCCTGTATACTACACAGTCAAAATTGACATCGCCCATAAGTTCAATAACAGTAAGTTCGTTATTTTCGTCTGCTTTAACCTTATAGAACAGATTGCCGACTTTTGCTTTCACTATAGGAATATCGCTTTCCTTAATACCCGGTATGTCTATAATAGTGCTGACCTCTGTATTTTTTTCACAGCGCCGTATTTCTTCCTTATCAGCATCAACCGTATATAATACAGAAAAGCAAATATCTGTTTTAACAAGCATTTTATCATCTATTAGCTTTACTTCTCTGCAATTTGTATTCGCAAAAACATTTATTACCTTTTTTACAGCGCCGTCGGAAACGGAAGTTTCATCTTCAAAGTCTGACTTTACATAGGCAGAACCAACTCTTGAAATGTAGGAAACGCTTTGCTTGTCGATCATAACATCATCACAGTCGTCAAGCATTTGGGCGCCTGACTGCGCGTAAGCGCATATATTTATCTGAAATGAATTATGTATATCAACTCTGCGCTGGTTTATAATCCTGTAATTACAGTATTTATTGCAAACAGATATATCGGTAAATATTTCCTGCTCATCAGTATCAACAGAAATATTTTTTTCAAAATCCTCCTCAAACTCTGCGCAAGACAGGCAGGCGCTTGACTCACTGATGTATGTTAAAAATATTTTTGATTTTCCATGAACGGTTACTACGCCGTTCTGGAACACGGAATTAACAACAAAATTATTGATGCTGCACCTGATGATCTTCAACACATCATCATTGTATGACTGCAGATTTTCCTGATAATCAAAATCTGCATCTATGCTTTTTGAAAAAATACAGCATTTTTCTTTTATTTCTTTTTTCCTGTTTTCCATACTAATGCTCCTTTTTAATTACTGCTAATTGTTATGCAGAAAAAAGCAAAAATATAACAATCGGAAAAAATTTAAGTATAAAATAAGTTAATCGCATTATCTGAAAATTTTTGATAACAAAAAACCCGTGGCAAATTGCCACGGGTTTCGGTTTAACACCGTATGTTCTGAGCATTATGAAGCCTTTTTGATTTTAAATATCATTCTTATAAGCGGAGCCGCAAATTTAGGCGGCGAAATTACAACTACTTTCATAAAGCAAATCCTCCCATCATTTGGTGCAGCATATTATACCGAGTATTATTACGGCGATGGCCAAAATGCGGACAAGCCACTCAACGGGAAGACACATTGTGATTACACACCCAATTCCGAAAGCAAGCCACAAAAAATCTCTTCGGCACATTTTTTTCATAATAACACTCCCGTTAAGCTGCAGCTGTTATATACTATGATGAAAAAAATTAATCGTTACTTAAAATAAGAAGAAGCACGCCGTTTTTAAATTCTATACTTACCGTGTTATTTTTAAATTCATTGCTTTGACCTATTGAAGCATACGGACTTAAAGTAAAATCTTCAAGTTCATATGCGGCGCCTTTAATCGAAAGGCCGCTCACACTGCCTCCAATGGCAAACAAAGAGAAATACTTATATTCACCCTTGGATATCTTAAAATTTTTATTATGAACAGATATAACGCATTTTTCACTGATTATTGAAGCTTTTACATTGTTTTCAAGGCAATATTCAAGATTGAGTATATTTGAAAGCTCATGATCCGTTCTGCCGCCAAGTGCACAAAATATGTCTATTTCATCAGCTTTGCGTTTTACAGCTTCCTTAATACAATAAAAAGTGTCTGTATCATTTTTTATGCTGGGAAGCTGCAAAATATTAACATCATTCCCAGGTTTTTTTGAAGAATCAAAATCGCCAATTATGAGATTAGGTACAATACCTGCTTTTTTACAGGTAATATAACCGGAATCAGCTGCAATAATAAAAGAATCCAAATCAACATTATTTTTAAGGAACTGAGGATCCTGATTTGGAGCACCTGCAACAATAGTGAATTTCATTTTGAAAGTTCCCATTCCTTTATATTTTTTACATCATTATACATCTTCACATAACTGTTATGACGACTTTCGGATATTTCGCCTTTTTTTACTGCCTCACAAATGGCGCACCCTTTTTCATTTATATGAGCGCACGTTGTGAATTTACAATCTCCGAAATAAGATCTGAATTCCCTAAAGCAGTCGAAAAGCTCGTCTTTAAGTATAGTTTCCCCTTTTTCAAAATCAAGAGAAGAGAAACCCGGGGTATCAGCAACATAGCCGCCCCCTACTCTAAAAAGCTCACAATGGCGTGTTGTATGTCTGCCTCTGCCGAGTTTTTTGCTTGTCTCCCCTGTTTTAAGAGCAAGCCGTGGATCAAGAGCATTCAACAGAGAAGACTTGCCCACGCCGGTATTTCCTGAAAATGCACTTGTTTTTCCTCTAAGTAACGGCAAAACTTTTTCAGCACCCTCACCGCTCAGATTATTACATGTTATAACTGTAAATCCTGACTTTTTATAAATTTCAGCGTATTTTTGGTAGTCATCGCAAAGATCTATTTTAGTCAGAACAATAACAGGCTCAATATCTTTATACTCAGCAAGCGCAGTCATTTTATCAATGTTGAACGTGTTAATATTAGGATCTAGTATTGAAGAAATAATAAATAACTGATCTATGTTGGCAAGAGGCGGCCTTATAAGACTGTTTCTTCTGTCAAGTATATTTTCTATTCTGTTTTCAGCATTATCATTGACGGAGATTTCAACGTCATCACCCACAAGAGGTGTGATTTTTTTATTTCTGAACTTCCCGCGAGCTTTACATTCATATACAGTATCGGCGGTTTCCCCATAGTAGAAACCGCCAATGCCTTTAATTATTTTTCCTTTAATCATATAAAAACCTTTATGAAAGATTGAAGCTTGTTTCTTTATCCTCATTCATGTTGAAAGAAAGAGAATGCGTAGCGCTTATCTCCGTCAGCTCAACAAGAACATTAACATTAGAGCCGGCTGTCTGATTAGGAATAACAACCTCAACCGTTGAGCCGTCAAGAGTTACAGACTGAGTTGAATAGCTCTTACCGTTTACGCTGACAACAAGTGTATCATTCGGAGCTTTGCCTGTAGAAGTATCAATCTCTGACGGAAGCGTAATATTAAGAGTTATAGAATACTGTGCAGGTGCAGTTGTAGGCGGATTGCCTGTTGAAACAGTTATCGTAATTCTCTCGTCCTCACGCGCGGATGAACCTGAGCGTGGAGACTGGCTTAATACAACGCCGCGTCTAATTGCACTGTCCTGAGTTTCAACACTTACATTATCGAACCCTGATTTTTCAAGAAATTCTTGAGCGTCCGTCTGGCTGAGCCCTACAACATTAGGAACCGTGTAAGTTGATACCTGCGTTGTAGTTGGGCCGGATGACACATATATAACAATCGGCGTATCAGATGAAACAATAGAGCCAGCTTTAGGCTCAGTATAAATTACCGAACCCTCGTCAACCATATCGCTTGATACCTCACTGACAGTATAATTAGTAAGATTGCTTGCGTTAAGAACACGTTCAGCGGCATCAACCGTATATTCATACAAATTGGGAACTTCTATGTCATCGTTACTTGCGGCTACATAGAGAGTAACCGTTGAGCCTGAAATAACTTTTTCTCCTGCCTCAGGCATCTGTGAAATAACAGTTCCGGGGTTATATTCATCTGTTTTTTCATATTCAGCTACGAACACATAATCATAATCGTCACTTGAAGCAAGGTCATCATAAGACTGACCGACAAAACTTTCAAGTTGATGAGTCTTAGTATTAACGCCCTGAGTCATAAACAGAACTATTCCCACTATGGCAGCTATAAGAAGGACAACGCCTACAACAACAGCTGTAATTACCTTTTTCTTATGATTGGGATCATAATCAAGAGCAGTATCTTCCTCTTCATATTCGTCCACTTCTTCGGACTTAGGGGCTATATCCTCTTTGAAAACATATTTAGTAGGCTCTTTATCAACAAAATATGTGTAATCAAACGTAGCCTGAGGGTTTCTGATAACTTCTTCTATATCCAGAAGCATTTCAGTAGCGGTCTGATAGCGCTCATCAGGATTTTTCTGCATTGCATGGAAACAAATCTGCTCAATTCCAAGAGGAATGTTGGGATTTATTTCCGTAAGCTTTTTAGGCTCTTTCTGAAGCTGCATAAGTGCTACGGAAACAGCACTGTCTGCATCAAAAGGAACTCTGCCCGCAAGCATTTCATAAAGGACAACGCCAACTGAATAAATATCAGCGCGTTCATCAGTAAATTCACCCTTTGCCTGTTCGGGTGAAATATAGTGAACAGAACCTATTGCATTCTCTGTTAAAGTTTTAGTTTCAGTTCTTGAAAAACGAGCAATACCGAAATCAGTTACTTTAATGTTGCCGTTTGGAAGAAGAATGATATTTTGGGGTTTAATATCTCTGTGAACAATGCCTTTATCATGAGCATGCTGTAAAGCTCTTAAAATCTGTGTTGTAAAGAACACAGCGTCATTCCATGTAATGATATGCTGTTTCTGAATGTATTCCTTTAGGGTAATACCATCAACATACTCCATTACGATATACTGAACTTTTTCTCCGAAACTAACATCATATACTTTAACAATATTAGGATGGGAAAGAACAGCAATTGCTTTTGATTCATTTTTAAATCTTCTGACAAAATCGGCATCGTTAGAATATTCGTCTTTAAGTATTTTTACCGCAACAATTCTGTCGTCAACATTGTCATAGGCTTTATAGACAACGGACATACCGCCGACACCGATTATCTCCTGAACTTCATATCGGCCGTCCAGCCTTTTACCAACATAATTTTCCATTAATTAAAACACAGCCTTTCAGGCAAATTATTTTGCTATTGCAACAACCGTAATATTATCTCCGCCGCCGTTATTATTGGCTTTTTTTACAAGTCTGTCTGCAAAAGCGTAATAGCGGCCGTCCTTGACTTCACTTATCATTTCATCATCAGTAACATAGTTTGACAAGCCGTCAGTACAGAGAATAAGAACTTCGTCATCATCAAGATCTATCTCATCAAAATCTATTTTGATATTTTTATCAACACCGATGGCTCTTGTTATTATATTCTTGTTCGGGTGATGCTCAGCCTCTTCACGAGTAATCTTGCCACGGTCTACAAGATCCTGAACAAGGCTGTGGTCCGTAGTTACCTGCTCAATTTTGTCATCACTTTTAAATACATATGCGCGGCTGTCACCGGCATGAGCAATATATGCGCATGAATCCTTAACGATAGCACACACAACGGTTGTACCCATACCGCGAAGATCAGGCTTTGCGTCTGCCAAATCATAAACCTCTATATTGGCAGCTACAAGAGCCGAGTCGAGCATATTGTGGATAGACGAGGGCTTCATATCCGATCTGTAAGCAGCGTTTATTTTATCACTGATTACTTTTACAGCCAAGGCAGAGGCAATATTTCCGCCTGCCGCGCCGCCCATGCCGTCGCAAACAACAGCCCAGGCAACCTCATCGGGGAATTCACCTACAGCGTATGCATCCTGATTTGACGATCGTACTTTACCCTTATCGGTTTTAGCGACTATTTTCATTGAGCCACCTCTGTTTTCTTTCTTCTGAGCTGACCACAGGAAGCGTTTATATCACTTCCTAAAGTCCTTCTTATTGTAGCATTAATACCATTTTTTTGCAATATATGTAAAAACTTATTAACAGACTTATCACTGCTTCGAATATTTTTGCGCTCTTCAACATTGTTTACGGGAATGAGATTTACATGGCACAGCATACCTTTAAGCAGTTTTGACAGTTCTTCTGCACATTCAGGCGTATCGTTAACATCTTTTATCAACGTATATTCAAATGATACACGCCTTGAGGTAAATTCAGCATACTCCCTGCAAGCATCTATAACTTCGTTTATCTTCCACCTATCATTCACAGGCATGATTTTGCTTCTTATCTTATCATTAGGAGCGTGCAGAGAAATAGTCAGCGTAAGCTGAAGATCATGTTTCATAAGGTCTTTAATACGAGGCACTATGCCGCACGTAGAAAGAGTTATATTTCTTACAGATATATTAAGTCCGTCTTCGCTGTTTACATTTGCTATAAATCTCAGCACATTATCAAAATTATCAAGCGGCTCGCCAATTCCCATCAGAACTATATGAGAAATTCTTATACCAAGATCTTTCTGCACGGAATGAAGCTGACTTTCTATTTCTCCCGCAGTTAGGTTTCTTTTGAAACCTGCGAGTGTGGATGCACAGAATCTGCACCCCATTTTACAGCCTACTTGGCTTGATACGCAGATAGTATAGCCGTATTTGTACTTCATAATAACGGTTTCAAGAAATTCCCCGTCTAAAAGTCTGAAAAGATATTTTACCGTACCGTCAATTGCAGAAACATATTTATTTTCGATTTCACATGAAGATATGTAGAACTCTTCAGAAAGCTTGTTTCTCAAATCTTTTGAAACATTGCTCATTTCGCTGAAATCCGAAACACCGGATTTATGAAGCCAGCTGAAGATCTGTTTTGCTCTGAAAGCAGGCAATGAATTTTCTCTGACCCACTCCGCAAGCTCTTCATTATTTAACGATTTGATATCTTTTTTCATTTATTTCCTTTCAATGACGCAGTAAAAGAAGCCGTCTCCTCCGTTTTCACCGGGGAAAAATGTTTTCATATCACAAACACGGTAATCATTGTTTTCCTGTAAAAAAATATCTATTACTTTTTCATTCTCTTTCTTATTAAGTGTACAGGTTGAATAAAGCAGTTTTCCGCCTGATTTAAGGTATCTGGATGAAGTGCTTAATATATTAAGCTGAATTTCAGGCAGCCCTTTTACGGAGTCCAAATCCTTATATCTGATTTCAGGCTTTCTTCTTACTATTCCGAAGCCGCTGCATGGAACATCACAGATAATTTTATCAGCTTTTCCCAATTTACTGTTAAAAACAGATGCGTCATTAACAGCGGCAGTAATATTATGAAGTCCTAATCTCTCAGCACCGGATTTAATAAGATTAACACGGCTTTCATGCAGATCGAAAGACACTATTCTGCCGCTTTCCCCTGCAAAATAGGACGCATAAAATGATTTGCCGCCGGGAGCGGCACAAAAATCAAATACAGTATCACCTTTTTTTATACCAAGAGCAGATATTGCCCTGCAGCAGGAAATATCCTGGATATGAAAAAGCCCGTCTTTAAATGATTTAAGTTCAGTTATATCAGACGAATAATGTATTTTAACAACATTATCGAAAACAGAACACTCAACACTCTCTTCAAACAGTATACTGCAAAGTTTTTGTGCATCCGTTTTATTAGTATTCGTAACAGCAAAGACAGGAGGGCGCTCATTAAGCGCAGGAAGAAATTTTTCTACACAGTCTTTGCCGTATGCCTTTATCCACATATTGATCAAATTAGTCGGAACAGAATACCTAATGCTAAGATCAGGAACATTATCTATATCAATTCTGTTGGAATCAATATTTCTAAGTACGGCATTTACAAAAGAAGCGTAATATTTAAGTCCGTTAGACTTAGCAAGCTTAACGCTTTCATCAATTGCCGCAGCAGACGTAACTTTATCCATGAAATAAAGCTGATAAGCGCCCATTCTGAGAATAATCTTTATCTTAGGCTTAGGCTTATCACAATATCTCTGAATTAAATAATCAAGAGTTAACTGCCTTTCAAGCACTCCGTATACTAATCGTGCGGCAAAGGCTTTGCCGTCGCTTAAATCAGACAAAACATTGTCCAAGGCAATATTTGAATAAGCATTATCGTACGATACTTTATAAAGCGTTTCAAACGCAGCCTGCCTTGCATTTATCAATTTCTTCTACCTGCCAGAAAAATGAGTCTGAGAAGTGTAGCAAGAGCTGATGCAAGAGCCGCTACATAAGTGAGTGCCGCGGAAACAAGAACTTTTTTAGCACCGTTATATTCCTGACCTACAAGGAAACCATTTGTACTGATAGTCCTTAATGCTCTTTTAGAGGCATTAAACTCTACCGGTAAAGTTATAAGCTGGAAAACAGCAACAGCTGCGTAAAGAACTATACCGATATAAATAAGCGGTTCCCAGCTGAAAATAAGGCCGAAAAGCACAAGCGGTACGCCTAAAGTTGATCCAAACTGAGTTAAAGGTATTACCAGATTTCTGATTTTCAGAGGAAGATATCCCTGAGCGTGCTGACATGCATGGCCCGCCTCATGACAAGCAATACCTACCGCTGCGATACTGTTAGAATTAAAGACACCTTCAGAAAGACATATTTCTTTAGTCTTTGGGTTATAATGGTCTGTAAGATTTCCCGCTATTCTTTTTATCCTGACGTCATTTATTCCATTTAGCTGTAAAAGCTGATAAGCCGCCTCGGCTCCTGTAATATTGCGTGAATTTCTGATTCTTCCGTATTTTTTATAGTTTGATCTTACCCTTATCTGACAAATAGAAGCAAAAATCAATACGGGTATCATTATAATTCCAGACAAATAATAAAGATATATATCCATAAAATCACCTTTCACTGAACAAAACAGAGTGTAAATTGAATATCATTAATATTTTGTGCAAATCATTTGCCTAAAACCGTACCTGTTTCCACCATATTTCCTGCAAGAAAAGACTTAATATCCATTGACTTTTTTCCTTCCGGCTGAACTTGAATAAGAGAAATACAATTTCCGTCCCCGCAGGAAACAACAAGCTCTTTATCCGCTTTGATTACTTTGCCGGCACTTGAGCCCTTAATATCCGAAAGACGGGATGCATGCACTTTAACACGTTTTGAGCACACAAGAGTTTCAGCACACGGCCACGTCTGTAATCCTCGGATCTGATTATGAATTTCAAAAGCTGATCTGTTCCAGTCGATTGAGCACAAAGATCTGTCTATCATTGAAGCGTAAGAGGCATCTCCGCACTGTTTTTGTGCCTGTGCCTGTCCGTTCTCTATAAGTTTTATAGTATGAATAAGAGCATCTGCACCTATAACGGAAAGACGGTCAAATAATTCAGCCGAGGTTTCGTTAATACTGATATCAGTTTTAACAGTATAATAAATATCACCGGTATCAATACCCTCATCCATTTTCATAATGCATACGCCGGTTTCTTTATCACCGTTCAAAACAGCACGCTGAATCGGAGCTGCGCCTCTGTATTTTGGAAGTAAAGATGCATGAATATTTATACAGCCGTATTTCGGCAATTCAAGTATTTCTTTAGGGAGTATCTTCCCATAGGCTGCAACTACTATCATATCAGGATTGATAGATTTTAAAATTTTTAAAGCTTCACCGTCTTTAAGTGTGTTAGGCTGATAAACAATCAGATTATTTTCTAATGCAGCTTTTTTCACATCAGACGGTGTTAATATCTGTTTTCTTCCTGTTTTTTTATCCGGCTGGGTAAATACTCCCGCCACATCATAGCCTTCATCAACAAGCTTTTTAAGAGGCTCAACGGCAAAATCCGGCGTGCCCATATAAACTATTCTCATTGTTCCTCCAGTTTCCCGTCAACAAGATGAGAGGTAAATAAAACTCCGTCAAGATGATCTATCTCATGGCAAAACGCACGAGCTTTTAAATTTTCACCGGTGAATACCTGCCATTTTCCGTTTCTGTCCTGAGCTTTCACCTGAACTTTTTTCGGACGCAGTGTAACACCGTATTTTCCGGGAAGCGAAAGACAACCTTCACTTTCCCTCTGCTCTCCTTCTTCCATGGTTATTTCAGGATTAACAAGCTCAATAGGGCCTTCCCCAATATCAATAACAACAACTCTTTTGAGTATTCCAACCTGAACGGCTGCAAGACCAACGCCGTTTGCGCTATACATTGTTTCAAACATATCGTCTATAAGAACGGCAAGTTTTGAATCAAATTTTTCAACTTTTCTGCTCTTTTTATTTAAAATCGGATCTCCAACTTTTACCACATTTCTGAGAGCCATATTTTCACTGCCTTTCTTGCTGTCTTTAAATTATAAAGAACTACAGCAATATCCGTGTGTTAGTTAAGTTCATAAGGATTTAAATCCACAGACACTGACACACTTTTATACTCTTTTATTTTACCGATATTTTTTAATATATCATTTAACATTTTACGAACTGATTTTGAATTTTTACATTTCAATGTGAGACCATACCTGTAATTATTTTTTAGTTTACTAATTTTTGACGGGCTGGGTCCCAAAACAATCAGTTTTTCATTTTTATAATCAGTCCTATTGAGTTCTACAAGATTTTCAAAAAAGGATTTTGCACATAGAGCCGCTTTATTTTCATCCTCACATATAAAAGATATGAAATAAATATCGCAAAACGGAGGATATGTAAGCAGCTTTCTGAGTTGAATTTCGTTCGCAAAAAAAGACTTATAATCCTGTTTGGAAGCATACTCAATAACATCATTATAAGGATTGATTGTTTGTATTACAGCTTTTCCCGCTTCAGCTCTTCTGCCGCTTCTTCCAACAACTTGAGTTATAAGGTCAAAAGACCGCTCATTGGCAAGATAGCTTTCATCATACAGGGAATTATCAGCATTTACAACTCCAACAAGAGTAACATTAGGAAAATCAAGCCCTTTTGCTACCATTTGCGTACCTATCAAAATATCATAATCACCGCGTGAAAAAGCATCAAAAAGCTTTTGATGACTGAACTTTGCGGATGTTGTATCAGCATCCATTCTCAATACAGAAGCTTCGGGAAAAAGCCTTTCCAATTCATCTTCTATCCTTTGAGTGCCGTAACCGCTGTATCTGATACTGTTTTTTCCACATTCGGGGCATACATTATCAAGCGGTTTTGAATAACCGCAGTAATGACACATAAGGCGGTTATTATAACTGTGATAAGTAAGGCTTATACTGCAATTAGGGCAAGTTATTACGTGGCCGCAACTGTTACAAGCTATAAAAGTATTATACCCTCTCCTGTTAATCAGCAGTATCGTCTGCTTATGTTTGTCTAAATTATCAGCTATAAGACTTTGCAAAGTTTTAGAAATGGAAGATTTATTGCCCTGCGCAATTTCCTTTTTCATGTCAACAGTAACAATCTCAGGAAGTTTTGAATCTCCGTATCTTTCATTAATCTCACAAAGTACATACTTTCCTTTAACAGCAGCTGAATAACTTTCAACACTGGGTGTTGCCGAGGTCATCAGAAAAAGCGCATTATTATACCTACATCTGAAATTTGCAACATCCCGTGCATTATAGCGGGGAGTTCTTTCGCTTTTATAGGTATGTTCCTGTTCTTCATCCATAACGATAAGGCCTAAATTATGAACAGGAGCAAACACAGCGCTTCTGGTACCTACAATGATTTTTGCCTCTCCCCTGTCCGCGCGCTTATATTCATCAGTTCTTTCACCGATTGAAAGCCCGCTGTGCATAACAGCAACTTTTTTTCCATACCGTGAGTGAAAAATATAGAGCATCTGGGGGGTAAGGGAAATTTCGGGCACCAGCACAATAACATCTTTTCCGCGGGAAATAGCTTCGTCTATCAGTTTTAAGTATACCTGAGTTTTTCCCGAGCCGGTTACTCCGTAAAGAAGGCCTGTTCCACCCGTGTCCATCATTTTAAGATAAGTGTTAAAAGCATTCTGCTGAACTTCGGAAAGATTTATGGGTGATATCTCTCCGTTTTCAGAAACATTTTTATACGGAGTTCTGTAAACTTCCTTTTCAAAAAATTCGCATATACCGTACTTAACAAGATTATCAAGCACACCTTTTCCAACTGAACAGAACTCGCAAACCTCACTTACACCGGCACTTCCTACATCACACAAAAGTTCATAAACAGACTGCTGTTTAGGCGTAAGTTTAACAGGCTGAGTACTGTCCTCGGAAAGTCTGATCATTTTTGTGCTTTTATCTTTAATTTTATCTGTACCGCGCGGAAGCATCTGCCTCAAACACTCGTAGGTGGAACAAAAGCAGCGTTCTTTTAGCCATAACGCAAGCGAAACCATTTCCTCGGACAAAGGATTCGTATTTTTGTCTACTGCACATATCTCTTTTAGCTGAGAATTCATGCCGTAAAAAAGCTTAACTATTACTCCGTGCCTTTTTATATTATTTCTACCGAACGGAACAGTAATTCTCATTCCGCATTTAATAGTTTTTTCTAATTCAGCAGGGACATAATAGTCATAGTCCTCACCTGCGCTGAAAAAAGTATTTTCCACCGCAACCGTGGCAATAAGCCTGTTCATTATTGATTAATATCAGAATTATCTGAAGCATCCTCATCAATGTCGGATGCTTTTTTTGCGTCTTTTTGTTCCTGAGTATGAATTTCTTCAGGCTCCTCAACTATGAACTTTCCGTCATAAATATCGTTAATTGCAGAAGACACGCATTTTTCATCAAGCAATACTTCATTCTTAATTGCCTCATCTCTGATTTCGCGTGCTCTTTTTGCAACACCTACAACAAGGCTGTATCTGCTATTACAATCTTTAAGAAGTTTCTTTAAATCTGGGTTAAACATAAAAATATCTCCTATCAGTGAATATTACGCTTATCAAGTTCAGCGTTAAGTATATCATTTATTTCACGCACTGCAGTTTGCAGTTCGTCATTAACAACAACGTAATTAAATTTAGAAGCCGCTTCAATTTCCTCTTCGGCTATTTTAAGGCGTTTTTTTATAACTTCTTCACTCTCAGTATTACGTTTTTTTAATCTGTTCTCAAGAGTATCCATATCCGGCGGCATAAGAAAAATTGAAACTGCATCCGGATAATTTTTCATTATTTTCTGAGCGCCTTTGCGTTCAATAATAAGAAAACATATTTTTCCTTTTTGAACAGCCGCAAGAGCAGGAGCAGACGGCGTACCATAATAGCAGTTATTATAACACGCATATTCCAGAAAACTGTCCTGAGCTATCATATTTTCAAATTCTTCTTTTGTTTTGAAAAAGTAATCTACACCGTCAATCTCACCATTTCGCGGCAATCGCGTAGTAGCGGAAACTGATTCGTAAACATCATTTCTTATCTTTGAAATCTCTCTGAAAACAGTATCTTTGCCACAACCGCTCGGGGCAGATAAAATAACGATCATTCCCTTTTTCTTCATTAATCCTCCCCCTTTACACCGAATTTCTGAGAAATTTGCTTTAAATCAAGATATGACAATACAACATTATCGCTGTCAGTAATGATCACGCTCAATGTTTTCCTGCCATGAGTTGCGTCAATAAGCGATCCGTTTGTTTTAGCCTCCTGTATCATCCTTTTAACAGGAGCGGATTCAGGGCTTACGACAGATATTATTCTATCGGCATTAACAAGATTGCCAAACCCAATATTAACAAAATCCATATATCTTCACCTTTCCCTGAAGGTTATTCAATATTCTGAATCTGTTCGCGGATTTTTTCAACCTCAGCCTTGATATCTACAACCTTACGGGCTATATCCACGTCGCTGGCTTTTGAACCTATTGTATTTGCCTCTCTGTTGATCTCCTGAACAAGAAAATCCATTTTTCTGCCAATAGGCTCTTCGCTTTCCAGGAAAGTTTGAAGCTGAGAAATGTGTGAACGGAGCCTTACAGTTTCCTCCGCAACAGCAACCTTATCTGCGAAAATAGCAACTTCCTGAATAATTCTTCCTTCATCTAATGAAACGTCGCCTATCAGTTCATGAACACGAGAAACAAGTTTATCATTATATTCTTTAACTGTTTGAGGAGAACGCTCTTCTATGAAAGAAACGCATTCAAGAATATATGATGCGCGAGACGCAATATCTTTACGCATTTTTTCTCCCTCAATCTCACGCATTTTGATAAACTTCTCTACAGCTTCACCTGCAACAGGCTCAATAAGTGACCACAGCTTCTCTTCGTCTTCTTCAGCTTTTTTAAGTACAAGAACATCAGGAAAACGCGCGATACCCGCAGCTCCGTAATCTTCTTTTAATGAGTAAGTATCCGAAAGCTCTTTAAGTGCATTAACATACGCAGAAGCAAGAGTGTGATTTACAACTACTTCAGCATCATCGGTTTTAAGAGCTTCTATACCAAGATAACAATCTATCTTGCCTCTTGAAACTTTAGAATTAATGTATGATTTGAGTTTATCTTCTGCAAAGCCGTACTGCCTCGGAAGTCGGCAGCTGAAATCGAAATATCTATGATTTACAGATTTCAGTTCTACCGTGATAAAATATCCTTCTGTTTCAGCAGTAGCTCTGCCAAAACCGGTCATTGATCTAATCATCAGCATCACCTATCTATTTTTTTAATATTATATATCCGGCTAAAATCAAGGTCAATGGTTTGTTAACAATTTGTTTACATTGTTAATATAATATTAACATTTAAAAATGAGCAGAAAAAAGAGCGGAGTTTTACCTCCGCTCTTTGAATTCCATTAGAATTCTCTTCCGTTCATAGAGTCACTATAAGGATCGATTACTTCTCCGCCCTCGTTAAGCGAAGTAGTTATTTGATTCAGAATGGAAAACATTTCAATCTCCACAGAAGGAGACTCATAAAATCTCTTCATTTATAAACTCCTCCTTTATTTGCTTGAGCAAATATTACCATAATCAACTGTCTGAATCACTGTATCTTCATTTACATTCCCCTCAGATACATTGGTCTTATAACTATACTTAACGTATGCTCTTGTATAAATCTGAATATCACTCGGATTATTTATTCCAAGATAATACTGCATAGTTTCAAGCTGATTCTTAGCAGATACTGAAGATACTCCTTCTGCACCAATAACAAATGCATTAGGATCATTAGCAACAGCAGCATTGGTTGTATAAATTGTACCAACTTCTGTTACTTCAGCACCTTCAGGAATATTAGCTGTAGACGCACTGTATGTGAAGAACTGATTTTCTTCGTTAACATTCTTAAGTGAATATACAAACGGCAGTCTGTTATTAAGCTTATTAATTGTAGCTTCATCAGTTACCGTTGAGCCGTTAATGGTGAATGCACCTTCATTTTCATAAATTGAGTAGAAATCAATATTTCCGCAAGCAAAGAATGAATAATTGTCAGTGCCATAAGAAACAGCATAATAGTTACCGTTGATGCTTACTGCAAGACCGATTGAACCTTCAGCAGGCTTAACTGTGATATATGAATCATAATCAATGTTTTCGCCGTTTGGAAGAACAACTTTCTCGCCGTCAACAGTAATATTATAAGTATCACTATCAACTGTAAGAACAGGCTTAATAGTTACTTCGCTTCCGTATGCTGAAAGATCAACATCACCGTTTTCACAATCCTCACCATTTACAGTCCAGCCAGCGAACTTATAGAACGGCGTTACAGGCATGCTTTCTGTATAATCACCGATTGTATACTGGTTATCTGAAAGGTTAAGTGTTGTATCAGCAGAAACTGTGTATTCCTGAATAAGGTGTCCGTACTGATTCAATACTTTTACAGTTACCTGACCTTCAATCGGCTCAGTTGAACAATAAGCCGTAATTGTAACAGGCTTTGTAATCTTAGCATTGTATGACTCAGAAGCAGGAATGGTCATTGTGCTGTTATCTGCTTCAACTACCCATTTATAAACTGAGTAGCCTTCAGGAGCTGATGCAAGATAGTTATCGCCATAATTTACGGTTGTCTTTTCATACTCATTAACTACGCCGTCTTCACCAACAACATAGTTGTAAGTAACATCAACTTTTCTGCGTACGCTTTCATTAGTTGTGTTATCAAGTTCAAGGTTCTGAAGTATGCTGCTTGTTGTTAAATCAAGAGTACCCTGATTCTGCATTGAGGTATCTTTCCAAACTCTGTTTTCAGCAGATACATAAGCCTTTTCATCATCACTGCTTACATATTCAGGAGTTGTGCAAACAATTGATTTAACGCCTTCAAGACCGCTTGCATAAGTAACGCTCTTATCTTCTGTACCCTGTTCAGCAATCACTGCATATACAGATGATTCAAGTGTAGAAATGTACTCATCGGTAAATGCCGCAATATCCTGATATTTAAGCAAATCAGTTGTAGCATTATATGCAGAATAATCAGCTACTTTATCAAGAACGGTTGCAACAAGTGTTTCATGTGCTGTATCGATACTGTTCTGATAAGTTGACTTACCTTCTTCAGTCTCATTTGCAACAGTAGTAGGTGCAAATCTGCAGCCATTAAGATTTATCCAACTGCCTTCATAGAAAATCCACTCACCGGTTTCAAACTGTGAAACAGACTGATCTCCCTGCTTTTCATAGAAACCGTCAAGACCGAGAGTATGATAATAAACGTATAATGTTTCATCAGTAATCTGATTTGCATTATTTACGATTGAATAATGACCATCTTCATTCAAATTAACAGCAATGTATGGATATTTAGCTTCTGAAGCACCCGGAGTTCCGTCGTATTTCTGGAAGTTAACCTCATACATAGGTGTATTCTGCTTGTAGCCGATAGGCTTATCAGCCCAAGCATCAGCAGTTTCATAACTGCTTACAAATGGTTTCCAAGAAGTGTAGGTATAGATCTGTGAATCTGTGTCTGTGCCGTTTCCGGAATTATAATCTGTTGTATACTGTGAATCAGCAGCTGTATCTTCAACAACGTTAGTATAATCTGCTCTCTTAACAAGATGCTGAGAAGCGCTGTCAAGATTTAAAGCGAAGTTGTCAACATATTCTTGACTTGAAGAATATTCTCTGTTAGCACCATATGGATCAAGAGAACCGTAGTAATTCTTGAGAGCATTATACGCATTGTCATAAGCTGACCATGATGAAACAGTGAACTGATCTCTCTGCTCTGCAAGAAGCGGGAAATCCTGAGACTCTTCCTCTACTGCCTGACGAGCTAAAGTATCATCAGCTTTTTCTACAGGAGGATTATCAAGAATTACTGCATTGAGAGCGTCAACTTTTTGTTTAAGTTCAGATGCGAGGTCTGCTACATTAGCTTCACTTACAACATTGAAAATGTAGTTTGTGCTTGTAAGATTATCATAAGCTGTAAGAAGCGCGCTTGCAGATTCAGGAGTATAAGATGTAATGTTTTTAAGGTAAGATGTATACTGAAGCATTGCATCTTTAACCTTAGCATAATTTATAACATAAATATTACCGGTACTTGCAAACGTATGATCCTGGAAATATTCATTGCTTCCTATACCACCATATGTTCTGGTGATACCACCGTAAGTTGGTGTAAATGAGTAATAATATCCATTTCCGCTAACGAACTTGGATTCAGCGTTATCCTCATTATAGCTGAGTACGTTTGAACCATAGTTCCAAGCATAGAAGTTACCGCCTGCAGCACTACCTGTCCAGCTGGATTCACCTACGTAGAAGTAAGGACCGTCATGATTATTAAGATAACCCATATCCTGAGCATTTGGATTATCATAGTACCAGTCTATTGTTGAAACAACAGAACCGCCGTGATCAACACTGTCGCCTTCACCTGAGTTAATCATCTTCCAGTTTTGATTAAGTTCAACATCTCCGGAAGCAACATAAATTGAAGAACCATACATGGCTATCCAAGTTTTATACTGCCAATAAACACCAGCGCCAATCGGAGCTGTAGGAGTATCGTTTTCATTTCCGGTATACATCCATACGAACGGGCCTGAAAGTATGGACATGTTCTGACCGGAGTCACTGGTAAGCGATCCACCCTGTCTTTCTTTCGGAAGATCGAGAGAAACGGTAGAAAGCATATTATTAGTATAATCTGAAGAAATTGCTGTCTGAAGTCTTGTCTGACCCTGTGTAAGTCCGTTTATATCCTGCGGCTTTTCATAAACTTCCATAGCATTGTTTGCTACCGTAAGATTATAATAAAGCTCTGCTCTGTGCTGCTTATCAACATCTTCTCCGTAAGTAACGCCGCCCATCTGAGGATTAGTAGCGTCGAGATATCTCTGAGCTCTGTCATAAGCATCATATGCGTTTGCCATATTGGTATATAAGGAATTACCGTCAGCTGCAATTGAAGCCATCTTATCCTTATAATCCTGAACAGCAACATTCAAAAGAGTATCTGCATGAGCAACTGCATCCTGAACAAGAAGTGATTCAGCACTGTAAAGACCTTTATAAATTGAAACGTCATCAATAAAGCCGCTTCCGTTTGACCAGCCGTAGCCTGTGTTAGCAGGAGCACCGTATGACACATCAAGTGTAAGATCAGTAAAGAAGTCAAAGAATGTTCTGCCATCCTGAGTATTAGCATAATGATAGCAGTCTATCTGATTAACAAGAGAACCTGCAACATATACGTACATCATTTCACGGCTGCCGTTAGGAGCAAACTGAATAGTAATATGCTGCCACTCATCTGTTAACAATTCACCATTAAACAGATTAGTAATATCTGCATAAGAGTAATTTGAAGTTCCGTCATTATAGCAGAACCAAAGCTCTCCTGTTTCAGTAATAGTAAAGTACTTCTTATTATCTTCGTCCCACTGCATACCGCTCTGGGTACAATCGCCGAGTGTTAAGATTGCTCCGTTCAAATCGCTTCCGGGATTATACCAGAAAGATATTGTATAGCCGTTATCGGAAGCTTGTCCCGCATAATCATTATGAGCACCTGTATAACTACCGTTAGTAGAAAGAACATTGCCCATTGTGCTGTCATTTACGGTATTATCATAAGAAGTATATGACTGATCATTGACTGTTGTATCCTCCATAGGATCATAAAAGATTCTATTAGCAATATCAACATCATCACCAAGAGATATAGCACTATTAAGTTCTTCAAGAGAAGCATCTATATCTGCATTGCCGAGAGCTCTGTCATAAATTCTGAAGTCATAAATACCGCCTTCAAACAGAGCGTCTCCGGAATATGAAGAAGCACCTATATAGAGCGTACCTCTTACAAGAGCATCAAACCAAGTGCTATCACAAGTATCACCATAAAGAGGTGTGTGATTAAACTGTTTTGCTCCCTTATTAGTCCAGTAGCTCTTGCGCGCATTTCCGTCAACACTAAGGCACATATACCTATCTGTAATAGTTACTGTGTAAAGATGCCACTGACCTGTCTGGGTTGAGCTTGTATCTGTTTGATACTGCACACCGTCATGCTGCATTTCGGTAAGACCGTTAGTAGATACAAACGCATACTCACCATAAGCACTTCCGAGAGTACCCATACCGGTTGTTGTAAGATCAAAGTAACGCTCATAACCGCTTTGATTCGTTTTTGAATACCAGCTGATGGTTATACCATCTTTAGAATTAAAGTTGTTATCTTCAGCCATCTGAGCCATATTTACAGATGCGTATGAACCGCTTCCCGGATTGCCTGAAGTACCACCGTTTGCCGTAAAGTTAGCATATGTATTTTCATTCTCAAATGAAGCTGTAAGATTATGAGTATCAAGATTATAACCGTTTCCGGTGGTATCCGATTCAACCTGATCGTTTACAAAATATCTTGCTACCAGATGATCATTAGCTTCTGTATTATCAGTAAGACCTGTACCGTCGAATGTTACCTTGCCAAGACTGTTGACAAGATTATTGTATTCGTCTTCTGATATTTTACAAATATTACCATGACGAGGTGAAAGATAATTTATATTAACAGCTCTTGAAATAGAGTTATTAGTAAAATTATTAATGTTATTAAGATCAGTGTTGTTCATAGATATGAAATAGCCAACGTTGTTTGAATAATAGTCAGCCATAAGAACAACTGAATCGTCCGGAAGCTGATAAAGGAACGGACCTTCAAGAGGAGACTGAAGATCTGAATCAGTATACATACCGGCATCCTGCCAATTTCCCGGAAGGCTTGTAGAAGTAGCGTAATGGATAGTCTTACCGCTGCTTCTCTCATCTTTGAAAACCATCCAATATTTGTTGTCATCAATTTTAAGAATATCAGCATCTATTGACTGGTAACCGGGATCATAAAGAACCTGCGGTTCAATTCCGTTGGCAGCGTTGATTTCCTGACCGTCTGCATTGTAGAAAGTTTTGAAATCACTTGTATATGCATAATGAACACGAAGTGAATCATAGTTTTCACCTGCAGTTTTTGAAGTACCGGCACTCCAGTACATCATATACATGTTTTTTGAGCTATCCCAGATAGCTTCAGGAGCCCATGCATAAAAGTCAGCTCTGCCATTTGATGAAGGACTGTTTTGCTGAATCTGATAGTTTGAAAACCAACCCGCAGTTTCAACAGCCCAAGGCTTAATTGATTCTATCTGATCAAATGAATCTGAAGGCACGTCCCAGATAAGAAGTTTTGAGTTTCTGTAATCTGTTGCGCCATAAGTTTCAAGATCAGTTCCGAGGATATAAAAGCCGCTGCCGTCCTGCTTAGGTAAGATATATGGGTCTCTTACTTTGCCGGAAGCTGCAATACCCTCAACATCATTTACTGTGTAAATCTCACTCGGATAACCTTCAAGAACAGGAAGGTTACCGTTCAGAGCCTCAAAGTTAAGGCCGTCGTCAGACACAGCAAGGCGTACGCTTTCATCACTGTCCCCAGTGAAATAGGCGAAAAGATAATGGGAGTTTCCGCCTCTTCCCTCTGTTGTAGCGAAAGCTACAAATGGTGCGCAAGTTACCACCATAACAACAGCAAGGAACAGAGAAAGCAACCTTTTGGACAGGTGTTTCTTCATATGTTACCTCCTAAATAATGCCTTTCTGCAGAAGCAGAAATTTTAGGCATATTTCGTAAAATGGACATTTTGTATAATGTGTTTACATTTGGAATAAACTATACAAATATCCATTTTTTTAATACTTTTAAAATATAACATATTTATAAAAAAAAGTAAATAGGAATTTAAAATTTATGTTCATAACACATAAATTCATAAAAATTCACTCAATTAAATTGGAAGTATTTTACTTTTTTTATAAATTTTTCATAGTTTTTTAAATTAGTTTAAATGAACAAACATTAATAAAAAATTTACAATTAAGAAAGCTAAAATTAATATTCCACACCGATTTTCATGTGTTTCTTAAATCTAAATAGCATATTCAATCATAAATAATTGTCTAATTTATATACATATTATATATGTGAATATATCAAGTCCTTTGTCAATATAATCAATAATATACAAAATGTCCATTTTAAGTAACAACCGCTGTTAAAAGCGGTTTAAACAGGAGGTTATATATGAAAAAACATTTTTCTAAAAGGCTAACTGCTTTATTTCTGGCGGTTGTTCTGCTTGCGACAAGCGCACCGGTAATCGCGTACGCTTACAACAAGGGAGAATCAAGCGCCGATACGAAATATCTGTTTGCCTACTTTACTTCAAACAGCCAATATGGCCAGCAAATAAGATTTGCTGTATCGGAGGACGGTTATAATTATCAGCCATTGAATTATAACAGACCTATCATTTCGCACGAAGAAGGAACTTTCAATCCTGATTCCCCTTCTGTTAATACACAGCTGGCCGGTTCGTCAGAAACCAGTTCAGGCTACGCACGCGATCCCTACATATTTAAGGGCAGCAAAGATGACGGATACTATCTTGTAGCCACTGATATGGACGCATCATCAGGCGGAATGCATGAAAGCTGGGCCGGTGATACAAATTTGGTTTTCTGGCATTCAGACGACCTTGTAAACTGGTATCAGATATCAATTTTTGACGTTGCTGATAAATCCGGTTTTGAAACAACAATAAGAGCATGGGCGCCGCAGGTAATATACGATAGTTCTGTTGGCCGCTATATGGTTTATTGGTCTAATTACTTAGGCAACTGGGATGAAGCAATATACTATTCCTACACAGACGATTTTATCAACTTTGATGATCCCAAAGTGCTCTATAAAGCATCTCAGGGAGCAGCCATTGACGGAGATATTGTTGAGTACAACGGAAAATATTATCTTTTTTATAAAGATGAAAACAATGCAACTGTTGGATATGTTACATCTGATTCGCTTACAGGTACATACAGTAATTTTACCGACTGCACAATGACAGATCAGGCTGTGGAAGGAAACTCAATGTACAATATTGCCGGAACAGACACTTGGATCCTTATGCTTGACGAATATGTTAACGGTTCATTTGTATTTCAGATTACAAATGATTTTGAAAACTATGAACTTATGAGCACGGATGACTACAGTCTTGACGGATTTTCTCCCAGACACGGCTCTGTTGTTCAGATCACAAATGATGAATATCAGGCACTGCTTGACGCCTACACTTTTACACCTGAAATAGGCACCACTCAATATGTATTCTCAAACGAATATACATTCAGCGGAAACGGTTGGAACTGGCAGGGTGGCATAGACGACGGAAGCGGCAATACTTTTGACGCCACAATAAACGCAAGTTCTCAGAATTCCCATTACGGTGCTACCACAACTCCCTACCTATCTATGAGCAACGGCGAATTGAGTATGTACTGTTCCGAAGTTGCAATAAATAACCCGGTGGTGGAGGAAAAACTGTTTTCGCAGAACTTTACAATAACATTTGATTACATTAAAAAGAGCGAAGATGTATCCATAAACGGAGAAAAAGTATTTGACTTTTCAAAACGCCCCATAATCAGTGTATCAAGAGACGCAAACAACGATCTGTACACCGAAGGTCTTGCATACATTTATCTGCTTAATGACGGCACACTTGCCGTATACGCTGGTGACGGAAATTACAATACGAAAACTTCTGATAGAATTCCGCTAGAAGGAGAAGAGATTTCGTACACGCTTACATATGACGGAAAAACTCTTATCCTCTATATGGATTATGTAGAAGTTGCAAGAATAGATACACCAAACGGCATACCCGAAATGCCGGTATCTTCAGGCTATATGTTTGCAGGTCTTGGATTTGATGATGTTGCAGGAAACACTACAGGTATATACGGAACTTATAAAGATCTTACTTTCTATGACAGAGCGTTTACCGCAACGGAAGCTCATATAGATCTGCCGCTTAATCTTGATTCTCTTGAAGCCTGCGTTTCTTCATTTGAAGATATCGTAACTTCAGGAAATATATATATGAACACACCTGAAGCATACAAGTGCTACAAAGAAGCCCAAAGACTTATTGAAGTACGTGATTACGGCACAGTAAACGTAGATGCCGAGATGGCGGAATGTACCCAAGAATTTATAAAAGCGATAGATGATCTTGTACTTTGGACTCCTGATTACCAATCAAATAACCGTTATACTTCATATATGGGTCAGGAACAGATTCAAGGAAACATAATTGCAAGTGACGGAGATTCTTTGGGGGCAGTTCAAAACCAGAGCGGTTGGCAACCTGATGCTGATGATATAGCAGCAGGAATAAACGGTGAACTTGCAAACGACGGAAACGCTTATGAAATAAGATACGCTTATAAATACAGAAGGACAGGAATTTTCGGCGGCGGCAACTATGTATGGGACGGAGAAAATGTTGCCATGAGCGTATACGGCGACAGTTACATTGCTCTTTATGACGGTGAAAACGAAACTTCGTTCCCCATCAAAGTAAGATATTTCAGGGACGACTCCAACACAGGAGATAATCGTGGTCTCGAAAACATTTATCTTGCAAACAGCAATCTGACTATGAACAGCCAGGAGGACAATGCATTATATCTTTATTCACTTAATGATAACGAAGCAAACGCAACTGATTTCTTCTGGCCTTCGACATACATGCACAAAGTGGCAAACAGTGATGTTCGCGGCTCAGGTTTCAATGACACAAATGAGCAAAATATTCACCAGTATGGATATTTTTCGGCAGTTCTGAACAGCGATGCATTTTCAAATTCGGACAGTAATCTGCTTATAGTTAATCCGAATGTTGTATTCACTGATATGGACGGAAATAAGCTTTCCTTTGGTAATAACGGTATATCCTGCGATGTCAGCAGCAATTCACGCGGAGGCATTTATTCATTCACCAAAGGGGAGCAAAGTAATGAAGATGCTATTAAAATAACATCTGATGAAATAGGCGCAATAGCAGACGGCAACTCTGCAACCTATTATATAATCAATGTTGAGCCTATTCGAACTGCTCTTGAGCAGGGTGCAAAAACGTTAACAACATCAGATCTCAGTCTTATATCTGAATCTGATATGTATGACGCTCTTGTAGCCGCTGATAATATGATGAAATATAATCCTTATCAGAGGCTTACCGACCTCAACTACAGAAACGGCAATTATGTTGACAAGGACAGAATGCAGGAAGCTGCACAGACAATTGCCGATGAAGTAGAAGATCTGGTAAACAACTACACTGAAACCGTATCATATATTGATAACGACGGTTACGCTTCTCTTAACGCATTAAGAACAAACGTAGATATTAATGCAATGTACTATTCAGATAACAGCGAAGGCTTTACGATTGATTCGTGGAACGAATTTAAGAAAGCTTATGAGGCTTCAGTGGATAAAGTAAACGAACTTGTAACAAATCCATTCGAAGATGAGCTGAATGAAGACGGTACCAGAAACGAAACTATTACAGATATTGTAGAAGCGGTTTATCAGACATATTACAAACTGAGACATCATGCAAATTTCGATAAGCTGAGAGAAGCCATAAATGACGAGAATGTAAAAGACACCGTTTCTAACGGTGTGGGTGGATATGTAGGCTCAGCTGATGAACAAACATACACTATTGGATCATGGCTCGACGTTGTATACGCGTATCAGAATGCCGTATATTTTGAAGAAAACAACGATGAACTGAACATTGCAATGTATGACGGCTATGAGCAGGAGATTGAAACAAACGGATATAAATTTACTGTTGAAATTGAAAATCCTCAGCAGCCTTCTGAACTTCAGCAAAAGAGTTATGATTTATATGACAAAGTTTATGAAAAGATAAATAACCTTACGGCGCCCGCTCCTGACTACTCCGTTTATGACGCATTTATGGAAATTTACGCCACACAAGATATGAATGCTTTTGAACAATCTTATCTTGAACAGGAAACCTCAATTAAGGGGCTTGCCGATAAAAACGGAACAAAATACGATGCTCCTGAATATTCTTACGAAGAAGGAGCAACAGCATACGCAACATACAACGGGCACATTTATTACAATGCACCACAGGAATCCGTTGACGGAACTAATATTTCCCTTGATTCAATTATTACTGATATGTTTACGGAATTAAATACGGCAAACAATGATCAGACGAACAAGAGAAAATCATATACCGTAACTTTTGAAGTATACAAAAACGATCAGTATGTCGCCACCGTAAAAGACGCAGAACTGCATTATTACGGCGATACCGTTCTTCTTAACGCTAATGAAAACGGAGATCTCGGAGACCTTACATGCTACAAATGGGTAGTTACTTCATTAGCTGATAACGGCGGTCAGTCATCGGAAAAAGTTATAACAAACGTATCAAATGAATATACGGTAAGAATACAGAGTGATTCTGTTATTAAAGCTTATTGTTCCGATTCTGAACAGGCATCAGAAGCAGTTCCCGTAACGATCAAAAATCAGTACGGCAGAGATATACAGACGCTGTATCTATCCCCAGAAGCTCAAATAACACTCGGAACAAAATCTGTAAATACAGGAAACGAAACATACAACATTCAGGATATGCCGTTTTATGAATTTACAGGCTGGAAAGTAAATGATTCTAATTACTCTTTTGACACCTATACCGTTTCAGAACTGGCAGGAGAAAAAAATAGCATAACCATTCAGCCGGTTTACCGAATTACAGACGCAAACTACACTATAACACTTGATGGAGAAGTTATTTTCGACGGTATCGGATACGATGACTGTTATACGGTAAAAGCTGACGAGGACGCATACGCAATTCTAATTAAGCAAAATGATACATACAGCGTTGCGTCATACGGAAATTCATATAAATTCTTTGCTAACAGAGACATGGATTTCTATACGTTAACTAAATCCTCAAACAATTATTATATCAATGGTATACTTTACAACAGCTTTACAAAAGATGAACTGTACCGACTTGATAACATGATGCCGTTTGTATATAGCTCACCTAAAGCAAGCGGAGATAACGGAGATAAATTCACTACTTTCAGTGCTTATTCAGCCGGCACATCAAGTGATGTAAAAATCACAGAAGTAGGAACGCTGTACACTACAGATCAGTCTTTGGGAACGAATGCAGAAGCTTTTGTTTACGGCGGAAACGGTGTCAGCTTCATCAAGAGCAAAGTTCAGGGCGTGGACAGCAAACAGTATTCCCTCACCTTCAGCGGCGCAGAAGAGGCATTTAATTCAGGAACTACCGTATACACAAGAGCATACGTAAAATACTCTTACACGTATATGAACAACGGAAAACAAACAACAGTTCAGACAATCGTTTACGGAAATATCGTCAGCGATTCAGCAATATTTCAGTAAGGAGGAGTATTGATGAAAAAGTTTTATGAATCTCCTTCACTGGAGATAGAAAAGTTTAGTTTAGTAAACAGCATTACCACATCTCAGGGCGACTGGGACGACGAAGTAGGACTTAATCAAAATGAGTTTTAATAATGCTTGAATATCAGACTAAATAAAAATTAAGGCTTATGCATTAAATGCATAAGCCTTTTTTCGTTAACAATATGTAGCGCCTTTTCCCTTCTCCTCATATACGGAAGCAATCTTTCTTGCCTTATTGCTGACGCTGTCTGCAAGATGATTAGGTCTTATAACTTTAATTTTATCACCGAACTGCATTATCCATGAAACAAAACCGTCACTAACTGCAACCTTGACGTTAGTTTCAAAATGCTGAATATCAACTGCTACAAGAGGAATATTTGAACCGAATCTATCAAGTATCTGTTCACGTAAATCAAGGTGGCACCTTAATGTTACATTTTCAACTTTACCGCTGAACATATTAAACATTTTAGAAGAATAGTCAGCGGCATCAAACACATCATATTCACTGCACTCATGCACAGGTCTGGCTGTATCTTCAAGCACGGTTATTTCTCTAATTCTGTCAAGCCGCAGATTCATCAGGTTATCATGTGTGCTCTTATTGCATACAAGGTAATATCTATCATCTTTCCATATCAGAGCATAGGGAGAAACAACAAATATTTTAGTGGTAAAGCTCTTTCGGTTTTCTTTATCTATCTTTCGAGTTCTGTATTTTATTGTAACTTTCTTCTTGCTTGAAATAGCCTTATCGAGCAAATCAATAAATTTATAGATGTTCTCATTATCGCATTTATTTACATCATCTCTGTAAACCTGAGAAGAAAGCGAATTTGCCTGGTTTTCAGACAAAAGGCCTTTGAGTTTGGAAGTAAGAGAACGCGTCATCTGAGGAGTAATGAACCCAGCCGACTTTACTGCATCTACGAGAAGACGAACTTCGGGAGTTTCAAAATCCCTTGAAGCAAGATAAAAGCCGCGCTTGGGAGAAAGAACAGATTCAATTCTGATACCGATCTCATTTAAAGCCTTTACATCTGCGTAAATACTTTTTCTTTCACATACAACTCCGTCTTTATTGAGCATCTCTATAAGCTGATGAGATGAAAGCGGATTATCCTTATCTGAATATTTTCTGAGATATTTATATATTAGCAATGTTTTGATTTTAGTTGACTGCATACAACCACCTCTTTGTGAATTAATGCACATTAATTATATCACAATTAAGTTATATTTTCAACAATAGTACGAAATATAGGACAGCAATCAGTTGAACCGCTTTTGCCGTTTTCCGTCATTACAACAATGCAGTATTTAGGATCATTATAAGGATAAACGCCGGCAAACCATGTGTTCAGAACTTCTTTTCCGTCCTGATATATACCGCTTTGAGCCGTTGAGGTTTTTCCGCCTGAAAGGTCATTGTAATCTGCTGCCGAGCCTGTGCCGTTCGTAACAACGTAACGCATATATTCAAGCAAAGTTTCAGACGTTTTTTCGCTTATAACTCTGTTAGAAGGATTGTATTCAGTTGTGTCTTGCTTGCCAGTTATATCAACGGTTGCAGTTACCAGTCTCGGCTCAGTGTAAAGCCCTCCGTTTGACAATGCGCAGAGCGCTGTACAAAACTGTAAAGGTGTGGATGTCAACAGTCCCTGACCGAATCCAAGCAAGGATAACTGCCCCTTTGACGACTGTAAAGTACCCAGATCAGGCAAATTACCATCAGAAATTACATAACCGGGCATAATTTCTGTATTTCCTCCAAAGCCCAGAGCCTGCGCCGTTTCGTGCAGTTTTTCTGCTCCGAGTTCCAGCGCCATTTTAACAAAATAGCAATTGCATGAATTTGCAAGTGCCTTTTCAATATTTTCATCTCCGTGTTTTTTGCCGTTTTGACAAGAAAACTCTGTATCCCCTACTTGAACACTGCCTGTGCAGGTAAAATCAAAATCAACACCGTTTTCAAGTGCGCATGCCGAAACAACAAGTTTAAAAACAGAGCCTACTGTATATGACATAACAGGACGGAACATATTGTCATCAGGAGCTGAATACATGGCAAGAACCTCTGCTGTATCAGCGTCCATTACAACCACAGCACCCTTTCGCATGTATTTTGCAGCATCTTCTACAGCCTTTTGTATCTCGTTATTTATTGTAAAAACCACACCTTGTGCAATATCCGAATTGAACTCCTCGGATATTTCTCCTTCGTCACCTTCAAGAAGTCTGCCCTTTGCGTCTACACCGAAGTTTATGCTCTGTTCATAGGCGTTCTCACCATATTGCTTTTGCAAAAATTTTATCAAAGCAGAAGAATCAGACTCTTTTACTTCTACAATTTTTATATATTTACAAGATGCATAATGCTCCACTTTTTTCACAACAGGATAGCCTTGTGAAAGTTCCTGAGCTATATCGGAAATCTCATTCTGTTCAAACAGAAGCCCCAGTTCTGACAGGCAGTTTTCATTAGGTCTGATAATAGCAACAAGAGCATTTTTATTGTTATTCATTTTTTGCATATTTCTGTCAAACAGAGTCTGTTTTTGTGTTGAGACAGTTAAAGTATAGCTGTTATAGCCGGAAGAAACCGTATAATCCCCGCTCAGCGCAACATACCCTGTTCTCCCTATTGCAGCAACAAAAAGAAAAGTTAAAGCTGCTGCCAAACACAAAATTCGTTTTCCCATAAAACAAGCCCCCGTGATATTATTCACGAGGGCAATTAATTTTAATCAACTTTTCGTCTGAAAATAGCATCGGCAGTTACAGGTTTATCCGAATCAAACGAATATACAGCAGTTGCCTTATTTGCAACGGAAGTCTTTTCATTATCTGTTTCACAAAACAGATTTGAAACTCTTACTGTATAAGGCTCTTTAAACGGTTCAAGAACTTCAAGTTCTTCACCCTCAAAGAATCTATTGCGCTGGAAGACGGTTATTCTGTTTCCTTCAATGCTTTTAAACAACGCGCAAACTTCCCAGGAACGTACATATCCGCCGTAATCCGTTACCTGACCTTTAACAATCGGCCCGAAATAAAAGCCCGTAGTATATTCCCTGTGGCTCATTCTGTTGATTTCATCAAGTATCCAGCCGGATGGTTTAAAATCATCTGAAGGATCTTTTAAATACTCATCAATAGCTGCACGGTACGCATGTGTAATAGCCGCAGTATAATATTCGCTTTTTGCTCTGCCTTCAATTTTAAAGGAATTGATACCGGCAGCAACAAGCTCTGGAATATGATTGATCATACAGAGATCACGCGAATTAAAAATATATGTTCCGTCTTTTTCTTCATTAATAGAAAAGTATTCCCCAGGGCGTTTTTCTTCTACAAGGCTGTATTTCCATCTGCATGGCTGAGCACAGTCTCCCCTGTTAGCATCTCGCCCTGTGAGATAATCGGAAAGGATACATCTGCCGCTGAAGCTCATACACATAGCTCCGTGCACAAAAGCTTCAATTTCAAGCTCCTCAGGGCAATTTTCACGTATAGTCTTTATTTCTTCAAGAGAAAGTTCTCTTGCAGTAACAACACGTGAAGCGCCCATTTCATAATATGCATTGGCAGCGGCGTAATTAACGATTCCTGCCTGTGTTGAAACATGTATCTCAACATCAGGCGCATATTTCTTAGCCAACTGCAAAACGCCCATGTCTGCAATTATAAATGCGTCAACACCAACATCCTGCGCATATTTCAGAAATTCAGGAAGTTCAGGTATTTCATTGTTTCTTGGAAGCGTATTACAGGTAAGATAAAGTTTTTTGCCGTGTAAATGGACAAATTCAACTGCTTCCTTTAATTGATTTTCATCAAAATTAGACGGATTAGAACGCATTCCGAATTTACTGCCGCCGACATACACGGCGTCTGCGCCGAACTTAACAGCAAGCTTCAGGCGTTCAAAATCGCCTGCGGGTGAAAGTAATTCCAATTTCTGCATATTATCACCCACTTAGTAGCTCAGATACGGAGCATATTTCTGAATAAGCGTTCTAAACTCTGAATATGTTTCAGCAGTATAAAGGTTTCCGTCCATATCATGGAAGAAGAAATAATCGTCAATGTCTGCAGGATTGAGTACCGCTTCAATAGCGGCAAGACCAGGATTACAGATCGGGCCTTCAGGCAATCCCACAACAGTTGAATCAGAATTTGTGTTGTAATACTGTAAATAGTAATCAGCTGTATGCGCAGACGTTGAGGAAAGGGCCGGCGCAACCTTATTATTAATATAGTCACTTGTTGACTGACATCCAAGGGACGGGAAGTTTGTAGTATCGGCAAGTCTGTTTTCAATAACAGCCGCAATAGTACTCATTTGATCTTCTGAACCCGCCTCTGCCTGAACGATTGATGCAATGGTGATAACTTCATCCATTGTATATCCAAGTTCTTCAGCCTTAGCTCTGTGTTCTTCTGTGATAACCTCCTCAAAGTGATTAAGGAATGTTTCAATAACGCTTGATGCACTCTGACCGATATAGAAATCGTAGGTATCGGGGAACAGATATCCTTCAAGTCTGTACGGAACAGTTTCTTTAGACTGAAGATCTGAAACAAGAGAATACGAGAAATCTGTTGATTCAATAACAGAAAGCAGAGAAGCCCTGTCGCAAACCTCATTTTCAACAAGAAGATCAACGATCTCCGGAACGGTATAGCCTTCAGGGAACATTATTCTTACGGTTTCCGTAGTATCAGCTTCACCCATCATATTGATGAGCATACCTTCGAGACCCATCTGCCCGTTAAGATAATACACACCTGCTTTGTAAGGGCCGGTAACATCGTAATCCCCTACGACAGCTGAAGCAAGCTTTATATAGAACTTACAGAAATTCTTACAGGTAATAAGATCATAATCAGCAAGAAGATCTATTGCGTCAGACGTTGATTCTATATCCTGTGTATAGTTTACTGTAACTGATGATTTTGACTTCGTCATTCCGAAAATATCATTAATGCAGAAAATTGCATAAACGGATATAACCATAGAAACAGCGATAACAATTATGAAAAACCAATAGGTAGAAGAAACGCTGGCAATTTTAGTTTTCTTTTTGTTTGCTTTTTTAGCTGCCGCTCCGGTTGCTTTTTTATCCGTTTTTATACCGGAATAATCCTGATTAGTAAAATATACGTCTTTTTCCTCTCCGTGAGAATCTGTTTCGGAAAGATTTATTCCGGTTTCATCAAGTTTGAAATCGTCCGCCATAAAAAGCCTCCTTTACACCTTGATAATTTCTGTTTCAGTAAATATGTAATCAACCGGCAAATCGTATTTTTCAGCCGGCAAAGAACTGCTTATTAAATCATTATAGCACAATCCTGCACTTTTAATTGTAAATTTTTCTAAAAATCTGTCATAATAGCCTTTTCCGTAACCTAATCTGAGCCCGTTTCTGTCAAAAGACAGCCCCGGAACAACACAGACAGCATTGTGAAACTCAAAGACAGGGCTGCATTTTTCAGTATCAGGCTCAGAAATACCGAAAGTACCTTTTACCAGATTTCTTATATCAGATACTAAATAGAACGTCATACTGCCGTTTTTATCTGTGCATTTCGGAAGATACAGTTTTTTACCGTCATTCAAAGAAGTTTCAATAATTTTCGATGTATCTATCTCACTTCCGAAACTGCAGTAGCAAAGTATTTCATCAGCTGAATTATAAATATCACTGTTAAGAAAAGCACTGCATATAGCATTGTCTTTTTCAGTTTTATCAGTAATCATTCTGCGTTTTTCGGAAAAAGCTGCCCGCAATTCTTTTTTTATCTGCACTGGATTGTTTTCCTAACTTTATCTGAAGCTTCTTTTCCGTTTAAAGCCGCTACTATTTCAAGACCGAAATCCACGGAAACACCGGCGCCTCTTGCTGTGATAAAATTACCGTCTCTTACAACATATTCAGATGAAATCTCTGCACCTTCAAGATACTGTTCAAATCCGGGATATGAAATAGCGTTTTTCCCCTTAAGAAGACCGAGTTTTCCGATAAGTGAAGGCCCTGCGCAAATTGCGCATACAAATTTCCCGCTGTCAGCTGCTTTTAAAACACAGTCTTTAACAAATTCACTTTCTTCAAGGTTTGTGACACCCGGAAGTCCGCCGGGAATAACAACCGCCTGTGCTGATTCTATGCTGACCTCCTCGGGCATAACATCAGCAGTAACTTTTACGCCACAGGAAGCCTGAACTACCTGGCCTGTAACGCCTACTGTTTTAACCTCTATACCGGCTCTTCTGAGCATATCAACAGGTGAAAGCGCCTCTATGATTTCAAAACCATCTGCAAGAAATACATATACCATATAAATTACTCCTTTACTTTAAAGCCTGTTCCGCCTTCTTGAAAGTACTGTTCCGAATAAACCATACCACGAGGGTACTCATAATCGCTTCCCTCATACAGATACTCGCATATTTCTTCGCTTTCATTAAAAACGATACAGTTTTCATATTTTTTATCTGAATAAAGCTTAGTTTCAAAGCCTAAATTTTTATAATAATCAAAAAGCGAATCGTTAGCCGGAATAAGCCACAGAAAATCGTAACCGATATTCTTTGCTTTACTAATAAGCTTTGAAGCGTATCCCCTGCCCCTGTTTTCACTATAAGTTGATACGGCATAAATATATCCGCCTGATTTACCGCAGTAAGAACATTCAATAATAAAAATCATTGAAACAAGTTTATCTTCTGCGAAATAGCCAAGGCACTTCTTGTGAGTGCAGTTATCAAGGAAGAAAGTTATATCCTGAACCGAATCACCGAATACGCTTGACCACAAAGCAATGATTTGAGCTTTATCGGCGGTAAATGCAATTTTATCAGCCATTGTACACCGCCGTTTCCTTTATCAGCCATATTTCAGGCTTATATGACTGCTTTGCTTTACGCAGTCCTGGAATACCGAGATCCTCTTCTCTGTTTACATATATAAATCCGTCTTCTTCAAGACGCTTTGCAAATTCACGGTTAATTATAGCATAAGCGCCCTGAATATCTGACGGCGCTTTTTCAAAATGAGTGACAAAGCAATGATCATTAAGTTTTTCACCGAAAGTATAGGCAATAGGTTTATTATTTACACGTATTAAACCGCCTTTGAAGCCTATATCTGAATAATTTTCAAAACCTGATAAAACGGCTTCAAACTCAAGAGAATAGTCGCTGTCACTATCAGCATTATCTTTATTCTCAATCCAGCTTGTGTGAAGATCAATACATTCGGAAATGTTCTGCGCATTGATATTCTCGTAAGACCAGTCAGGATAATTCTTAACAAAATTTGAAATATGATTTCTTTTAGAATGATATTTTTTGCCTGATAGAGACGCAAGATCGGAAACTTTATAGATATAATCATAGTTCCCGTCATCATGCTCAAAAGAAAACATATCGGGGAAATCCGATTCTATCTCAGCCTTATAACTCTCAGTAACGCCGTATATCCTCGGTGTTATACCGAGTGACGATGCATCTCTTATTATTGCACTTACAGCTTCTCTGAAATCGCCCTCACCAATCGGCAAAGAATACATAATTTTATCTTTTGCTCCCCAACGGCATATTACAAAATCATCATAATGGGCAACAAAAGTTTTATAAGCTGCACGCCACATATATATATTGCCGAAAGTGTATTCACAGTTCATACTGTGCGCATAAGAAAAACACTTCGATATCCATTCTCTGTCTTTTAATTCTGGAGTTTTAAAATTCAGCATAAAACCTCTTTAATATATTCAACAAGCTGACTCTGAATAACTTCAACAGGATACGGATTTTCTCCGTCAGAGCAGCGGATTATTTTCCAGCCCTCTTTCCCGGCAGCATACAAAGCAGCTTCTCTGCAGTTTTTCAGGAACTGAACGTTGTTTTCATGAACATCTTTTTCTGACTCGTCCCCGCCGTAGCGTTCAGTCATAAGCCTCTGCGAAATTTCAACCGGCATATCAAGGAAAATTACAACATCGGGTTTAGGAATGCCGAGCTTCGAATATTCAAAATCCGCACTCCATTCAAGGTATGAATCCCAGCTGTCTTTTTCTATCTTTTCCATCTGATATATTGAATTCGAGGTAGCGTATCTGTCAGCCACGATAAGGGTGCCATTTTCATAATCTTTTTTCCAATCAAGATTGAATGACGCATACCTGTCCACAGCGTAAAACGCACTCGCAGCAAAAGCATTCACATTATCTGCGTCTTTACCGAAATCACCTGAAAGATACATTTTTACAAGTGTACTGGACGGACTTTCATAATCGGGCAGTTTGATTTTTCTGTAATTTATACCGCCGTTTTTAAGATTCTGTTCAAGCATTTCTGTCTGCGTAGATTTACCGCTGCCGTCCAGACCTTCTATAACAATTAATTTTCCCATTTGCTTTTTCTTTTTACCTTCTTCTTATTTCCATGTTCATCAACAATGTAAGCGTTGTCCAACTGGGAAGTAAGACTTTCTTTAATACTGTCAATATAAAGCCTTCTGAGCATTGCCTGCTCTTTTTTCTCATCCTCTGAAAGTTCAGCTTCTTTGGATTTTCTGGCAAGCTCATTAATTCTGTCTATCTGTTCTTTTATAATCATCAGTCCAAAAAGTCCTTTAATTTTTTGCTTCTGCTCGGGTGGCGGAGTTTTCTGAGTGCCTTAGCCTCAATCTGTCTGATACGCTCTCTGGTAACATTAAATTCCTTGCCGACCTCTTCAAGAGTTTTAGGATTGCCGTCTTTAAGGCCAAATCTGAGAGAAAGAACCTTTGCTTCTCTTGGAGTGAGAGTTTTGAGGACTTCGTCAAGCTGTTCTTTAAGAAGGCTCATTGAAGCAGCATCAGCAGGAGCTAACGCGTCATCATCAGGAATGAAGTCTCCGAGATGAGAATCCTCCTCTTCGCCTATTGGCGTTTCAAGAGATACAGGCTCTTGAGATACACGCAGAATCTCACGCACTTTTTCCTGAGGCATATCAAGAAATTCTGCAATCTCTTCGGGAGTTGGCTCTTTGCCGTTCTGGTGAAGCAGCTGGCTGTTTGCCTTTTTAACTTTATTAATCGTCTCTACCATGTGAACAGGTATTCTGATTGTTCTTGCCTGATCCGCAATTGCTCTGGTAATTGCCTGTCTTATCCACCATGTAGCATAAGTGGAAAATTTAAAGCCCTTGGTATAATCAAACTTGTCTACCGCTTTTATAAGGCCCATATTGCCTTCCTGAATAAGATCAAGGAACTGCATGCCTCTGCCCACATATCTCTTGGCTATACTTACAACAAGACGAAGGTTAGCTTCTGCCAGTCTCTTTTTTGCCACAGGATCATCATCTGCTATTCGCATAGCATACTCGATTTCCTCTTCGGGTGTAAGAAGGGGCACTCTACCTATCTCTTTAAGATAAACCTTTACAGGATCATCCATAGCTGCGCTGTCATTTGTAGCAACAGTATCTGCAGCGTCTGTTTCTTTAGGAAGATCAACTTCAAGCGGAATTCCGTCAAGCGCTTCTGAAGAAAAGTCATCAATAATATTGATATTAGCGCCGTCGATCATATCGTTGAGTTTTTCAAGCTCGTCCACATCAAGGTCAAGGTCAACTATAAGACTGTCGATCTCCTGAGCTGTAAGATGGCCTACGCTCTTTCCTTTTTCAACAAGTTTTCTGAAAGCGGCTGTTTTTTTATCTTCAGCAGTCTGAGGTATATTGTTTTTATTTTTGTTTTCCATAATCTTTCTCCTCTTGAATTATGTATTGAACATTTTTCTGAACTCATCATCAGTCATATCAGCGGCTGATTTTTTTTCTTTTTTTGAATTTTCATTGCGTATTACATTGACGCAGTCCTTAAATTCCTCTTTAGGGCTGTCACTGTGCTTTCCCCTTGCGATTATACCCGACAGTCTGCCGAGTTCATCACTTGAAAGCGAAGACGAATAATTCATAAGGTCATTGTCAAAACCGCTTTTTATATTCTCACAGGTAATTTCAAAAACTTTTCTGAAAAATCCTGAAGGAACCTCGTCTGATTTAAACTCTGAGGCAAGTTTTGCACAGTCCGGATATTTTATCAGAAGATAAAGCATTCTGTCAACTGCACGAATCATTTTTGATGTTTCGCCTGTATCCCTGCTGAGTTTCTGATTTTCTCTTATAGAATTGACAACAGGCGCGTTGAATTCTTTTTTCTTCTGTTTTCTTTTGCTCTTTACAAAGTAATCTTTGATTTGCGCCTCCAATGAGCTTCTGTTGATACCTATTTCTTCTGAAATGCGGCTCATGTAAAGATCACGCTCTACAGGCTCGGAATGAGCTAAAACAGGTACAACAGCCGCCGCAAAATCTATCTTGCCTTGGGTAGTAGCAATATTGAATTTTCTGCGAAGGCGAAGAATATAATACTCTGTTTTATTAAGCGCCTTTTCAAGCATTGAGCCGAATTTTTCTGCCCCTACATTTTTAATTATTTCATCAGGATCTTTGCCGTATTCAAATTCAGGTATTCTTATATTTATATCAGTATTTTCAAAAAGGCCTATTGCCTTGTCAACTGCTTTTCTTCCAGCTTCATCGTTATCGTATGCAAGTATAACATCACTTGCATATCTGCTTATAAGGTGTACCTGCTCATTTGTGAGAGCTGTACCGCAGCCGGCAACGCAGTTAGTAAAACCTGCCTGATTCATAGCTATAACGTCCATATAGCCTTCACACAGTATCATTTCGCTTTTGCCGCTGTCTTTGGCAAAATTCAGCCCGAAAACCTCATTTGTTTTTTTATAGGCGAGCGTATCGTTTGTATTCATATATTTAGGCTTGCTGTCATCAAGAACTCTTCCGCCGAACCCAACTATGTTCCCGCGGACATCGATAATCGGGGTCATTACACGGTTTCTGAAATAATCATAATAATTATTTTTCTGCCCTTTGCGAGCAAGTCCCGCTTCATATATTTCACTCAGCGAAAATCCTAACGAGCGCAAGTGCTTGAGGAGCCCGTCCCATTTATCAGGCGCATAGCCTAAGCCGAATTTCTTTATAGTACTTAACGTAAGCTTTCTGTTTCTGTAATATTCAAGGGCTTTTGTTCCCTCTTCACTCATAAGGACAGAATAAAAATACTTTGCAGCCGCTCTGTTAGCCTCGTATATCCTGCGGCGGCGTTTTGATATGCTATCGTCAAAACCGTCTGTGGGCATTTGAAGCCCCGCCCTTTGCGCAAGCATTTTAACGGCGTCAATATAGTCTAAATTTTCTATTTTCTTTATGAATGTTACTGCGTCACCGCCTGCGCCGCATCCAAAGCAATAAAACGACTGCGTTTCCGGATATACGGTAAAAGAAGGAGTTTTTTCATTGTGAAACGGGCAGAGTCCTACAAAGGTAGAGCCTCTTTTTTTAAGGCTTACATAAGAAGAAATTATATCTGAAATGTCAGTTTTATATTTAAGTTCCTGTAAAAACGATTCATTTAAAGCCAAGTTCCCAACTCCTTTCCTTATTTTATCCTTTATTTAAAATTCAGCAAATTTAGGTATGAACAGCCTGTTATATTCCCTAAGGGCGAAAGTATCGCTCATTCCTGCAATATAATCGCAAACCGCTCTTTGAGAATTCTCCTCATTTGCAATTTTCACATATGTATCGGGCATCTTATTGATGTTTTCAAGATAATATTTATAAAGCCTTTCCACAATATAATAAGCCTTTTCATCTTCAGCGCGGCACACATTGCTTTCGTACACATTTCTGAACATAAATGACCTCAGTTCATAAAAGGCTTTTTCACATTCACTGCTCATGCATATATCTTCTGAACTGTTGGTAATAATATCTGATACAAGAGTATTTATTCGCTGCGTTTTTCTAAATCCGAGAAGCTGCCTCAGACTGAGGGGAATATCTTCCTCCCCCATAATACCTGCGGCTACGGCATCATCAATATCATGATTGATATAGGCTATTTTATCAGCATAGCGAAGCACACGCCCTTCAAGCGTAAACGCTTTATCTTTGCCGCTATGGCATAAAATAGCGTTACGCACTTCTTTGGTAAGATTTAGTCCTTTCCCCTGCTTTTCAAGCTTTTCCACAACGCGAACGCTCTGTTCGTTATGGCGGAAACCCGCGTCAGTCAAATCGTTGAGTGCTTTTTCTCCTGCATGACCGAAAGGAGTATGCCCCAAATCATGCCCAAGTGAAGCCGCCTCGGTAAGATCTTCATTGAGTCTGAGCGCTCTTGCAATCGTACGGGCAATCTGAGCAACCTCAAGCGTATGAGTAAGCCTTGTTCTGTAATAATCGCTTTGAGGGGCAAGAAAAACCTGAGTTTTGTGCTTGAGACGCCTGAATGCCGAAGAATGGATAATTCTGTCTCTGTCCCGCTGATAACATGTGCGGATAAAACATTCATCTTCAGGCGTATCTCTGCCGAGGGAAGCACTGGAAAGAGAAGCATATTCGCTTAAAAATTTTCTTTCAGTTTCTTCTGTCTTTTCTCTGATAGTTTTTTCCAAAATAATCACCGAAATCAATTTTCTGATAAATAATACGTATTATAGACTATAAACCCTTTTTTATTCAAAATTATTTCTCTTGACTTATTATAATTAACAGTTTATTATCAAAATGAGGTTAAAATTATGATTTATATACTAATTGCTATCGTATTGATAGTACTTTTCGGCATCTTCTGTTATTTTCAGAACAACACGATAGACAAAACCGAATACATTATTTTAAGCGATAAAATAAAAGGCTCAGTCAGCATAGCACAACTGTCTGATTTACACTCAAAGCCGTTTAAAAAAGTGCTTAAAGAGCTTAATGAAATCAATCCGGACATTATTGCTATCACCGGCGACTATATAAACGACAAATGCAAAAACAAGGAAAAGATGTTTGAGTTCGGCAAAGAACTGCTTAAAATTGCACCTGTGTTTTACATTACCGGTAATCATGAGCGCAGACTTGATAATTTTGAAGAATTGATGAAAGAGCTTTCAGACCTTGGATTTATAGTTCTGTTAAACGAATCGGCGCAAATAATGATAAATTCCAACAGGATAAACTTTCTGGGCCTTGATGAAAACCAAGCAGATTTCAAGGATTATAAAGCAAGGAAAAAAGGAACTTTTAAATACAAGGACATGAGCCCTTACTTTGCTGAGCTTGATAAACTTAAAGGTTTTAAAATTGTTTTAAGCCATTTCCCGGAAAATTTTGAAAAGGTAAAAGAAAACAATTATATGCAGTATGATTTTGACCTTCAGCTCTCCGGCCACGCTCACGGCGGGCAATTTATACTGCCTTTTCTCGGCCCGATATACAGCCCCGGTCAGGGAATGTTTCCTAAATATGCCCGCGGCTCTTTCGGCCAGAGACCTCAGCTTATAGTCAGCCGAGGGCTTGGGAATGCCGAATTTCCTCTCAGGCTTTTCAATCATCCCGAAATAAACGTGATCTATCTTGAAGAAGATAAATTTGATTAAAATTCAGATATTATATAAATGAAGTAATCCCGTGCTTTACTGCACGGGATTTTTTAATTATACTTTAGCGTATTTTTCTCCGATTTTAACAAAAGTATATCTGCCGTTGCTGAGTTCTGTAAGCTTTTTGGAAATATCATCAATACGAGTATCTCTTATAGAGAAAACGATTTTAACGTTGTCAGAAAAAACACAGTCTTCAATATTGGCTGAATTCTCCTCAAGCATTATACGAATTCTTTCATACAAAGAATAGTCGGCCTCTACCTGAAGCACGACGCATGGCGCCATGGTGATAATTCCGCCGGCGTCAAGCGCGATTTTTGAAGCATGGGAATAGGCTCTTACCAGCCCCCCTGCACCTAAAAGGATACCTCCAAAGTAACGTGTAACAACAACGCAGACATCCTTTACCTCGCTTTTAAGAATAACGTCAAGCACAGGCACCCCCGCAGTTCCTGACGGTTCGCCGTCATCGCTGCAACGCTGAATATTATTCTCCAACAAGGCATATGCAGGAACATTATGAGTTGCCTCTCTGTTTTTGCTTCGCACCTGAGTAATAAAATTCTGAGCTTCCTCAGCAGTCTTAACGGGACGCACATAGCCTATAAATCTTGACTTTTTTTCTGTAAATTCAGCAACCGACTCTTTTTCGACCGTTTTATATTCAAGCATTGATTTCTCCAAAGAAAAAAGGCAACGAAAAACGCTGCCTTAATTTGAAATTACGCCTTTTTTCCGTATCTCTTATTAAATCTGTCTACACGTCCGCCTGTATCTACAAGCTTCTGTTTGCCGGTGTAGAAAGGATGACATTTGGAGCAGATATCTACCTTGAGCTCGCTCTTTGTGCTCTTGGTTTCATAAGTTGCGCCGCAAGCGCACTTTACAGTACATGTATCATAGTTGGGATGAATTCCGTCTTTCATTGTTTTCACCTCTTTAATAAAAATCTTCTAATGCTAAAGAATAATACCACAAGTAGCGGCAAAATGCAAGTGTTTTTTTGCATTTTATCTGTATTCGCATACTTTTGAAAGATAAAATGAATACAACACAGCTTTTTTTACCGGTTTTTGTAATGTTTTTTCAATTACTTTCCTATAAAACGCTATCTGATTTTTGTATCTTTCAAGAAGTTCTTCTTCGCTCTTTACTCTATCTGTTTTATAATCAACAAGCACAAGTTCGCCGTTTTCCTCAAAAACGCAGTCGGAAATTCCGCGCACAAGCACCTGTTCTTCAGAATCTGTGTCAAACAATTCATTAGTGCTCACGAATGATGAAATCTTTATCTCCCTGTAAATATTATCAGAGGAAAACATACGCTTAGCAAATTCACCGCTGAAAAAGTCTGCAAGTTCTTTTCGGTTAAGAGATTCAGCCTGAATATCGTTTATATATCCAAGAAAACACATTCGTGCAATTTCATTTTCAAGGTCGTCTCGTGCGGCGTTGTAATCACAAAACTGCATAAAAGTGTGCATCGCGGTGCCCTTCTGACCGGGAGTAAGCCCGCCTTCATTCATAAAAGCAGGTTTTGAAAGTGCAAAGAACTCTGTGTCGGATTCGTTTTTATCAAGTTCCGAAGCATTGAGTTTTGCAGTTATATGTTTATCCGCCAAGCCCCTATATTTGTAATTGACACGTTCATCAATCAATTGAACTATATTATCATCAGGCAAAGCAGATTGCTCAGCAGACATTTCCGTATTCTCTTTTTCAAAATCGGCAATATCCACATCCATATCAAATTCCGAAGGGTGCGTGTTGATATCTACAGGAGACATATTTCTGAGTTTTATCCCGTCTTTATGCATAAGAGCGGCGCAGAGCAGAAAATCAGCGTCATTACTTATTCCCCGGCAGATACACGGTTCAATCGAGCCGGACATTATTTTAACTGCATCACTGTCAATTCTGTTTTGGAGACTGCTTAGTGAAATCATAGCTATAAACTGCTCTTTTGCTCTTGTAACGGCAACATAAAGGACACGCAGATTTTCACTAAGACCCGCAGTCTTATTAATATTCTTCATTATTTTATTTTGAAGCGTTTCTGTTCTGTACAGCTTTTCTTCGTTGTGTCTTTTAAGTGAAATACCGTATTTTTCATTAAATATAAGGCTGTTGTTAAGATCACGGTAATTATATCCCCTTGATGTTCCGGCAAGAATAACAACGGGAAATTCAAGACCTTTCGAATGGTGAATGCTCATTATCTTTACAGCATTTTCACCTCCGGCGCTCAGCTCAGCCGCCTTTATACCTTCACCGCTTTCGGCAATTCCGTCAATAAGACGCAGGAACGAACTCAGCCCGATACCTGATGATGAATCAAAGTTTTGAGCAAAGGCTATGAAAGTATTTATATTTGCGCTTCTCTGCCCGCCGTTTCCAAGAGCGTTTACAAAAGCGTACACGCTCTTATATTCACATATAAAGCGTATAAACGAAGATATGCTCATCGTTACAGCCGTTTCTGAAAACATCTGGATTTCATTTATAAACTTAATACATTTAGGTGATGATGAACTGACAACACTTGAATAAAGACTGCGTTTTGCGCCTCCGTTTTCAAGCTTTATTTCAGTAAGCTCATCAGCAGTAAAACCATATAGCGGGGACATCATTACCGCAAGCAGAGGAATATCTCTGGACGGATTATCTACAACTCTGAGCAGCGAAAGAAGCATTTTAATTTCAGCACATTCTAACAGATCAGAATTGCTTTCACTGACCGTCGGTATACCGCAGGACGTAAGCACTCTTTCATAATTTTCAATATGCTTTTTGCTGTTTCTTAAAAGTATGGCAAAATCGCCGTAAGTTATCTTTCTCTCTTTACCGCCGTCAAAAACGGTTTCATTTGATTCGATTTTTTCCTTGATGATTTGTGCTATCTGAGCGGCTTCGCTCTCGTCCATATCTGCGGATTTGCACCCATCAGTAATTTTTAGATAAATACACGGTTTATTTCTGTCAGGGTATGAAGCACCGCAGTTAAGGTACTCCCGCTCATTATAATCAAGCTCGCCTGCTTTTTCACTCATGAAAGCAGAAAACAAAAAGTTGGTAAACTCGCATATATCCTTTCTTGATCGGAAATTCTTATCAAGAATTATACGTGCATCTCCTGACGGATTTTCCCTATCATAATCTTTATAAGTTTCTTTTTTGCTGTTAAATATATATGGCATTGCAAGTCGGAATTTATAAATACTTTGCTTTACATCTCCGACCATAAATCTGTTTGACCCGTCAGACAGCAGTGCAAAAAGAGTGTCCTGAGCCTCATTTGTATCCTGATATTCATCAACAAGTATCTCGCTGAACGATGACTGCAGATCATTTGCAGCGGCAGATTTGATTATATTGCCGTTTTCATCAGTATCCATCAGCAAATTAAGAGCAAAATGCTCTATGTCTGAAAAAGTGTAAGCATTGCGTTCGTTTTTAAGTTTAAGATACTCTTCAGAAAATCGCTCTACCACTTTATAAAGCATTCTTAAAACAGGATACAGCGCTTCATTATCTTCCTTATATTTCTCTGACGGAATTGTTGCTTCTTCTTTAACAGAAACAATTATATCTTTATATAAATTTCTGCGCGAAACAACTTCATCTTTATAATCAGGAGTTTCGAAACTCTTCTTAGAGGAATAAAATCTGTTGAATTTTACTTTTGAAAGCTCATCAATAAGGTTATCCCATCCGCAAGAAACTGAAGCTACAAGTGCGCAGCACATATTGTTTTCCGCACCGAGAAACTCACCATAGTAATCAGCACAACTGTCTGCTTCGTTTATAAATCCGATGCATTCATCGGATAATTTAAGTGCGTAGCTCAGCATATCATACGCGTAATCTATTGCGCTTTTATACCACACGCTGTTCTTAAATTCTACACCCGGTCTGTATGACTCAATAACTTCTGAGAGCCATTTGAGCGGCAACGGCTGAGCTGAAATATAGTTATATGTATCCTTTACAGCAGAAATTAGCCCCGTTTCATCTTTTGGTGAGGACAAAGATTCCACCAATTTTATAAAATCGGGATCATTTTCCTCATAAAACTCATCAAGCACTGAATTAAGAGCATTATCAGAGAGAATTCCCGCTTCAGAATTATCAAGAATAGTAAAATCCTGACTTACAGAAAGTTCAAAAAAATTCTCCCTTACAAGATTAAGGCAAAATGCATCAATAGTGCATATTTTTGCGGAAGGAATAAGCGTAAGCTGGCGCATAACGCGTCTGTTATGCGGATTATCTTTTAATATCTCTTCCAGTCTTGTCGAAATTCTTGCTTTCATTTCAGCTGCGACAGGAATTGTAAAAGTTACTATAAGTAGCTTATCAATATCTACGGGATTTTTTTCATCTGTAATTAGTCTGACCACACGTTCAACAAGCACCGCTGTTTTACCTGACCCGGCAGCTGCAGAAACAATGATATTTGCGCCATTAGCATTTATGGCGTCCTTTTGCGGTTCAGTCCACTTTCTCACCGTTCTGCACCTCCTCAAGCGCTGAAATAACTTCTGTATCCTTCAGCGTATCCATTTCACGGTAATCAATATACTTTCTGTTTGCACAAACATCACTATAATCGCAGTATTCACATGTTTTGTCATGATCCTTGCCGTTAATGGGATTCTGCCCTATTTGTCCGTTATGAAGTCCGTTTCCCATTTCAGCCACAAGACTGCTGATCTTACGGGCAATTCTGCCCAATCCCTCAAGAGAAGCAAAACATCCCTTGACATCGCCTTTTGAATCATACGTTACGGGTATAAATCGGCCTTTAACGCCCTCTTCCATATCATTCAAAATATCATGTTTTTCATCATAAAGGACAATACCTTTCATCTTATATTCCGAATCGGCATTTTTGCGCAGTTCTTCTTCTGTGTTTTGAGTGTCAAGTGAAACTACTGATTTTGACGCATGCATATAAAGCACACCGGCAGGTATGCCGCTGAATTTGCTTTCCTTATCAGCACATATGGTAAACAGATAAACAAACATCTGCAGATTAAGTCCATAAAGCACATCGGAAAGTTTGAATTTCTTGTTTCCCGATTTATAATCTACAACACGAATATACTTCTCACCGTCTTTTTCAAATACATCAACGCGATCAACAGCTCCTCTTATACGCACCGAGCCGTCTTCAAGCAGAATTACAGCCGGCTTAACATCGCCGTCATTGTCAATAGTAAGTTCAAAAGCCTCGGCGGAAAATGATGAATGAGAAAATTCATCGGCAAGGCGCATTACTACACTGTAAAGCATTTTTGAAAGCCTCATGAACTGATAGCGGAAGCGCTTGTTAAACTCATCCGTATTACCAAGCTGAGTTTCAAAATATGTATTGAGATATTTATTTACGATAATTCTTATATGAGCTTCGCTTTCTTTTGCAAGCTGTTTTGTGCCTATGTCATTCAACACATTTTCAAGCACATAGTGAATTACGGTACCTGTCTGCATTGCATTCATCTGTGCTTTCTGAAGAGGCCTTGCCATAAGTCCGAACTTGCAAAAATATCTGAAACGGCAGTTAAAATAATCCTCAAGTCTTGAAGCGGAAAGATACATATCCTTTCCGAAAAGTTCTTTTGCATTACTTTTATTTTTTATTGAAATCTCATCATTTTCAAACAGAAGTTTTACAGCTTCATATCTGCCGTCATTTTCAAAATATTTTTTCAGAGATTCCGAGAATGCAGTATTATCCCCGAATTTCTCAGTCATAAGATCAAAAGCTGAAGTACGGCTTTCAACAAGTTCCGTTTCAGGGATATCTTCTTTTTTCAGGATTTCAACGCTTGGGAAAAGTGATACAAGAGAAGTGATTATTGATGACGGAGCGTCATTTTTAACGTTCCCCTCATAAGATACATAAAGCTTTTCAGAAGCTGCGCTGAGAGCCATATAGGCAAAATATCTCTCCTGAAAAGTTAATGTTTCTCCGAAAGAATAAAGAGCAAAATCATTTTCGCTTAATATTACTCTGTCGCTCTCGGTAAGCAGTCCTCCGCTGAAAACGGATCTCGGGAAATCTCCCTCGTTGGCGCCCAAAACAAACACCGCTTTTGGGTTATCAGCTCTCATTCTGTCCGCCTGACCAAACTGAACGCAGTCTATTCCCTGTGGCAAAACTCCAAGATCTTCTGAATTCACCATTATTGAAAACAGCCCTGAATAATCTTTCACAGAAATTGCATCGTTTTCAGAAACAACGGCAAGATCATTCAGAATTTCCATCAAAAGATCCCAAACGCGTTTCTGCTCATCAGCAAGAGCATTCTTACCGTAATCATTAAGATCATTTGCGAGTGTCTTAATCTTTTTATTTGCACCAAAAGCAAGCAGTGCATTGTATATTGCGGCACTTATTTGAGGTGCATCGGCTTCTGAAACTGCTTTTTTAAAGTTATTCAGGCGTGAAAATAAATATTCACGTGATTTATTTAACTTATCTAAAACTGCTTTATCGTGATCTGAAAGCTCGGAAGAAAAGCCTTTTGCTGAATTCACAAATGGATTTCCCCATTTTCTGATACCGCTTATTCCCCACATATAAATATAGTTTTCAAGCGAATTTACATCTTTCGGGTTAAGTGCTGTAAGACCGGTTTTGGCAAGACTCAGTATATCTTCAGATCTAAAAGAATAGGCAACTGTTCTCAAAAGAAAACGCACAAAAGCAATAACGGGCTGAGCACTGATACTCTGCCTTTCATCATCAAAAAACGGTATTTCGTATTTTCTGAAAGCATAGGCAAGTTCGTTGCTGTATTTCTCCGCATCTCTGCAAATAACAGCAATTTCGCGTGCTCTGTATCCGCTTCTGAGAAGTTTTCTAATCATAAGCGCTGTATAATCACACTCGTCAGAAATACTTCTTGCCTTATAAATGCTTATTGAATCAGGCTTTTCGGATACTGATTCTCCGTTTTGGGAAAACACTTCTTTTTCACAAGTCAAAAGATATTTATTATCAGTTCTGTGATTTTCAGTTAGATCTACTATTCTGTACGGGACACCGTTATTTTCAGCAATCTTTATAATAGATGCTGCGGTTTTGTTTATGTAGGCAAACAAATCATAATCATCATTATTTCCAAACGAATCTGTAGCAAGAGTAATATATACGTCAACAGAATCCCTAATAATCAGTTCAAGTATTTTTATCTCATTGGCAACAAATCCGTTAAAGCCGTCAATAAACACGGTTTTGCCTTTAAGATATGATGTTTCATAAAGTTTTACGTAAAGGCGGGAAAACTCATCTGCGGCATCATAATATTTCCCATCAATCATCTGTTCATACTTTTCGATTATCTTTGAAATATCGCCTAATTTGCCTGAAAGAAGCTTTTTATCTATGCTTTCTGACGCCGCCTTTATTTCTTGCCAAGATTTTGAGCATGACTTCATCTCGTCATAAATATCAACCATAGATGTAATGAAAGACATTATTTCAGTTTTTTTGGCGAAGACATGAAGATCATCTTTAACAGATTCCATCGCTTTTTTCATCAATACCGCCTTTGCGCCTTTAGATAAAACATGCAGAGGGTCGCCGCCGTAAAGTCTTTTTAACTCATTGGAAAGGCGTGTAAAAGACAGATTCTGAACATTATTAACTCTGCTTTCACCAAGAGCATAGAGAAGTTTTTTTTCAGCAGTAAAATTATACTGCTCCGGTGTGAGGAGCAGTATATCTTTATTTCCGCCTTTTGCAAGTGATGTTATTTTGTTGAAACAATAATCTGTTTTGCCGTATCCGGCACGGCCCAAAATAAGATTAAGCATTACAGTACCTTATCAAAATTACTTAAATCAAGTTTTTCAAATTTTTGCGCAAAAGCTTTTATCTGAGAAGCCACTTTTGCAGAAATTCCTTTTTCTTCACATTCAATATTCAGAGGGAGAATAGGATCATGCACCGAAAGGCGAAGAAGGAACCAGCCTCCGCTGAAATTAACTCTTATACCCTCATAGTTTTCTTTTTCAATTTCCCATGCTGGATTTTCCCGAGCAAATAATGCAAGAGCATCTATAACATTCTGCCCATAAGTTTTAAAATCATTTTCTTTAATAGGAATTCTGATTTCAACGCTTTCAGCAGGTTCTTTAAGCTCGCTTATCAGAGAATTTATATCCTTGCCCTGTTTTTTAAGAAGCGCGGCAAGAGATATTATCTTCGCAGCAAGATATGCTCCGTCGTCAAGAAAATAATTTTCTCTTAAAGCCGCGTGACCGCTCGTTTCAATTGCAAGCGGGCAGTTAACGCCGTCTTGATTAAGTTCAAGGGCTTTATCGATAACATTTTTATATCCGCGTTTATATCTAAGCTGTTTACCGCCGAGTTTTTTCTCAATAAACTCGCGAAGTCCGTCAGAAGTTAAGCTGTCAGTAACTATTGTTCCGCCCTCATTATTCTGAAGAGCGATTGCGCTTGCAAGTGCAACAAGACGGTTTCTGTTGATCTCCATGCCGTCAGAAGAAACGCATCCCATTCTGTCAACATCAGTATCAAAAATGACACCGAAATCGGAATTACTTTCAAGTACCATTTTCTGAGCGCATTCCATTGCTTCGGGATTTTCAGGATTTGGAATGTGATTCGGGAACATTCCGTCCGGCTCTGAAAACTGACTTGCAGAAACATCTGCTCCCAGCGGTTCAAGTACATTTTTTGAATAAAAACCGCCTGCGCCGTTACCTGAATCCACAGATATTTTAAGACCGCATAAAGGCTTATCTCCGTCATTTACAGCGTTGATTATTATATTTCTGAGATGCGCTGAATAAACGCTCATGAAATCATACTCTTTTACCTCGCCTTTTTCACATCCATAGTCAATATCAAAAGCAAGGTTTAATATTTCCTCAACTTCATATCCTTCAAGCCCTCCGTTAGGCGTAAAGAATTTAAGCCCGTTTTTCTGATACGGATGATGAGAAGCTGTTATTTCAAGCGATGCGCAGGCTTTTATATCAGATACTACCGCCATGAACATTGCCGGAGTTGCGCAGAGTCCGCAGTCATAAACAAGAGCACCCTCAGAGCAGAAAGCCGAAACAGCCGCATTTTTTATCCTGTTTGCTGAAATTCTTGAATCGTGCCCAACTGCAATAGTGAAATCAGCGCAGTTAAACTTTTCTTTATACCACCTTACAAACGCAGTGCAAACTGATTTAACAACTTCGTCAGTAAGCTGCACTTTTTCGGTTTCTGTTTCTACAGCAGTACCTCTGATATCACTGCCGCTTTTAAGTTTAAGTAATTCATCTTTTGTAATAGTCTGCATTTATAATACCCTCGTTAAAAGCTTTATCATACGCCTCTATCAAAAATTGATACATCGGCGCAGATTTCTTAATCATTTTTCTAAGATCATCAATAATCTTTGTTGTAGCTATTCTTTCAATATCGTTTTTCCACACGCAAAACACTAAATGTTTTGCGTTTAAATATTTCTTTAATTCTTCCGGCGCACCGGGCACTTTATCTTTTTTATAAAACTCATCAGTAGCGTATTTCAGACCGGCTTTTTTTGTGCTGTCAACGGCGGCGAGCCATCTTTCCGGCTCACTTACTATAAGCTTTCTTACTTCATCAAACTGTGAAGGTTTGCCCGTCCACATACCGAGCCCGTAGGCGTACCCTTCGGGTTTGAATTCAAACCAGTAAAAAGGTGCAAACGGATATTCAAACTTATTGCGCCTGAACATTACCCAAAGATTTTCCCTATACAAAAGTTTGCTCTTTGTGCGCCTTGTATCACGTCTGATACGGGAAACAATATATGTTGGATTTGTATCCATAAGCGGATCAAGCTCACAAAGGACATCGGATAAATCAAGTACCATCTGCCTCATCGGAACAGTTGCGCCTTGCTTTAATTCTTCTTTATGCTCCTCATAAAATGCTTTTGAATCATTAAATCTGTTAACAGAAAGCAATTCAATAATTTCAGGCTTTATGCCGCTGTAATTATACATCAAGCAAACCTCCGTCAAGCATTTTCTGAGCCGCAAGCAAAGCGCATAATTTTGCCGAATGGAAAGTAAGTCCTCCCTGTATCCATGCATAGTATGGTTCTCTAATGGGAGCATCAGCGGAAAGCTCTATAGATGAGCCCATTGTAAATGCCCCGGCCGCCATAACTACTTTGCTGTCATATCCCGGCATATCCCAAGGCTCGGGAGAAAGATAACTGTCTATAGGACTGCCACTCTGAATTCCCTGGCAGAAAGCAACAAGACGCTTTTCGTTGCCGAGACCGAGCGACTGAACGATATCTCCCCTTTCAGCATCAAAAGCGGGCGTGGTGTCAAAGCCAAAGCCGCTGAAAAGAGCCGCAATATATACTGCACTTTTAAGCGCTTCGCCGACGGTGTGAGGCGCGTAAAACAACCCCATATACAACTCTCTGTTCATTCCGATAGTAGCGCCGACCTCTTTGCCGAGACCCGGTGTTGTAAGTCTGTAAGCACATTTCTCAACAAGGTCTTTTCTTCCGGCTATGTATCCGCCTGTTCTTGCCATACCGCCGCCTGCGTTTTTTATAAGCGAACCTGCAATAAGATCAGCGCCGACATCACATGGCTCCTGTTTCTGAACAAATTCACCGTAACAGTTATCAACCATAACAATAACATCGGGATTTTTTGATTTTGCTATCTGAACAACCTTTTCTATCTCGCTTATTAACAGGCTTGGTCTGAGTTCATAACCGCGGCTTCTCTGTATATATACCATTGTTACGCTGTCATCAACGGCTTCTTTAATTGCTTCATAATCAAGCCTGTCATTTTTCAGCGGTACTTCATCATAAAGAACGCCGAAATCCTTTAAAGATCCCATTCCCTCTCCAGAAATACCAATAACACCGTGAATGGTGTCATATGGTGTTCCGGTAACACAAAGCATTTTATCACCGGGTCTTAACACACCGAAAAGAGCTGTGGCAAGCGTATGTGTGCCGCATGTAAAATTATGGCGAACAAGTGCATCCTCCGCACCGAAAACATCGGCCCAAATCTTATCAAGTGTTTCTCTGCCTCTGTCTCCGTATCCGTAGCCCGTTGTGGATGCAAAATGGCTTTCGGAAACTCCGTGTTTTATAAAAGCGCTTATAACTTTCTGCTGGTTAAAATCCGTTATTTCATCTATTTTTTTGAACTCTTTTTCTGTCTTTTTAATTGCCTTTTCAGACGCCTTTAAAATATTGCTGTCTATATCAAAAAAAGGGGTCACCTATACATTCTCCACCTTTCAATATTTTTAAATCCTATTTCAGAATAAAAATTTTCATTTTTACCGTCTTCCCGCATAAGGTATACACTGCCGTGAACGCAGTTGCAAAGATATTTTACCGCTTCACCCGCAAATCCCTGCCTGCGGTATTTTTCATCGGTCTTTACCCCGGTTAAAACGGCATCCGACTTATATATTGATGAAAGCACTGCGCTTGTAACGATTTTTTCGTTTCTGTATATCCCGCAAGCCTTGGCTGAGGAAAGATTTAAACGCCTTCTGATATCTGCATACCATGCGTCAAAACTGCCGCCGTAATCCAAAAATTCATATAAACCGCTAAGCTGCTCAAAAGTTGAAATGCCGACAGCTTCTTGAAAGTCAGTCAAATCAAATTTACAGCGGCATTCCATAATTTCACCGTGATCATATTCACCGTCAATAATAAAATCATCACTGCACATAAGTGAAGTAAAGCCGCGCAACAAAAAAAACTCTGCAAGTTCATCAAAATCTGCGCAATTGGCATCAACCGCAAGCGTAATATCCGAATCAAGAACACTGAAAACCGCGGCAGTTTCATTATTTATTATCTGCCTGTAAAACGAGGCGAACGAAAAGCCAAAGCCGTAAACATAAGCAAGAGATTTTATGCGAACTGTAAAAATATTTTTATCTTTGAACGTATCAAGCTTTTGAAATGAATCGATTTTTTCAATCATAAAGAGAATTGATAAATACCTTTAAAAATTTCTGAGTTTCAATAATATCGCTCTTTTTAACAACACTTGAGCCTGTGTGAATATATCTGCATGGCAGCGATACGGCACAAACACGGCATCCGCCGGCAGAATTTTGAATTGCGCCGGCATCATTACCGCCCGCAATCTTAGTTTTTGTCTGTATGGAAATACCGTTTTCTTTCGCAATCTGAAACGCTTTGGAATAGAGTTCTCTGTCGTAAACAGTTCTGCCGTCCATATATGAGACCACAGGGCCGTTTCCAAGCAAACAGCAGCGTTCAGCACCGGAAACGCCGTCAATATCAGCGGCTGTTGTGGACTCAAGAACAACCGCAATATCGGGCTGAACAGTGAAAGCGGTACAGGTTGCACCTCTTAGACCTACTTCTTCCTGAACATTAAAACAGAAATAGGTGTCATACTCAAGCTCGCTGTTAATAAGCTCAATCAAAAGCATACAGCCTATACGGTCATCAAGAGCTTTTGCTTTGATAAAGCCATTACCGAATTCACAGTAATCAGAAACGAAATATGCAAAGTCGCCCTCTGATACATACTGTTCTGCCTCTTTTTTATCTGAAGCACCTATATCAAGAAGAAAATCGCTGAACTCAGGAGCACTGTCTTTTTCAGACTTACTCATAAGGTGAACGGCTTTTGAACCCGCTACGCCGATTCTGCCGTTTATGCTCAGCCGGCGTGTAAGAACAGCTTCAGGCTCAATACCGCCGACAGGTGCAAATTTCAAATATCCGTCGTCGGTTATATGAGTGATAATAAATCCTACCTCATCCATATGAGCACAAAGCATAACTTTTTTATCAGGTTTCTTTTTACCTTTTTTAAAGGCTATAACAGACCCAAGGGCATCTACCTTGTAATCACATTTATTCTTGATATTTTCAATGATAAAGTTTCTGACTTCTTTTTCATCTCCGGAAGTTCCGTTTAAACTGCACAGTTCTTTAAGCATCGCATTCACCTGCCCTTTCGGAAATATAGGCAACAATAAGATCTGCTGTTGCCTCAACATCTTTAATATCAATAATCTCACAAGGTGTATGCATATATCTGAGAGGGATTGAAATAAGCCCGCATTTCACTCCGCCTTTTGATACGGAAATAACATCTGCGTTTGTGCTTGTCCTGCCGTTCATTATCTCTTTCTGATACGGAATATCATTCTTTTCAGCACATTTAACAAGCTTATCCGAAATGTTTTTATCAAGTACGGGTGAAAATCCAATCATAGGCCCTTTAGAAAGCATTCCGCAATCATCTTTGCTGCATTGCGGTGAAAAGCCGAAAGAAACATCCACGCTTATTGCTTCATCAGCATCAACGCAAAAAGCACCAGCTTTTGCTCCGCGCGTTCCTACCTCTTCCTGAGAAGAAAGCATAACCGTAATTTTAACAGGGAGTTTCTTTAATCTGCTGAGAGCAAGAATAAGCGAAGCTACTCCGCACCTGTCATCAAGACAATTTGAAGCAACTGTACTTCCGCACAGTTTTTCAAAACTGTGGTTGAAAGCAATTCTGTCACCGGGTGAAACAAGCTCTTCGGCCTCAGATTTGCCGTATCCGATATCAACAGCAAGTTCGGATATATCGTTAACTTTTTTATCCTTATCCGAGCGAAGATGTGGAGGAACGGCACATATTACGCCCCGCAGATTTTTTTTACCGAGTACAGTCACTTCGCTTGCAGGCAAAAAACGTCTGTCAACTCCGCCGCTTGCAGAAAACTTCAAAAATCCATCATCTGTAATTGAAGTAACGATAAGTCCTATTTCATCAGTGTGAGCATCAAGCAGAAAATGCATGCCTTCTCCGAAAGTGCAGAAAACATTATTCATACTGTCAATATGCACTTCTCCGTAATCTGAAAGCAACTCGGCAAGAACACTGTAATTATTATCTTCACAGCCCGAAAGAGCATAGTTTTCAGTTAATTTTTTTAAAAGTTGCAAAGTATCCATCATTCTGTAAATCCATTCACAAGTTCTTTAAATCTTCTGCCCCTGTATTCGAAAGTTTTGAACTGGTCAAATGCCGGGCACGCCGGGCAAAGCGATACAATATCACCGCTTACGGCAAAATCTTTTGCAATCATAAGGGCATGTTCCATTGTATCTGTCTTTTCAATCTTCAGTCCGCTGTTTTTATAATTATCGTCTGAAACAATGGCATCATAAATTTTATCTGCTGTTGCACCGTTCAAAACAATGAGTTTAACTTTTTCAAGAATCAGAGGTACCATTTGGCTCATATCGTTGCCTTTGTCTGAACCGCCGCATATCATAATGATTTTTTGATTAAAGGCTTTGAGCCCGCTGATAACTCGTGACGGCGATGTGGCAATTGAATCGTTATAATATTTAACACCTTTAAATTCACGAACAAATTCGATTCGGTGTTCGACTCCACCGAAAGTTTCGGCAATCTTTTTCATATTTTCAACCGAAACAAGACCCCAAACTGCGGAAATGGCGGTGCAGTAGTTTTCAATATTATGCATACCGGGAATTTTGATTATATCTTTATTAAACAAAACAGTATAAACACCGTTCTCACTGAAAACTATATCACCGTTTTCATCAAGAAAAACGCCGTTTTCAACAGGATGACTGATTGAAAACTCATACAGCTTACCGCGGACGTCATAACGCATATCATGATAAACACGAGAGCCGATAGAATAATCGCAGTCCGCATTCAAAACTGTTTTAGAATCTGCAGACTGATAAATGAGAATGTTTCTCTTAGCATCAACATACTCATCAAGATTAACATGATGATCCTGATGTGTTATCTCAATATTTGTAACAACCGAAATATCAGGCTTGTTTACCATGTTCCCCATGGTAAGAAGCTGGAAAGACGACAATTCAACAACCGCAATATCATCCGGAGTGATGTTTTCAAGCTCAGGCATAAGCGCCTTGCCTATATTACCGCCCAGATAAACCTTTATACCCTCTGCTTCGAGCATTTTCGAAATTATAGTAGTTGTGGTTGTTTTACCGTTTGAACCCGTTACGCCTATTATTTTTGCAGGGCATAATCTGAAAAACACTTCCATTTCGGTAGTGACTTTCTGCCCTCTTTCAATACATTCACCTATCCATTTATTCTGAAACGGAAGTATGCCATGTGATCGGAAAACAATATCCATTTCAGGAAGAATATCAAGATAATTCTCACCAAGGCTGAATTTCACGCCAAGGGCATCAAGTCTTGAGCAGATTTCTGTTCCAATATAATCTCTGTCTCTCTTATCGCAGGCATAAACTTGAACTCCGTGCTCAGCAAGCCATTCGGCACACGGCACATTTGCAACTCCCATGCCTACAAATGCAACCTTTTTATCTTTTAATGAATCTAAGTATTCTTTAACTTTGTCAGTCATTATAACACCTCTTAATGAGCATAAAAAGTACCATCAAGATAACTTTTTATAGTAAATTCTTCCATGTGCTTTTCAAGCTCTTTCTGAAATTCAAGAACTTCTTTATGCTTGAGTTCATCAGGTATAGGCACACGGGTGTTCATAATATACTCAGCAGTCATTGCCTGAGTTTTTGTCTGCATATTTCCCAGGAAATAGCACTTACGTGTTTCAGGCTCTGCAATCGCAATTGCTATTTTAAGCTGATCCTTTTTACCGAAAGTACATATCATTTTTGAAAGCGCAACGGCTCCGTCCTGAGCTTTATCGGTTATAAATACTATAACGCAGTTGCCCGCTCTTTTAAGACGGCGAACGGTTAGATCATTTACCGTGCTGTCAAGATAAGCAAGCACATCATCTTTTGAAAGATCGTCAATATCACATACGTAAAAGAACTCTTTTCTTTTCACTGCAACATAAGTAAACTCCAGCCCGTCATAATCAACGTTGCTTTCAATAGCATAGCCGTCATTTTTTAGCTTGTCAAAAAGAGAATTGAGGCACGCCTCCTGATTTGAAGAATCCGCATTTATCATATAATACCCGCAATCCTTTATTTCATGCTCAATGCGAGTAAGGAAAGCGTTTGTTTTTCCGTACCTCGAATAATATATAAGTGCTACTGCAAGGCTGACTACAATCAAACCGTCACTGAGATAGCTTAGAATGACGGAAACCGTGCTTCCCCACTCAGCAGTATACGGTTGAATTCCTATATACACAACGATGTATACAAGCGTTACGGCAACGATTATTTTCATTGCCGTATATAATCTTTTTTGTTTTTTTCTTATTTCTTTCATTTGATCATCTCTTTAAATTGTTCTTCACTGATTATCTCTATACCGAGAGCATTAGCTTTATCCAATTTGCTTCCTGCAGCTTCACCCGCAAGAACAAAACTTGTTTTTTTGGAAACGGAAGATGCGGTTTTGCCGCCGAATTCCTCAATGATTTTTGAGGCTTCCGCCCTTGTAAACTGAGTTAAAGTTCCTGTAAGAACAAAAGTCTTTCCTTCAAATCTTGTGTCAGTGATAACTGACAGAGATTTCATATTAACTCCCGCATTTTTAAGACTTTCTACAAAACTCCGTGTTTTTTCATTTTTGAAATATTCACAGACGCTTTCCGCCATAATCTCTCCAAAGCCGTCAATTTTAAGAATATCTTCAACAGACGCTTCCATGATTTTATCCATTTCACCGAAATGATCTGAAAGGAGCTTTGCGGCCTTTGCGCCTACATGTCGAATACCAAGGGCAAAAATAAGTTTTGAAAGATCATTTTTCTTTGAATTCTCAATTGAAGTGATTATATTATTAATACTCTTATCTTTAAATCCTTCAAGAGATGCGGAATTAATTTTATCAAAAGTAAGATAGTAGATATCCTCTGTTTTTTCTATAAGCCCGTTATTCACAAACACTTCGATAATTGCCGGCCCCAAGCCTTCTATATCCATAGCATCACGTGAGCAGAAATGGATAATATTTCTAAGAAGCTGAGCGGGGCAGTCCGGATTGATACACCTAACTGCGGCTTCGCCTTCTTCTCTTATTACAGTGCTTGAGCAACTGGGGCATATCTTAGGAAGTTCAAAATACCCTTCGGAATTATGCTCATTAACACATAACACCTCAGGAATTATTTCCCCGGCTTTGCGCACAGTTACGATATCACCTATAGCAATACCTTTTTCGGCTATAAAGTCCTGGTTATGGAGTGTTGCCCTTGAAACAGTTGTACCGGCAAGATGAACAGGCTCAAGTACTGCGGTAGGAGTAAGAACTCCCGTTCTGCCGACTGCAACCTCAATATCGATAATTTTTGTCTGTTTCTCCTCGGGTGGATATTTAAAAGCAACTGCCCATTTAGGGAATTTTGCAGTTGAACCCAGCTGTTCACGCATTGCAAAATCATCAACTTTTACAACAGCTCCGTCTATATCGTATTCAAGACTGCCTCTGTTTTCGCCTATTTTATCAATGATATCAAGCGCGTCGTCAATATTATCAACAACACTATATCCCGGAATGGTATTAAATCCGAGTTCTTTAAGAAAATCAAGGCTTTGCTTGTGAGAAGTAAGCGTAACGCCCTCTACCTGCTGAACATTAAAAACAAATATATCAAGTCCGCGTGTTGCAGCCACTTTACTGTCTTTCTGCCTAAGAGAGCCTGCGGCTGCATTTCTTGGATTTTTAAAAGGTTTTTCTCCGTTTATAAGTTGGCGGTCAACAACCTTTTCAAAACTCTTTTTCGGCATATAGACTTCGCCGCGCACTTCTATATAGGGAATTTCTTTTTTCAGTTTAAGCGGTATGTTGTGAATAACACGTAAATTGCCGCTTACATCTTCGCCTATATTGCCGTCGCCCCGAGTTGAACCTCTTACAAACACACCGTTTCGGTATTCGAGAGACACAGAAAGACCGTCAATTTTGGGTTCAACACAATAATGCGGATTTGAAACAACGTCAGTAACGCGTTTTTCAAAGTCTTTTATTTCTTCTTTAGAAAATGCGTCCTGCAAAGATTCCATTCTAACGGTGTGAACAACACTCTCAAAACTGTTGTCCGCCTTGCCTCCCACCCTTTTAGTAGGAGAATCGGGACTGTCATACTCAGGATATTTCTGCTCAAGCTCCTGCAGCTCACGCATCATCATATCATATTCATAGTCCTCAATTTCAGGTGCGTCATCGTTATAATACCTGTCGCTGTGATAGCGCAGAGTTTTTCTTAAATCTTCTATCTTTTTCTGAATGTCAGGCATAAAATCACCACCAAATATTATATCAAAAGCACACGCCGTCTTCAATATAATATTTACGAATTATTATATAATAAACATAATAAAAAGGCGGGAATATCCCGCCTTATATTATACAGTAAATTTTCTGTATACCTTTTTGCCTTTTCTTATAATTACTTCTTTTTCAAGGTCTTCTTTTGAAACAGTCATATACGGATCAGTCATTTTTTCATCATTGACAGTTACACCGCCCTGCTGAACAAGTCTTCTGCCTTCACCTTTAGACTTTATCATGCCGGCTTTAAGCATAAGATCAAGAACTGCCGCATTTGAATTTTCGTCAAAATCAGCATCCTCAACAATCGTTGACGGCATATCTGAATTATCTGCTCCGCCGCCGAAAAGCGCCTTAGCGGCATTCTGAGCCTTAACTGCTTCATCCTTGCTGTGAACAAGTTTAGTGAGTTCAAACGCAAGTTTTTCCTTAGCAGAGTTAAGCTGAGCGCCCTCAAGCTTTTCATATTCTGCAATTTCATCAAGAGGCATAAATGTAAGAAGTTTCATGCACTTGATAACATCAGCATCATCCACATTGCGCCAATACTGATAAAACTCGTATGGCGAAGTCTTTTCAGGATCAAGCCAAACAGCGCCTTTCTGAGTTTTGCCCATTTTTTTGCCTTCGGAATTTGTAAGCAGAGTTATAGTCATAGCATCAGCACAGCCGTTGAGCTTTCTTCTGATAAGCTCCATGCCGCCAATCATATTAGACCATTGATCATCTCCGCCGAACTGAAGATTACAGCCGTACTTTTGATAAAGAGCATAGAAATCGTAGCTCTGCATTATCATATAGTTGAACTCAAGGAATGAAAGACCGCGCTCCATTCTCTGCTTGTAGCATTCAAAAGAAAGCATGCGGTTAACAGAGAAGCATGCGCCTACTTCTCTTAAAAGTTCAATATAGTTAAGTCCGAGCAGCCAGTCTGCATTATTTACCATAAGTGCTTTGCCGTCAGAAAAATCAATAAATTTTGACATCTGCTTTTTAAAGCAATCGCAGTTATGCTGAATAGTTTCAACAGTAAGCATCTGTCTCATATCGGTTCTTCCGCTCGGATCACCTATCATACCGGTACCGCCGCCGATAAGAGCAATCGGCTTATTTCCGGCTTCCTGAAGTCTTTTCATAAGAGTTAAAGCCATAAAATGACCTACATGAAGTGAATCTGCGGTCGGATCAAAACCAATATAGAAAACCGCTTTGCCGTTATTCACAAGATCTCTGACTCTTTCCTCATCGGTTATCTGCGCAATTAATCCGCGTTCACGCAGTTCCTCGTAAATTCCCATTTAACTGTCCTCCTCAGCATTTTTCAACATTTCCTTTGCTCCTTCAAGCAGAGCATCGGTTATCTGAAGCCCGCCCATTATTCTGGCAAGCTCATACTTTCTGTTTTCAAAATCAAGCGCTGTAACTTTTGTATAAGTTCTTTCGTTTTCATAATCTTTCTGAATAAGAAAGTGTGTGTCAGCAAAAGCAGCAATCTGTGCCGAATGTGTAACTGTTATAACCTGCGTATTTTGGGAAACAGATTTCAGCTTCATTCCTATCTTAACGCTTGCCCTGCCGGATACGCCCGTATCGATTTCATCAAAAATTAAAGTATCGACCGTATCATTATAGGCTAAAATATTTTTTATTGCAAGCATAATTCTTGAAAGTTCACCGCCTGATGCTATCTTTGCAAGAGGCTTAGGCGGTTCACCCGGATTAGTTGAAATAAGGAACTCAATCTTATCTATGCCGGCTGATGAAAGAATACCTTTCTCAAAATTGACTTTGAAACTGATTTTCGGCATATCAAGAAATTCAAGCTGAGCCTTTACATCATTTTCAAATTTAAGAGCAGTCTGTTTCCTTAAATCGGAAAGCTCGGCGGCAAGCTTTTGAACCTTATCAAAGGAGCTGTCATATTCTTCAGTGAGCTTTTCAAGTTCCTCTTCATCAGTATTGATAGCGGCTCTTTGGGCTTTGAATTTCTCAAGATTTTCAAGCATTGCTTCTTCAGTGCCGCCGTATTTTTTGCCAAGCCTATAAAGCTGATCAAGTCTTTCCTCTATTTTTTCTTTTTCATCGGGGTCATAATCAAGCGACTGTGCCGCATTTTCTACAAGGCTTTTTACAGTTTCAAGCTCATCATCTATATTCTGCAAAAGCGAATACGCCTTTGCGGTATCATCTGAAACATCAGAATACTTTTCTATTTCATTAGCAACGCCTGCAAGAGACAACTTTACACCGGCGTTTTCATCATCCCCGCTGAGCGTGGAAAGAACTGCATTATAAGCCTCAAGAGCCCCGTCTGCATTATCAAGAATTTTTTTACGCGCCGTAAGTTTTTCTGTTTCACCGACTTTAATATCTGCGTTTTCAAGTTCATTGATTTGAAAATCAAGCAGTTCCGTACTGTTGTCATTCTTTTCCGCCTGTGCAGTAAGCTGCTTTAAACGGCGCCGTATATGAATGAACTCAGAAAAAGCACTTTTATAATTTTCTATAAGCTCACTGCCGCCTGAAAGCATATCAATAAACTTATAATGACAATCGGGATTGAGAAGCGACTGACTGTCATGCTGGCCGTGAATATTTACGAGTGTATCCCCTACTTCACGCAGAACAGAAACAGTTGCAGGTCTGCCGTTTATTTTACAGGCGGATTTACCGTCACTGCTTATCCGCCTTGTAAGTAAAAGGGAATTATCTTCTTCAGGTATATATCCAAGCTCAGAAAGCTTGTCCTTTACAGCTTTGTTGATATCCGTAAAAAGAGCAGAAACAAACGCAAAATCCGCTCCGTTTCTTACAAGCTCCCTTGAAGTACGCTCGCCTGAAATAGCATTTATAGAGTCAACAACAATTGATTTACCTGCGCCCGTTTCACCTGTAAGTACGTTAAAACCAGCTGAAAATTCTATTTGCGCTTTTTCTATTACCGCAATATTTTCAATATCAAGAGTTTTTAACATTTATAACTTTCTCCAAATTTGAAGTAAAAACGCGTGCTGCCTTTTCATTTCTGCAAAGCACGAAAATAGTGTCATCACCCGCAATAGTACCAAGCACGCCGGTCCACCTTGATGAATCTATAGCAGTGCAAACTGCGCCCGCAGTACCCGAACAGCATTTTATGCATACCGTATTTGCAGCGTAATCAACACTGATTATGGACTCACTGAAAATTCCGCTCATTCTGAAATCAGAATCAGAACGAGAGTCCTTAACACCGGTTGAATAAATATAGCGGCTTTCATCTGAAAGTTCCTTTACAAGCCTTAATTCCTTAATATCCCTTGAAATTGTTGCCTGCGTTACGTCAAAACCGCTTTCTTTAAGATATGCCTGCAGTTCTTCCTGTGTTTCTATTTTATATTTATTTATAAGTTCGATTATTTTTGCAAGTCTTCTTTTTTTCATAAGCTACGAGCCTCTCTCGATAATTTTCTTTTTAACAGTCTGATAAAAATTATCGGGTTTAACCTTAATAAGTTTTGCTTTGTAATTCGAAAGCGATACGGACACCGTGCAGTCACTGTCAACTTCAAACGGTGACTCTCCGTCGCAAGTAAGTATTGCATTATTATAAACATCACTTCTGACAGATATATTGAGTGCGAATTTTGAATTGACAACAATACTTCTGTCCATAAGCGAATGGGGGCAGATTGAAGTAATAACGAAACAGTTAAGATCCGGACTTAAAATAGGGCCGCCTGCGGCCAAAGAGTATGCCGTTGAGCCGGTAGGAGTCGAAATTATAACGCCGTCTGCCCTGACACTGAGCATATCGGTTTTGTCAGACTTAATATCTATATCAATAAGCCTTGCGAAATCTCCTCTGGAAAGCACGGCGTCATTAAGGCAGTGATTATGGCTTATTACTTCTCCATTCTTAATTACATCGGCTTTGAGCATTATCCTTTCATTGACTGTATATTCGCCTTTTAATACTTTTTCAAGCAATGGAAGTTCATTGCGCTCAACAGCGCTCAAAAAGCCGAGTCTGCCTCCGTTTATTCCGAGAGCGGGTTTGCCGTTTATAGCGGCTTTCTTAGCCACTTTCATAGTAGTGCCGTCTCCGCCCAATACAACGGCTATATCACACACGCTGTAAAGTTCTGACTCAGGCAGAAAATCACAGTCATAATCGTTTAAAAGAGAGCTGTATTTTTCGTGAAACGCAACCCTGTTTTGAGGGCCTGACAGAACTTTTATGACACCGTCTGCCATAGCGCGTATATCACTTTTATCAAAATTAGCAAAAACAGAAAATATCATTGCAGTTCCTCGTGCGATCTATCAACAATTCCGGAAGCATTTATTTCCTCTAGAATAACAGGATCTTCACTGGAAGAAATCCACATAAGATACTCAATATTACCCTCCGGTCCTTTTACAGGTGAAAAATCAAGTCCCATTACTGAAAATCCTGCCTCAACCGCTTCGTGCATAACTCTGTCCACAACTTCAAGATGAACAGCCATATCCCTTACAACGCCTTTTTTGCCTACCTTTTCTTTGCCCGCTTCAAACTGCGGCTTTATTAAGCAAACGGCGTATGCACCTGGTTTAAGCAATTTATGAAGATTCGGAAAAATAAGTTTTAGAGAAATAAAAGAAACATCAACACTTGCAAAATCAATAGCGTCCGTAATTAAGGTTTCATCAACATAACGGAAATTCGTACGCTCCAGATTTACAACTCTTTCATCACATCTGAGTTTCCACGCAAGCTGACCGTAGCCCACATCAATTGAATATACCTTTGATGCTCCGTTCATAAGCATACAGTCGGTAAAACCTCCTGTGGACGCCCCGACATCCATACATATTTTACCGTTAAGGTCGATAGGAAAACTCTGCATTGCCTTTTCGAGTTTTAACCCGCCGCGGCTTACATATTTTAGCGTATTGCCACGAACTTCAAGCGTGTCTCCGTCTTTCAGTTCAAAACCCGCTTTATCAACCTTTTGATTATTAACATAAACCTGACCCGCCATTATGATAGCTTTTGCCTTTTCCCTGCTGGGGGCATAGCCTTGCTCAAATACGGCAATATCAAGCCTTGTTTTCTTGCTCATTTCTTATCACTTCCAAAACGCCGTTAGTATCAAGCTTGTATTTTTCAAACTGTGAATCAACTGACGCCTGTTTTATAAATTCATCCTCAACCGCTATATGTCGGAAATTAACATTAAAGCCATTTTCTTCAAGACGAGAAGCAAAAGATTCGCCCACTCCGCCTGTTTTTATGCTTTCCTCAAAGAAAAATACATTTTCAGCGTCTTTTGCAAGCAAAACCGCTTCATCGCTTATAGGCTTAATTTTATTAAGTTTAATTATAAATGTATCGTCAAGCTGTTCATAAGCTTCATAACACTTACTGAACTCTCTGCCATAAGCAACGATACAGTTTTTAGCAGAAGTATCACCGAATACTGCGGCATCCTGCTTATCATAAGTATACTCTTCAGGCATCTTACCGGCTTTACCTCTTGGATACCTTACGGCTACGGCACCTTTATCACGGTATATACCTTTTACAAACATCAGCGCCATTTCCTCATAATCTGACGGGGCATATACAGTTAACCCAGGCACACTGTTAAGATACGCCGTATCAAAAACACCCTGATGAGATTCTCCGTCCTCACCTACAAAACCTGCACGATCTATTCCGAAAACCACTTTAAGGCCTTGCATTGCAACATCATGAATAAGCTGATCGTAAGAACGCTGAAGAAATGTTGAATATACCGCAAATACAGGTATCATGCCGTTTCGTGCAAGTCCGCTTGCAAAGGTAACAGCATGCTGTTCCGCAATACCAACATCAAAAAATCTTTTCGGGTATTCTTTTCTAAACTGGGAAAGACCCGTTCCCTCAGTCATAGCGGCCGTAATACAGCAAATTCTTGAATCATGAGAAGCAAGGTCACAAACTATCTTTCCGAAAGAGGAAGAAAAAGTTTCTCCGCTTGACTTAGGCTCTCCTGTTTCTATATCAAACTGACCTATACCATGAAACTGTGTAGGATTTTTTTCGGCTGGATTATAGCCCTTTCCTTTAACGGTATTAACATGAACAAGCACAGAGTGATTGTGCGCTTTTGCCGTTTCAAGCGCGGCAACAAGTGCATTAATATCATGGCCGTCAATAGGCCCGTAATATCTGAAGCCAAGATCTTCAAAGAAGGTGGCGTTATGATATATTTTACGTCTTAAAGCTCCGTTAATGGCGGTAAGACATCTGTTTATCTGGTTTCCTATTTTAGGCAAATGAAAAATCGCTTTTCTGACACGGGATTTGAATGTGGAATAGCGCTTTGATGTTCTTACATTTGTCAGATGCTTTGCCATACTGCCTACATTCTGGCTGATAGACATTTTATTATCATTAAGTATTACGATAAGATTGCTGTGATTATCGCTCGCGCAATTGTTGAGCGCCTCGTATGCAAGACCGCCCGTAAGAGCGCCGTCGCCGATAATTGCAACAACTTTACCCTTTTCATTTTTTATCTGCTTTGCTTTTGCAAGGCCTATCGCCTGACTGACAGAAACACTGGAATGACCGCTTGAAAAAATATCGTGCTCACTCTCATTCGGTCTTGTAAAACCGCTTATTCCGTTTTCAGTTCGCAGTGTGCAGAATTGTTCTTTTCTGCCTGTGAGGATTTTATGTGTATAGCACTGATGACCTACATCAAAAACGATCTGATCAACAGGACTGCTGAATACTTTATGAATTGCAACGGTAAGCTCAACCACACCGAGATTTGAAGCAAGATGGCCACCTGTTTTTGAAACCGTAGTTATCAAAAGTTCACGTATTTCAGCACAAAGTTCGTCCAATTCCCCATCAGAAAGCTGTTTTAAATCCTTTGGGGAATTAACTTTATCTAAAACTGACACTTAATCAACTCTTTTCAGTGAAATAATAGCACTTAGAAAGCAAAAATTCAACTTTTATGGATTTAAGTTACTTGTTACGATTTACAAGATAGCGGGAAAGTACTTCAAGAAATTCCGTATTCTGAAATTCTGATAATCTGGAAATAGCGGCAGAAGTCAGCTTTTCAACATCCTTCTGTGCGTTTTCGATTCCTCTGAGAGAAACGTAAGTTGTTTTATTATTATCTTCATCTGAACCTACAGGCTTGCCAAGTTCCTCACTGCTACCCGTAACATCCAGAATGTCATCTTTAATTTGAAAAGCAACGCCCAAATCATATGCATAAGCAGATGCTGCGGCTATTTTTTTATCATCTGCCCCCGCAGCGATACATCCGAGCAGGCACGCCGCAGAAATGAGTGCGCCGGTCTTTAGGCGATGCACTGAAAGCAGCTGCCTGAGATCAGGTGATTCGCTTTCATATTTAAGGTCTATGACCTGACCGCCAACCATACCCTGAACACCTGCATTTTGAGCAAGCAGACCGCAGGCAAGCGCAATTTTTGAATCATCAAGTTCTGCGCCCGCAACTATCTGAAAAGCATGAGTCAGAAGAGCATCTCCGGCAAGAAGCGCTGTTGCTTCTCCGAATTGCTTGTGACAGCTTGGCTTTCCGCGGCGCATATCGTCGTCATCCATGCACGGCAGATCATCGTGAATAAGGCTGTATGTGTGTATATATTCAACAGCGCACGCAAAATCAAGCGCATCAAATCTGTCTCCTCCGCAAGCCTTTGCAAATTCAAGGCAGAGAACGGGTCTTAATCTTTTCCCGCCGTTTACAAGTGAGTATTTCATTGCTTCAACAACTTCATCCTGACCGTTAGCGCACTTAGGCAGAAGATCGGTAAGGTGTGATTCAACCAACGAAATATCATTTTTCATTATATTTTCAAATTCAAGCTGAGTCATAACCGAAAAACCTTTCTTTAACTAAAGCTTTTTATTCATCACCTTTTGTAAGTTCGGTAATTTTTTGTTTTGCCGAAGTAAGCTTTTCTCCGCAAAATGCGGCAAGCTTTGTTCCCTCTTCAAAAAGCTTCATGCTCTCCTCAAGCGGAGTATCCTTTTTCTCAAGGCAAGCAACAATTTCCTCAAGTCTTTTTATTGCCTGCTCATAAGTCATATCTTTACTGCTCATATTTAATTACCTCTGATATATCGCACATAAGTTCACCGTCCGATAAAGCAACAGTAAGCTTTTTCTTTGTATCTGCATCAGCAACCGAAGATATTACATTGCCGTTCTGCTTAGCAACAGCGAAGCCTCTTTCAAGAACAGCAAGCGGACTAAGTGCGTTAAGCTTTCCCGCAAGAGCGGAAAACTTGTGAAATTCAACCTCTGATTTCTGAGTGAAAAACATATTCAATTTATTTTCAAGTTCAGAAAGTCTGTCCGAAAACGGTTTAACAAGCGCATCTCCGTCCGCAAGCGGTGAAAAATCGCATATCTCGCTAAGGCGCTGAGAATTCTCGTCAATAAATGATTTAATATAAAGTTCTGCCGTATATTGAAGTGATCGGATTCTGTTTAACTGAACATTAATATCAGGGCACACAAGTTCGGCGGCCGCACTTGGTGTAGGCGCTCTGAGATCCGCAACAAAATCACATATGGTAAAATCACTTTCGTGACCTACTGCAGAAACAACCGGAGTTTTGCATGCAATAACAGCCCTTGCAACTTCTTCGGTATTAAATGCCCACAGATCTTCAATTGATCCGCCGCCGCGGCCAACAATTATAACATCAATATCTCCTCTGCTGTCAAGCAGCTGAATAGAGCTTACTATATCCGGCGCGGCTTTATCACCCTGCACAACAGTGGGCACAATAACAAGTTCTGCAAGCGGGTAGCGGCGAGCTGTAATATTCTTAATATCCTGAACTGCGGCGCCAATACCTGATGTGACAACGCCTATTTTCTGAGGATATGCCGGCAACGGCTTTTTCAAAGAAGGGTCACATACACCCTCTTTAAACAGCTTTTCTTTAAGCTGCTCAAAAGCAAGATTAAGCGCTCCGAGGCCAACGGGCTGCATATCTTCTGCATAAAGCTGATATTCTCCGCTTTTTTCGTAAACAGTTATTCTGCCGCGGCAAATAACGCTCATACCGTTTTCAGGTCTGAACCTAAGCCTATAAGCACTTGATGCAAAAATAACTGCTTTTAGCTGAGATTTATCATCTTTAAGAGTGAAATACATATGCCCTGATGGCTGATGGTGTTTAAAATTTGAGATCTCACCCTCAACATAGATACTTCTCAGCGGCTCACTTGCATCAATCAGAGCCTTTATATAAGTATTTATCTGTGATACTTTTAACGTGTTCATAATGATTTCAAAGCAGCGAAACCAGCCGTACCGGCGGCATTGTCCGCGCTGAACTGAGGCTTGGCAAAGCAGGCACCGTATTTTTCGCTCATAGTTGTTTTAATTTTTTTATTTGAAGATACACCGCCGGCAAAAACAAGCGGCAAACTGCCGTATTCTTTAACTACCGCCTGAGCCATAGCATCGAGAGAAACGCAAACACTTTGAAGCGCAAATTTTGCTATATCGCATTTCTTTTCACCTGCGGCTATCATATTTTTCACTTTATTTTCAATACCCGAAAAAGAGCAGTTACACCCTTTCATAGATGCGTGTATTTTGAATTCTTTTTCACTTTTTGAGGCTTCTTTTTCGAGTTCGGCACCGCACGGAAAACGCATGCCAAGCAAAACGCCGGTTCTGTCTATAGCCTGTCCTGCCTTTAAGTCAGTACTTTCTGCAATTATCTCTGCATTGATTATGTTTTCTTTATCAGGAGTTACAAGAACCGCCTCAGTTGTGCCGCCCGAAACATGAAAAGCTATGAATTTTTTATTTATAAGTTCAAGCTTGTCTGCTGAATAAAGAGCAGCCAGAATGTGACCTATCTGGTGTGAAGTTTCATAACATCTGCACCCGCAGAATTCAGCCGCAGCCCTTGCAGTGTTTATTCCGACAAGAAAGCAAGGCATATAACTGCCCTCAATGTTTCTCGGCCTTGCGCTTACACCTACTGCTTTGACTTTGCTTAAATCAAAATCATTTGACATTTCCGCAACAAGACGAGGCATGTTTACAGTATGCTGAAAAACCGCGTCACTCTGCCTTAATCCACGCTGATGCTCAGCTACCGTAAGCAGCTGTTTATAATTTTTTATCACACCGTCTTTCATAACAGCGGCTGAAGTAGTGTAATTACTTGTATCAAAGCCCGCTGTCATTCTTCAGTCTTCCTTAAATAGCTGCGAAGCACGCCGTTTATAAATGACGCATCTTCGCTTGCGGAATACTTTTTGGCAAGCTCCACCGCTTCATTGACAGCAGCAGCGGACGGAACTGATTCTTCAAACATTATCTCATAAAACGCAAGTCTGAGTACAGATATATTAACCTTCGGAAGTCGGGCGATTTTCCAGCCTTTAAGATATTCCGAAATAATTGTATCTATCTCGCTTAAATGTGAAACTGTGTTTTCAAATGCGTTTTTTGAATATTCACTGAGAGGAGCAACATTCTCGTCAAAAATCTCCTCAATTTCACTACACGGCATGTCCTTAAAAAATTCTTTTTCAAAAAGCAGCAGGAAAGCCTGCTCCCTCATTTCACTTCTGTTCATATACAAACCTTTCCGCCAACGGCGTTATAAAATCCTGCATAATTCAAATATATAAAAAAACGGCTGAAAATAATAACTTTCAGCCGGATTTTAATTACTCTTCAGTTTCACAAGGTTCACTGTTTTCTTCAGGCTGCTGTAATTCAACGGAAGCAATTATGACATTGACTTTTGAAACAAGTCTGCCTGTCATATTCTGAACAGCTTCCTTAACAACTTTCTGAACTTCCTCGGCAACCGGCTGTATTTTTTTACCGCTTGCAATACAAATATATATGCTTATATCAAGATTATCTCCGTCCTGAAAAACCCTGACGGGGCTCATAACCTTGAGACTTCCTTTTTTTATTGTGGAAACAACATCGTCAGGCTTATTTGAAAAACCCACAACACCGTTTACATCTTTTGCGGCATTTGTTGCAATAGAGGAAATTGCCTCTTCAGATATAATAACTCCGCCTTCTGCGGAATATTTTGTAATTTCCATAATTTGACGCCTCCTTGCTTTTAGTATTTTAACACAACTTGCAAATTTATACAAGCATTAAATAAAATGTTAAAATATTATACACAGTAAATTAAGAAGCTGACTGAATTATGGTCACATTCTCAAAACCGCATTTAAGCTGAGTAGTTGCTATTTCCTTTATCTGAAGAGCAAGTTCATCTGAAAGTTCTTCGCTGTCTATAATTACATCAACTCTGGTGCCGTCCTCGCTTATAACAGCCAAACAGTTTGAAACGCCTTTTGCTTCAACAAGTGTTTCGATTTTATTTTCAATATCAATATATGATGAAATTGCGGCAATCTTTTCGGCAGCCAGTTTATGAGCGTCCTCACTTTCCTCAGGCGCGTCAATCACCGCCTGCAGCTTTTCAAGGGCTTCGTCCCTTGCGGTCTGACGTTCTACCCTTGCAGATGAGAAATATTCGCTTTCGGCTGTTGTTGTCACCTCAGTAGTGGCATCTACGAAAGTGGCTTCACCGAGTGTTTTTGCTGAAGTTGCTATAGAACTTATCTTGGCTGAAATATCACTGTTTTCCCAATACCAGTTGCCACCTATGCCGAGAGCAAGCAAAAGTACAAATACAGAAACAAGCAGTTTTCTTTTCCTTGATTTGCGCTTCTTTACCTGCTCATCGCTTGTAAGACCTTTTATCTCTATACCGTTAGCGTTATTTTTTTCGTTGAGTTCTTCCATCAGTTACCACCCTTTGTATTAAGTTTTGAAACGGAAACATGACTTGAGGAAATATCGAACAGAGCACACACGCAGTCGATTATTCTTTCCCTCACTGCTTCACTGTCTCCGCCTGAGCATACGACCGCAACTCCTGCGACCTGCGGCATTTCTTCTTTTAGCAAAAGCGGAGAATCTCCGTTTTCGCTGTTATAAATAACATATTCATTATTTTCAGAATTAGAACTGTCTGAAGAAGAAGTTTCGCTGTTTTCTGCGTAAACATTCTCTTTTGTATTTTTTAGAGTTATCATTACCTTGCAGTCTCCTACACCGTCAATGCTTGAAATCACGCTTGTGAGTTCATCATTAAGTGTGCTTACATACTGCGCATAATCACCCGTCTGAACGCTTTCTTCAGCTTTCGGAGTTGAAAAATCAAGTTCCGAAAGAAGTATAAGAACTACACCCAGTACTGCCGCAACAATAAGAATTTTATTTCTTGAATCTTTTTTTTGAAAAATGTTAATAACTTTTTCTTTAATTTTTGCTACCATATTTTCTGCCTTCCGTCTGTTGATTTGGCACTTTAGTAAACGTGTTATTTTCCTGTTATTTAACTACTACATCAGCAGCGATGCCTGTTTCTTCAAGTATGATATTTTCAACTTCATCAGGATCATATGTATCGGCTATTCTTACGGTTACGTTTTCAATGCTTATCTCATCCGAAGTCTGAAAAACAACGCACTCAACTTCCGCACCCTCAATATCTCTTGCAGACAACACATTTTTTATGACATTTTCAACCTGATCAGAAGCAAGGCTCTCCTGCGTAGACTCAAGCTCACTTTGAAAATTGAAGTCAGATTTGAATTCATTAAAATCGAAATCTGAAAACGGATACAGTAGAGAAACAAAAATAAACACGGCGATTATTACTTTATAAAATCTGCCCATACTCCCTTTTGGAGATATAACAGAAAACACCGCGGATATTATAAGCGTGAGGCATACACTGACTGTCCAGCTTTTTATAAAATCCATCATGCACTTCCTTTAGCGGCAATTAAAATTCCTATTGAAATTATTGTTGTTACCATTGAAAGTATTAAAATCACGTTCATTATCAGGAGCGCATCCGTAAATGCCTTGAGTACACTTGATACAGAAGAATCAGAAAACATCTGAGAAACAGTTGAGCAAAGGCTCAAAAAGAGCCTCCAGAATGTTACTTCAAGTATTGACGGCAGAAAAACAAGTGCAACGGCAACTATGCCTACTACACCGACACTGCTTTTAATTAACGATGAATAAGCCTGAATAGACAAAAGGCCTTCACTTATAGCGCTGCCTATAACGGGCACAACGGAGTTTATTGCAAATCTTACTGAACGCAGCCCTATTGCATCAGCTTTTGACGCTACCGCCGTTTTGAGAGAAAGTATAGAAACAAAAGCTGTGGCACAAACTGAAACTGCCGTTATCAGATATTTCTTGCAATTATTTATAAACGCACCCAAATTAAGCTCATTTCTGATACCCGAACAAATTCCAAGTGCCAAAAAGCAGTTTGACAGAGGAATAAAAATATTTTTTGATATAAAATTCAGGATTTGAGACAAAGATAATAAGAGTGAATTTGTTGAAAACGCCGCCACCGTATTTCCCGATGCGGCAACAATTATGCAGAACGCAGGTATAAACGCGTAAACAAAATCCGCTGAAACAGATATAGCAGCACAAGCAGACGAAAGTGTTATCTTAATCTTAGATATAAGTATTAGAACTATTGTTACTGCGCTTACAGTTGATAAAACAGACGCCATCCCCGAATCGTTAACTGTTTCTTTGAAACTGTGAAACAGCGCGGATAACAAAATAATTATAAGTATCAGAGCTGTTGCCTCAAGCGGTGTCTGCGCACTTCCGATAAATGTGTCTTTCAGAGCAGATAAAAAATCAGATATGGAGAAATCAACAATAGTGCTGTAATCAAAATCTGTAAGCCCAAGTTCATCAAGCAATTCTTTACTGCTGTTATCAAGTTCATCAAAAGCGGAGAGGTCATACTGCTCCAAAATCCTGTTGTAATCCTCCTGCGTCAGCTCGTCCTGTCCCATAGCGTAAACGGGAAAAGAGGCACAAAACAAAAGCAAGGAAACAAAAAACACTGCTAAATAACTTTTATAATTCAATTTCATGATGCAAGTCCCGTAATAACTTTAACAACTGCCTGTAAAAGCGGCAAAATCAATGCCACAATAAATATTTTCGCTGCAACTTCCGTCTGCCCCGCAAGAGCGCTTTCGCCGCAATCTCTGCACAGATCGGAGATAATCTGTGTAATAAGCGCTATACCCAGCACCTTGAACATTATTTTTAAATAGGCAGATGTTTCTTCTAAGCCGCTCACCATACCGCTGAGCGTGTCAATAATATCTGTAAGATATGAAACACTTTCAAGAAATACTGCAATACAGGCAAATATTATCAGTATCAAAGATACAGTTTTGTTATGCTGCCGCAGAAAAAGCCCGAAAATAAGAGCCACGGCGGAAATTCCTATTATATGTATCATAGGTCAAAAAGAGTTCTTACGGTTGAAAAGAGGTCGCTTATCTGAGGAATCAGCATCATAAGGACCACAACAATACCCGCAAGAGTAGTCAGCATTGCCTGATCTTCCCTGCCGCTTCTGACAAGTACGGTATTTAGAACCGAGATTATAATTCCTATAGCGGCTATTTTAAAAATAAAATTTACATCCATCGGGATACTCCTATATAAGCATTATTGAAACGGCAAGTCCGCCCAGAACACCGAACGCCGTAAAAAGGCGGCTGTGGCTCTTACTGTAATCCGTATAGCCGCAAAGGCTTGCCAAAATGCTTTCTTTAAACGTGTTTATTATTTTAAGCATAGACTGAACGTCAGTACTGCCTAAATTTTTAAAAAGCATATTTACTTTTTCGTCATCCGCCGGATCAAGTCCCGTTTTAATATTTATGTTTTCAAAATCAACATCATTCAGAAATGACAGCCTGGAAAGAGATTTTTCTTTCCGCAGACGATTTACTATTTTACGTGAATTATCTGCGGAAAAAGATAACTCGACCGCCATCATATCCGCCATCTGGAGCAATTGACGAGCTGTTTCACATCGTTCTTTTGTTTTGTAAGCAAAATATATTCCGGTTACCGTACAGACGATATTTATCAGCAGAATTCCTATAATTTTCAACGCACTCAGCTTACTTCCATTATTTCAAATTCATTTGTGTAATCTTTCAGCAAAACTATATAACTAAATTCCCTTGTTGCAATAAGGTTTCTTACAATGTGTTTGTTCATAAGCTGTTCTTTTGACTTGGCATGCACAGAAACGGCAAATGCGGCTCCGGAAAGAAATCCGTTTTTCATTGCCTCAATTTCTTTCAGCGATGATATTTCATCACAGATTATCATCTGAGGCGCAAGAGTTCTTACTGCAATCTCTATGCCGGCGGCTTTGGAAAAGCCTGTTATAACATCTGTATTTACACCCAAATCGGCAGTAATATTTCCGTCATCCTTGCAGGCAATTTCGTTTCTTTCGTCAATAACGGCAGTCTTTATGTATTTATTATTGAAACCGCCAGAAATCAATCTTGTGAAATCCCTTAGAAATGTTGTTTTACCTCCTGACGGAGGAGAAGCAACAATTATACTGGGGAAATCATTAACATAAAGCAGGTTCAAAATCGGCTTTGCGCAGTCTCTTATCTCTTTTGCAATTCTAATGTTAAGAGAAGTTATTTCTTTGACAGCGGTAACCGCACCGTTTGTTCTGACGGCAGTTGAGCACACACCTACTCTGTTGCCGCCTTTAACGGTTATATATCCGTTTACAAGATTATCTATTTCACAGTGAACGGAGTAATTACAGAGCCTTCTGAACACAACATCGAACTCTTCCTCATCAACTCTATATGCATATTCACTGCAGTGATTGAGAAGTTTGCCTTTAGGGGTTATGAAATATACATTTTTACCGGCGCAAAGCACGAGCGGCAAATTTTTTCTGAGCCTTATTTCTGTAATGGAATTGAGCGCAGCTGCGTTTAACTCAGAAAGGGCTGCATTTATGCCGTCGGACAAGCACGGGATAAGAGTATTTAGCGACATTATCTCACCTCAGTTAAGATATATGACAGGCTGTTTTGAATTATTACGATTTATTTTATTGAAGAAATGCTTTTCATATGATATATTATAGGTATAAGCGGGAGGAATTTTATGGATATAACTTTAAGCACGAAAAAGAGATACACAAATTCATTCATGAACGGCGAAACCGTTAATTATGTTTTGTCTTTCTCTTTTTCTTTTTTTGTTCTTATTGCGGTAAAGCAGTTTTTAAAAACTTTTTTAGGGCTTGATACTTCCGTATCTTGCTCTGTTGGATTTGCGGCGGCTGAAATCGTGCTGTTTTTGACACAAAAGTTTTTCGTTTACAAAAACAATTCGCTGAACTCAACATTATTTCAGATTCTTTATTCGTTAATAAATGCGGCAGCACATCTGGGTATTTATGCAGGAATACTTACTCTTATGAGGACTCTGGGCTTTTATGATTACACCGCATGGTTTGCTGTGTTTATATTTATTCTCATACTTGATTATCCTGTATCAAGAATATTGATATTTGACTGCGCAAAACCCGCATCTGATTTTAAAAACGGCAGAATATATAAACTCTTTTTCAGAAACCGATTTGTATTTCTTTCAATGGCAACAGCTTTGATACTGATGCTGTTTATTCTTCTAATATTTAATTGCTTTCCTTTCGGCGATACAACTGTTCTGAGAATGGATCTGTATCATCAGTACGGCCCTCTTTTTGTAGAATTATTTGACAGAGTAACCGGAGGAGAAAGCTTTTTATACAGCTGGACTTCAGGCGGCGGTTCAAGCTTTTTGGGTAATTACTTCAACTATCTTTCCAGCCCGTTTTCTGCTATCATTTTCCTGTTTGACAGGGATGAAATGCCTCTTGCAATCACAACAATAGTATCCGTAAAATGCGTTCTGAGCGCAGGCACTTTTTCATTCTATATTAAAAAAAGCCTTAACAGACATTCACCTGCTTCAGCTGCATTCGGAGTATTTTACGCTTTTTCAGCATATTTTCTTGCATACTTCTGGAATGTTATGTGGCTTGACGGAATGGTAGGGCTCCCCCTTCTTGTTCTCGGAATTGAAAATATAATTAACAAAGGCAAAGGAAAACTATACCTCTGCTCTCTTATTTACATCATTTATTCTTCATACTATATTGGATATATGTGCTGTATCTTTTCGGTAATATATTTCCTTGCTTACTTCTTTATTTCTGATTATCAGGGCAAATATTCCAAAGGATACATCCCGACTCCCAAAAAAAGTATAAAAAATATTCTTCATATCAGATTTATTGACCGGGGTCTGAAATTTGCATTTTATTCTGTTTTTGCAGGACTGTTATGTGCATTTTTCCTGTTGCCCGTTTACTCAATTCTTACAGGTTGCAGTGCCACCTCAGACAGCACCCCCGATACGGTAGAATCATATTTTTCCGTTCTTGATTTTATAGAATCACATTTTGCGGCGCTTGAAACAACTATCCGCTCAAGCGGAAGCGACGTACTGCCAAATGTTTACACTTCGGTACTGACAGTATTGCTTGTCCCCCTTTATATGATAAATTCAAAAATAAAAATAAGGGAAAAAGCAGTATATTCAATTCTGATAGTGCTTTTCTTTATTTCTTTCAACAACAATTTTGCTAACTTTTTCTGGCACGCATTCCATTTTCCAAATGACCTGCCTTACAGATTTTCATTTATGTATTCCTTTATACTGCTTACAATAGCATTTAAAGGACTTATTAATCTGAAAGGTATAAAGGCAAAAGAAATCTTTGCAACGGGAATTATTTGGGTATTATTCATCGCAGTGGCAAGTGAAATGCAGACTCAAAAGATGAGTGACGTGACAATATATGTAACTCTTGCTTTTGTTGTATTATATACAGGGCTGCTTGCCATTTTACGCAGACACAGCGTTTCAAAGCTTATTGCAGGCATGCTGGTAACAGCACTTGCTTTCTGCGAAGTAGTTATTTCTGATCCAAATGCTTTCTCTTTCAACCAGACACAAAGCGCATACACGGCAAACTACGCGTCATATACAGATGCCGTAAACTATATAGAAAGCAATGACGATTCTGATTACAGAACAGAACTTTGCTCGCTTAATACAAGAATGGATTCCTGCCTTTACGGTTATAACGGAATGAGCATATTCTCCTCAATGGCTTATGAAAACTATTCGGGACTTCAGTACAGCCTTGGTATGTACGGAAACAGAATAAACAGTTATACCTATAACACACAGACGCCCGTATACAACATGATGTACAACATCAAATATCTAATTTACAGGGATGAAAAGACAAGACCATCAACAGAATACTACACGAAGTATTACGAGAGCGAGGACGGAGCTGTAACAGTATATCAGAATGACTATACCCTTCCGAAAGTATTCTGCGTAAATCAGAATGTTGAAAGCTGGTATACTGCAGAGGGTAATCCTTTTGAAGTTCAAGAAAATTTCTTTGATCTTGCAACAGGCTATTCTAATGTTTTCGTACCCGTAAACTATGAACAGACCACCTTTACCGGAATGAGCGGTGAAAACTTTGACGAAGAGGGTCTTCACTGGATAGAAAAAACAGACAGTTCGTCATACTCGGAAACTGCTGTTACTATCTCAACCGCGACAGAGGGAAATCTATATCTTTATGTTTCTGCAAACGAAATAACAGATATCAGCGTAATTCACGGAAACGAATCAAATTCATTCAATATTGAAACTCCTTATATAATTGATCTCGGCTACTATGAAGCCGGTGAATATCTTACGATTTCTCTTGACTGCGCGTCACTTGATATCGGAGATGAGAATGTAGGATTTTACGCATACAGCGTAGATAAAGAAGTACTTGATGCAGGATACGCAAAGCTCGGAAAGGGGGCAATGCAGGTTACTAAACATACGGATACTGAACTTTCAGGCACTGTAAATGCAGAAGAAAACTGTATTCTTTATTCGTCAATTCCGTATGACGAGGGCTGGAGCGTATATATTGACGGTGAAAAAGCTGAAACATTCAAAATAGGAGACTGTCAGCTTGGAGTTATGATAAAACCCGGTGAACACACTGTTGAATATGTTTACAGACCGAAGATGCTTGCGGCAGGTGCCGGGATCAGTGCCGCCACCCTTTTATGCACTGCTGCGTTTTCGGTATTTAAAATAAAAAATTCCAAAAAGAAAAAGCAATTAATGACAAATTAGTAAAAAGTTAAAATTCTGTGTTTACATCATATTGATTATGTTGTAAAATACCACCGTAAAGCTCAGCGGCACAGACTTTTAACTGTTGCCGCTCGCTTCAAACGGAAAAGAAGGAGAAGCAAAATGGCAAGATTAACAGCTCAGAACGTAGAAACTATACCTTACGGCCCGCTCGGAATCATAGCGATGCCAGGTTGTGAGGCATTTGCGGACAAGGTGGATAAATACCTTGTAGAATGGCGTAAAACACAGGCTCTTGAACATCAGGGTTCTATAGCGTTTTACGGATATCAGAGAGAAACATACAAAATAAACATTTCCAATCCGCGTTTCGGCAGCGGTGAAGGAAAAGCTGTAATAAACGAAACAGTGCGCGGCTACGATCTTTATATTGTAACCGACTGCTTCAATTACAGCGTTACATACAACATGTACGGAATGACTGTACCGAAATCACCCGATGATCATTATTCTGATCTTAAAAGAGTTATTTCGGCAGCGTCATCAAAGGCTAAAAGAATTTCTGTTATCATGCCAATGTTATATGAAGGCCGTCAGCACAAGCGTTCAAGCAGAGAATCACTTGACTGTGCAATGGCTCTTCAGGAACTCGTAAATCTCGGCGTTGAAAATATAATCACTTTTGACGCTCACGATCAGAGAGTTCAGAATGCGATACCGCACAAATCATTTGAAAATGTTATGCCAACATATCAGATGATTAAAGCAATCGTAAACACCATCAGCGATTTGAACGTTGATAAAGATCACCTTATGGTCATTTCCCCCGATGAAGGCGCAATGAACAGATGTATCTATTTTGCTACTCAGCTTGGCGTAAATCTGGGAATGTTCTATAAGAGAAGAGATTACACAAGAGTTGTAAACGGAAGAAATCCTATAGTTGAACATCAGTATCTCGGTGATTCAGTAAAAGGAAAAGATATTATAATTGTTGATGACATGATTTCATCAGGCGAATCGATGCTTGAGGTAGCAAAAAAGCTCAAGGATCTCGGTGCTTCAAGAATTTTCGTATGCACAACTTTCGGTCTTTTTGCAAACGGCCTTGATGTATTTGACGAAGCTTACAAAAACGGAGTTTTTGAAAAAGTATTTACTACCAACGGTGTATATCAGACGCCCGAACTTCTTAAGAGAGAATGGTATCAGTCAGTTGAGCTTTCAAAGTATGTTGCATACTTCCTTGACACTCTCAACCATGACCTTTCTGTATCTTCCCTCCTTGACTGCTCAGGCAAGATTGATGCCCTCCTGAGGAAAAAAGGACTCAAAAAAGACTGATTGCCCGTAACACAATCATAAAATAAAAATCTGTTTTCATATAATTAACAGAAGCAATACTTGCAAAGGAATGAACAGTATGAGCAACAAAGATTTTGACGAAAAAGATTTAATGAAAGATCTGGATGCGCTTAATTTTGACAACGCCGAAAAGACAACTGAACTTTCGGCAGAAGAAGATACGGTTTCCGATGTTCCTGAAGAAACTGATAAAAAGAAAAAAAGAGCAAGAGGCCCAAAGCGTGTTTTCTCAACTAAACAGGTAGTTCTTTTAGTTGTATTAGCCGTTGTAGCCGTACTTGCAATTGGCACCATTGTAATTTGCTCTGTTGCTGATGTAAACCCTGTTTCATATGTTGCAGGTGAAATGAGCAAGGATAAACTTGTAAACAAATGGCAAAGCCAGAGTGCTCCGGGTCTTACGGCTTATGAATTTTTTGAAGACGGCACCTACACGTCATATTTATCCACATACTCATTTGACGGCGAATACGAAGTAAAGGGTGACGATCTTATTCTTAAAAATCCGAACTCTAATCAGAGCGTAATTTACAAATACAAAATTGTTGGCGATACTCTTACGCTTACCATGACCGATTCTAACGGTACAGTTATGGAGGACCGCGAGCCTAACAAATTTGACAGAGTTGATTCGCTTAACCAAAAATCCATTCAGGATATGATTGATGATTACCGTGCTTCTGTTTCCGAAGAAAGCACTTCAGCTGAATCAACATCTGCACAGGCACAATAATCCTACACGCAAAAACTCCCGTTCATAATGAAGGGGAGTTTTCTTTTTGAGAAGCGCCAAGTTTTCCCGGGTTGCGAATCAGGATACTTAGCGCCCGATGCTTCATACAGACATTTGCTTGTAGAGGGTTCCGTTTTCACGGAGGTGTTATTCAACTCTGTATCCAGCACCAAAAAGGGTTAGTTGAAACAGTTAAACTGTTCTGTATAATGATAATATATTTTCATAATCAAATCTATATGCCGTCAGAGTATATAAGAATATATTTTTGAAAATAATATATAACTCTTTACTTTTTTATTTAATAATATTAAAATAAATTGTATACAAAATCTGAGCAAAGGAGCTATATTTTGTCAATTAATTGTAAAAAATGCAACGCCGAATTGCCCGATGAAGCAAGTATATGCCTTAACTGTATGACTCCTGTTGAAAGGCAGGAAAATGACAGCACCAAGTTAATCAACACAGATATGTCTGTTAAAGAACGTATTCGTGTATATATAACAGATATTGCTGCCAAGCTGTCTTCCCTTCCTAAAAAACATAAAGCAGCAATATTAACAACTCTTGTATTGCTTATTATGCTCATACCACTAAGCGCTTATTTGCTTTCTCCTGTTGAGGCTACTGAAAATACAGCCTCTCTTTCCGGAAGTGAAGCAGTACAGGAAAAACCGGTTTCAAGAATTGAGTCTTTTTTTGATGAAGTGCTTGGAATAACCGAAAGTAATGAAACTAAAAGCTCTTTTTCGGAACAAGCGGACGCATCAGATAACATCACTAACCCCGAAGCAGGTACAGCAACTTCATCTTCAATGTTAGAAAGCAATACAGATGGAACTGCAAATTCAACCACAAACGGAAGCGGCTCGTCAAGCAATTTAGGCTCATCAAGCAATTCCGGCTCGGATAATACAACTAACGCCGGCAATTCCGGAGAATCTGAAAATTCCGGCGCATCAGATACAAGTTCAGAACCTGTGCTCAATTATGACGATTGGGAATATACGATAAGTGATTCTAAAGTAACAGTAACTAAATATACGGGAAATGATAAAAATATTATTGTTCCTGATAAGTTTGACGGAGAAAATCTATACACAATATCAAAAGAAACTTTTAAGGATAACAGCACACTTGAGACTGTTACTTTTAAAGACAGCGTTGAATACCATAACTTGTGGATAAACGGTTCTGCTTTCAGCAACTGCTCATCATTACAAAAAATTACTTTCCCAAAAAACACAAATCTTGGAATATCCAGCGAATTTGCTCTTAACTGCCCGAAACTTTTTGACATTGAGATAGATTTCTGGCAATACCGATTTGTAAATGGCGCTCTTTACAGCAGCAACGGAAGCACCTGGTCTCTTATAGAATACTGCGAAGGATATACCGCTTCAACATACGACGTGCCTTCCTGGTGTACATTTACAAGTTATGCAAGCACAAACATTTCGAACAACAAATATCTAAAGACTATAAACATTCATGAAAATTGTTATTCAATTTCAAAGCAATGGAATTACTATGAATACCGTTATCTGGAAAATATAAATGTTGCAACAGGCAATTCTTATTATGAGAGTATAAACGGAGTACTTTATGATAAAAGCGGTTCCTCTCTGGAATTGAAAATTTATCCAGCAGGAAAGAATGACAAAACCTATAATGTGCCAGAAAACTGCACAATCAACTGTTACGGAATGAAAAAAGGATTGTTCGACAAAATTGAAACAATTGTTCTGCCCGCATCTTCAATCATATCTTCAAGCACCCTTGAAGATATATTGAAATACTACCCTAACCTAAAGACAATTAAAATGGAAAAGGGTCATTCAAAATTTAACTCATATAAAAACACTTTAGATAAATTAGTGAATGTTGTTGAATATTAGGAGGATCTATGGCAAAAAGAACTAATGATCTTATGGAAGAACTCAGCGGTCAAGACACAGATCTTGACAGATATTTTGAGGAAAATCCAACATCATTTATAAATGTTGATATAAAGGAATTTTGGAAAAAAGCTGTTGATACATCAAGCAAAACAAAATCAGATATTATAAATAAGGCAGATATGAGCTACTGCTATTTTTATGATGTTATTAACGGACGCAAAATCCCCAGTAAAGATAAGATAATAAGAATAGCACTTGCTATGAATCTTAGCCTTGACGACTGTCAGGAAGCTCTTAGAATTTCCGGTAAATCCGCACTTTACCCACGTATCAAGCGAGACAGCATTCTTATCTATGCTATCAACAAAGGATATTCCATATATCAGACAAACGATCTGCTTGCGGAGCACGGAGAGGAAATGCTTAAATGACTCAAGAGCGAAATGAATTGCTTGAATATATAAACAATTCCCTTGAAAAATCTTTTGAAAAAACAGCGGTAATAAAAGAAACAGAAAAAAGTACAATCTGTATCTACACACATAAAGAAAGCGGCAAAAAAATAGTAAAGCGCACATCGGCAAACAGAAACGATGAAGTTTTCAGATGCCTAAAAAACAGGAATATTCCGAATTTAGCAAACATACTGGAAGTTTGTTCTGCCGAGGATTATGTTGTAACTCTTGAAGAATACATAGACGGTGAGTGTTTGGAAAATATCATAGCAGACGGTATAATTGACGTTAAAACCGCCTGTACATACGCTTATCAGCTCTGTAATGCCCTTATTGAACTTCACGAAAGAAAAGTTATTCACAGGGATATAAAGCCGTCAAATATAATTATAGGGAACGACGGAGAAGCTTATCTAATTGATCTCAGCATAGCAAGAATGCAGAACTCAGAAGCCGATTCTGATACTGAATCTCTCGGAACAGTAGGATACGCTGCGCCTGAGCAATTCGGCATAGTTCAGTCAAACCGTTCAACCGATATTTATGCACTCGGAATAGTTCTTAATAAAATGATTACAGGTGTTCACCCCTCAATTACCATTCCTCCCGGTAAACTCGGAAAAATAATTGAAAAAACAACATCTATCCAAATTTCAAAAAGATACTCCGACGCATATCAACTTCAGAAGAAACTTAAACACTTTATATAATTAACTCTTGACAACCGCAAAAAGCTGTGATATTATATTCCAGTCGATATGGAGAGGTATCGAAGCGGTCATAACGAGGCGGTCTTGAAAACCGTTTGGCCAAAAGCCACATGGGTTCGAATCCCATCCTCTCCGCCACATAAAGCGGCAGATTAGTCTGCCGCTTTTTTATATTTATAAAATCTGTCATACTAACACATTTTATTGACAAGTAATTATTCTTTAAAAAAAGTGCCCATGGAGTTATCCATGAGCACTTTTTTGTTTACTGTTCCCTATCTTAATTCAGGCAAAAATTGTCATCAGCAATGTTGCAAAGACCATAAGACAAAGACCTGCAAATGCCTTTTTAGTCAACTTTTCTTTGAAAACTATGTATGAAAAAATTATAGACACAACTATACTAAGCTTATCTATCGGAACAACAACGCTTACAACACCTATTTGTATAGCGTAATAATAGCAAAGCCACGAAGCTCCTGTTGCCACACCCGAAAGGCATATAAAGGCAAGTTCTTTTTTATCAATAACTATTACCTGTCTCTGTTTTCCTTTTGCAAACACAATTATCCATGCCATAAAAAGAACAACAAAAGTACGAATTGCTGTTGCCAGATTTGATTCTACATTCTCTATGCCTATTTTAGCAAGGATTGAAGTAAGCGCCGCAAATACAGCGGATAACACCGCATAAACTATCCATTGCCTTTTCTCCTGCACATCAGCTGTTTTCTTCTTTTCTACCATAAGAAATATGCCTGCAGCAAGCAGAGCAGTACCCGCAAGTTTTATCCAAAGATAATTTGTTTCATTAAATATAATGATAGCGAGCAGCACGGAAATGACAGTACTTGATTTATCAATAGGCACCACTTTATTTACATCGCCCATTGAAAGAGCCTTGAAATAACAGATCCATGAAGCACCGGTAGCAATTCCGGAAAGAATTAAAAAAACAAATGATCTGATGCCTATTGAAGCTAAATCCCGGTATGAGCCGGTAATAAAGGTCATCAGCACTGAAAACAAAAGAACAACTATAGTTCGTATAGCTGTTGCCACATCTGAATCCGTATTTTTTATCCCGCATTTTGCAAGAACCGCAGTAACACCTGCAAAAAATGCGGACATAATTGCCGATATGATCCACATAATGTATCCCCTATTCACTAAAAATATGCGGATATATAAATCCGCCCGATTAAAATCGGGCGGCAAAATTATAATATAAAATTAAAATATCATTCTGACTTTTCTTTTTTATTTTTCTCACTAAGATACTTTATGAGCTGAATTGCGCCTATGATAGCAATTCCTATTATAAACCAAAGTATATTGAAATGATTGGGAAGAAGCGGCTGGTTTGCGGTACTTAATGTAGTTGGGCCCATAACAATAGCATAAAGTGAGCCGATCAACATCCCTACTATCATGTAAACCGTTTGACTTCTGAATTTTTCAAGACAAGTCTGAATACCTTTTACTGACAGCACAGCGCCTGAAAGAACACCCACGCCGAAAACGATTACCGCAGGAAGATATTCAAACTTAAGATGTAAAAGTTCCTTAACGCTATTTAAAATAGGCATATATACACCGAAAATAAGGAGAACCGTAGAGCCTGAAATTCCCGGCAAAAACATTGCACATATAGCAACAGCACCTGCAACAAAAATATAAACAGCGCTCGTAATAGTTAAATGAGAAAGGTCACTGACATTCTGTGAAATAGACGTATTCAAATATGAAAGCAATACAACCAAAGCTATGCCTATAGCCGTAAAAATAAGATTAAACCATTTTCCCTTTATACTTTTCCATTCTTCCTGCATAATAACCGGAATAGAACAGAGCACAAAACCTAAAAAGAGGGATGATACAGCATATATATTCTTTTCAAAAAAAGCAGTAAGCGCAAGAATTGCAAGAAGCATTCCCACTGCCCAGCCGGCAAACAACTTTAAAAGATAAATAATCGCCGTTTTCTTTTTTTCTTTGCCGGCATAAATAAGATCATGTATAGATCCTATAAAATTATCATAAAAACCAAGTATCAGCGCTATCGTTCCGCCCGATACACCCGGCACGCTGTCAGCAAGCGCCATACAAAATCCGTTTATAAGTGTTCTTATCATCATTCCCACCCCTATTTAAAACTAACATAAAATAAATACTCGTAAATTAACGATAAAATGCACTTCTATAAGAATATCACTACAGGGCTTAAATTGCAATTAAATAAGCAAATTAAATTAAAAGAATTTATATAAATATATATTTACATTCATAATTCGTTATCATAAAAGATTAGAATGGTAAATAACAGCAGTATTGAAAAAAGAATAAATTATGATTATAATAGCCACATAGGGGCTTCCCCTTTACGGGCAGAGGCAGCGTTTTGCTTTCAAGGAAAGCAGTGGCCGCGAGTCGCAGTCATACTGTATATTAATAAAAGCTTCCTCAGCATTCTTTTTAACGCTTTATTTCAGCAAACTTCGTTTGCAATACCATAAAGCTAAAAGAATACAGATTTTATTGTGCCTCTGCCCACGGTGAAATTATGAAAAACAAAAGCAGAAAAAATGATATTCAATATATTGAATGTGAAGATTATCAAAAACTTATTGAACTTTTTGATGATAGATATACAATTCAGTATTTGTATTACATTAACAGAACAAGAAAATTTCATTACAGGAAAAAAGAAATTGCCAAGAAAAACGGAGGTATAAGAAAAATACTTGTACCTGACGGCAATCTAAAAAACATCCAAAGAGCAATACTCATAAAGCACCTTGAAAATATACCTATATCGTCTTATGCAACTGCATATCACAAAGGGGCAAAATTAACTTCTAACGCTATTCCTCATTTGAACAAGAAAATCATCCTAAAAATGGATATATCGGATTTTTTCGGCAGTATTTCAGAGGACAGTGTGTATCTCAACGCATTTAATAAAAACTATTTTTCACTGCGTGTCGGAAAGCTTCTGGCTTCTCTATGCTGCTATAAAGGTTCACTTGTACAAGGAACTTCTACTGCTCCTGCTATAGCAAACATTATTATGAAAAAATTTGATGAAGCTATAGGTAAATGGTGCTCTGACAAAAATATAGTTTACACCAGATACTGTGATGATATGACTTTCTCTGGAGATTTCAGCAAGGATCTTGTTGTCAGTAAAGTTACAAAACTTCTTAACTCAATGAATTTATACCCTAACGAAAAAAAGACCATAGTTATCCCGAAAAACAAACAGCAGATTGTTACAGGAGTAATGGTCAATGATAAAATACAGGTTCCTGAAAGCTACAGAAAAGAGATACGAAAAGAAATATATTATTGCAAAAAATTCGGTGTGGAAAGTCACTTGGAACATTGTAATATTAAGCGTCAATACACAAAGCAAAGCTATATAAACCACCTGTGCGGTAAAATAAATTATGTATTGATGATAAATCCTGAAGACAGAGAATTTATAAATTACAAGCATGATGTTAAAACACTTGAGTAATCTTTTGATATTTCATAATTAAAAACATAAGCCACCGGATTTTCCGGTGGCTTTATTTTAACTAATTTTATGATATCCCTCAATTATTGCATAATCACGAGAGTTGATATGACCGTCATAGTTAACATCGTAGAGATAACCGTTTTCAACATCTTCGCGCAATTTATTGAAATTACTCTTAAATCCCTCTTCAACTGTTTCTTTGAGTTCTTGGTGTTCGTCTTTGCAAACGGTACAGCTGTAAACAAGATAAGTTCCGTCACTTTCTTCAAAATGGTGCGAATACTTATATTTATGACCTGTTGAAGGAATAACAGTATCTTCCTTAGAAATAATCTTAGTTCCCGCGGCGTCACTAAAGTACTTGCCGCAGTCACTGCAATACCAGTATTCAATATTTCCGTTTTCGGTACAAGTAGGTGCTTTATACGAAATCTTTATCAAAGAATGTGTAACACCTATTTCAGGAAAAACAAGCGTAAAAGTAAAGTTTCTGCCGTCATTAGAAGCTCCTTGACCAGGTTTTACAACGGCTTCAACCCCACCGATAACATATTCGTCTTTATAAAAGTATCTTGCAGGTCTCTCTATATCAGCCCAATTATATAAAATGAAACCGGATGGATCAAAATCTTCATCAAAATAATAGCTGTCAGTATACTGCTGTGTGAAATCAGTTGTAAGAACTACTGTAAGTTCCGGGATATCCCCTTTCTGCCACGTTTTGCCCTCAGTATCTGAATATCCGCTCCATACGGCAGAAGTTACTGCTGCACAATAGTAATCAGCAGTTCCTATATATAAACCGTTTGAAACAGCACCGTTCTCTTCAGGAACAAAAGCTATATGAAACGGACTGTTAGCCACGGCTTTTTCTGTAACAACAAGGCATGGCCCGTCAGCTATATTCCTAAGTTTAAGCGTAAAACGACCATTAATTGAATCATAAATTTCAAATTCAGAAGTCCAGTCCGAATTATATGTATCGGGAAGTTTTATTGCTACAAATCCGTTGTCCGGATCGGGAGGCTCAACAGCTACAGGTTTGCCGTTCTCCACGGAAATACTGTTTGTTATCTGAGAACTGCTGTTCAGATGCAAAACAACATCACCGGATGATTCAAAATTATTGCAGGAAAAACTGCCGCTGAAACTTGAATTAATCAAAGAAAATGTCTCCGATGGTTTGAAACTACCGCCGATATCGCTGCTTTTAGCGGTAACTGAAGCAACATCACTTATATAAAGCATTGAGCCTTTTGAATTATTAAACACAACATTTCCTGTGCCGTCGGATTGAGAATAAAGATGAGTAATTGAAATAAGGGATGTGCCGAAATCAATATTTTCAAACGTAGCAGTAACGCCGTCATCAATATTTATAGATTCATCAGGGACAAACATCACCTTATCATTCGTTGAGCTTTTAACAGTAATATTTTTTGAAAAAGCGTACATATAAACATTGTCATACTTTGAATAATAGTCATTCATAAGTATGATAGTTCCGTTATCATCAATGTTGTTCAAAGCATATGAGATAGTTTGAAGCGGCTTATCTTTTGTGCCGACATTACTATTGCTTCCGTTTAGCTCATCAACATAGAATGTTGTAAAATCACTGGTGCCAACAATATATACCTCAGAAGTAATCGTTCCTAATGTGCCGCTCGGCATAACCATTGCATAGCCGGGTTTGCATGAAACGCTTACCTGAAGCTTATTACCGCTCATACTGGCGGGAATAGTATAGGAAGATTCGTTTGAAAGAGGGTTTGTTACAGGCGGATTTTTCCATGTAAACTTAAAAACTTCCGCAATGTCAACACCGTCAATAAGGTTGCTTACAGACGGAGTAACAGTATTGCCTGGTATTAAGTCATTCTGCTCAAGAGTAATTGTGGCTTTTCCTGTAAGTGAAAAATCCTTCATAATGTTTATTTTGCAGGTTTCAGGCAGCATCTGCTCAGGCATCACACCGTAATCAATATATGTATCCTCAGTACCTATAAAATTTCCGCTGCCTGTTGTAGGTGAACGCCATAAACATTTCCCTATATTTCGCACCTCAACGGTGCCGTTGTTTTCAACAGGTCCGCATACAGTAAGTCTGCTCACAAAAGAATCTTCGGTTGTAACAATAAAGGAACCGTTAATAATAAGATTGCCTGTTTCAAAAGTACCTGTTTTCATCTCCCATGAAAGCGATACATTATCATCAATAATTATAGTTTTATCAGTATCCAGATCGCTGGTAAAACTAAAGCTGCTTGCGATATGAATATACTTTACATTATCATCTTCAAGAGCCGTTTTCAGCTGGTATTCACTGGTTACGGTTGCAGTATCTTCTGCAAATGACGTCATAGGTGTAACAGCCATTACAAGCACAAATGACAGGATAACCGCTATTGCCCGTTTAAATAAATTACGTTTCATTTTTTAGACCCTCTCAATTTCACGAAATTGAAATAATAACGCAAACACGCAAAATTCAATCAAGAATAAATACACCTGCGCACCACTATAATATCACCATATATATGCATTTTCAACAGCAATATAATTGTTATCAGGATAATAAAACACATAATATAATAAATGAAAATATACGGCAAAAAAAAGGAAAAGATCCGCACTGCTGTGCGGATCATACTTTTTTCAAATATTCACTTCAGTTTGCCGTACTCTTCATCAGTTACAGGCTCAAGCCATTCGTTAGAACTGTTTTCTGCAGGCACCTCTACGGCAATGTGAGCAAACCAACTGTCCGGAGCAGCACCGTGCCAATGCTTAACCTCAGGCGGAATATTAACAACATCTCCGGGATTTAATTCCTGAGGAGCTTTACCCCACTCCTGATAGTAACCCCTTCCGGCAGTGCACAGTAAAACCTGACCGCCCTTATGATGTATGTGCCAGTTATTTCTGCAGCCCGGCTCAAATGTTACATTAGCTATCCCCACTCTTTGAGTAGTAAGCATTTTAAGATAACTTTGCCCGATAAAATAGCTGGCAAATGCTTCATTCTTTTCGCCCAACGGAAAAATCTGTTTAAATTCATTAGCCGTCATATTTATCCCTCCGAATTAATTAATACACAAAAATAAGTGCAGCCTGAAGACTACACTTATATTATAAATATTTTATCTTATCATATCAAATACTTAGTCTTTATGATTAACAATGCTTAAAAAGCATTTTAAGCATAATAAATATAAAACAAACACCTTATATGATTTTAATAACGAAGGTAAGCTACAAAGTATGTAAGAACACTGACTTTTATATAAACAGTTCATTACTTTTCTTTACTGAGCATGCCTTTTTAATTGCTAAGGCTACAACAGACGCAACTGCGTTATTAATCTCTCTTGCGTTATTAGGACAGATTTTTACACAGCGCATACATGAAATGCACTTTTTAGAATCAGCTTTAAAATCCAAAAGGTCAATTGCCTGCACAGGGCAGTTTTCAGCACATATACCACACGATATGCAGTCATTAGTTGGCTTTGGCAACACTCCCCTGCCGCCGCCCTCTTTATACGGTCTGTTACCGGGAATTTTAGGTGCGGTATTATTACTTGCAATAATCTGCTGTGCAAACTGCTCAAGCTGCTTCTTATCTGCATCGTCAGGTCTGTTTGCGGCGTACTGAGGGAAAATGGAATGCTGAGCAACAGCTGAAATTGCCGCTTTCACATTAAAGCCGCACTCTTTTGCAGCATCCTCCATTTCTGCAAGCGTATCCTCATATGCACGATTTCCGTATACACAGACAAGCACACAGTCTGCACCGTTGCCGTTAATCTCTTTCAAGCGCTCAATTGCAACAGCGGGAGCTCTTCCGCCAAAAGACGGCATGGCAATTACTACGATATCATCTTTGTTTATTTCACATTTTGTAAAATCAGTATTATAATTGCTCAAATCAATTTTTCTAATAGAATTATTAAAACTTTCTGCAATTATTTGAGCTGCTTTTTCCGTTCCGCCGGTAGGGCTGAAAATAATTTCAACGGTATTCATAATATTATCTTCCTTTCAATTTTTACCGCACATCTCAAAGCATCCAAAGTGTTTCGGACTGATGCGGTCACAACACATATTAAAATATAATACGCTTGCGTTTCTTAAATTTTCTAATGTTTAAATATATAAAGATGAGTTTTCGCCTTAAATTGAGTTTAGGATATACATTCTAACCTCCTGAGGCTCAAGAGTTTCACTGATATTAAATGAAACTATATTTTTCTCTGATACTTTAGGTTTGCTCTCTTCCTTTAAATGACTTATCTGCTCTGCAGTCATATATTGAGGCGCTCCTATTTTTACCCAGTTATGAAATGCACAGGTGCTATTATCTATAACATATTCCGTCTGCCTGTATTCTCCGTTCAGACTTATGCTCAAATCAACAGTTGTATTTTTATTAGTAAAGACATTATCCCTTTCTGTTTCACTGAGTGCACTTCTGTCTCCGTTTTCAAAGTTTTCTTTGTAATAGCAATAGTTCCAAATGATTATCTGATAATCATTTTTCTGTTTTGTAATGATATGTTTATCAGAACATTCAACAATCTCATTTCCAAGCTTATTTAAAAACCAATACGCCCAATATGAAGGCTTTTTTATGCCGTCCGCATTCATAAGACCGAAGCCGCCGTGAAAAGGAATTTTACCCGGCCCGTTTTCCTCAAACACATCCGTAAAAGTCCAGAAACCGAGGCTGTCCACCTTGCCGAAGTTATTGGCAACATTATAAAGAATAAACGGAGCCATAAAAGGCGTATCGTGAATGAGATCTCTGGGGCTCGGGGAGGAGTTCCATTCAGTTAAATGAATTTCGGCGGATGAATAAGGTGATTTATCAACAATGTTTCTGATGTTATCCAAAAACTCACTGCAAATCTCTTTGCTTATATATCCCATGTGCTCTGTTCCCTCTTCATCCAGCGCCCAGCATGTAGGATATGGATGAGCGGAAAAAAAGTCTACAGGAAGATTTTTGCTGCTGCAAAAATCAATAAACGATTTAAGATACTGCAAATTTTCCCTGAAATCAGCGCCGCTCGTTGAAGGCCCTCCCACAAGATAATCTCCGCATACAGATTTAACTGCATCAACAGTTACTTCATACAGTATGAAATATTCATCCTGAGAGCCGCGGAAAAACGAACCGAGATTAGGCTCGTTCCACACCTCAAACCGCCATGTTTTAACCTCATCAATACCGTATCTGTTTGTTAAATGTTTAATGGTTTCTCTGACTAAAAAATGCCATTTCTTATAATCCGTGGGCGGACTGCCGTTAGCGTGCCACCAAAATACTGTATTTTTGAATTTTGCAATTTTAGAAGGCATAAATCCAAGCTCAACAAAAGGCTTGATATTTACAGACAACAGAAAATCAAATAATTTATCTATATATCCAAACCATAAAACAGGTCTGCCGTTTTCATCCTCGTCATAAACTGCCATGTCATCATGAAAAATGCCGTGAAAACGTATGTATTTAAATCCTATTTCATTTTGCAGTTCCCTTAACTGCTCCTGAAAATCCGCTCTCAAGCCTTCTCTTGCTCTTCCGAATGTTATGCATTTGCTATAATATTTATCATTTATCATACTTAACTCACTTCCCGAGTTTAACCTTTCTATTGGGATAAGGAATATTTTAACTATCTGAACGATACTCTTTTTTAATTCATGTCTGCATAGAAAACCATATGTTAATTATATCTTATGAATTATTAACTATCAAGAAAAACAAAGCAGATATATATAAATTGACGAGTGAAAAAGCAAAAGCACCAATCATATGATTGATGCTTTTTTACACTTAATAAACAGTATTAAAATTATCAAGTAATACCAAAGCCGCACTAAAATACACATCTATATTTCAATTACTTATCTCAATCGAAGAATTAAGATTTCCTGATTTTGCGTACAATCTGAATGTTTCATCTTTGTTTGCTTTAACTATAACGAGTGCCTTTCCGTGAAACGCGTTAATATTACTTTTATCGGAATACTTGCTGCTGTCCGTATCTGATGAATTTCCGTTGTCAACGCCGATTATTTCGCCGTTTCCTTCAATACTGAATTCAATACGTTCATTGAAATCATCAGTGATAATTCCGTTTGCGTCTTTAATATCCACATTTATGTAGTAAAGACTATACTCATCAGATGATACACCATAGTTATTGCTGTACTGGTACTTTGAAAGAGAAATTTGGGAAGCTTCAGATGAACTTATAAGTTCAGTTCTTCCGCTAACTTTTTCAAAGCGTGTATCAACTGTGCCGTCCTCATTTAACGCAACTGCATAAATAATATAATCTTTATATTCTTCATACGGAACATTCCATTCAAGCGCCATTTTATATATTGCGTTTTCATCAGAATTCACATTATACTCTCTGATTCCGGCACTTGATTTAAGTGTGTTAAAATTCTTTGCTCCTAATGAAATATAATCACTGTCATCCGCATTCTTTTTTGCCCTGAGTTCAACAGCTTTAGCATTTGTATAGCATACAACAAGTGCGTTTCCGTTGCTGTCAAGCTGATTTTCATTTAGATCCCAAGTCGGCAAAAGATGCAGTACGGGCTGATCATCTGCATCTCGCCACTGGCTCTGATAAAAATAGTATATATCCTTTTCAAATCCCGCCGTATCGGTAATACCGAAATAAGAGGAAGTCGGATAAAAGCTCGGGGAATTATCAGTAAAAGGCGTTGGCTCGCCAAGGTAGTCAAATCCCGTCCACACAAATTCTCCCAGTACATAATCAAGCGATATATCGTACTGCCAGTCAAACATAGCGCTGTTTGCCCAGCTTGCTACCTCGTTATCATATGATGACATTTGGCTGTATTCAGAAGCATAAGTATCAGTATTATAATCGTTCTTTATAGTATAAGGATGAAAATATTCACCTCTGCTGCGCAAAGCGGAAGAGGATTCTGTTGAAAGCATTAAAATGTCAGGATAATCTTCATGCGCTTTTTCAAAAGTGCCTGCGTCAACATAGTTGACACCCGCTACTGATATGTTGCTTTCGTCTCCGTCGTTCTTACTGAAACCGCGTATTACTTTTGCCCAGGAGTTATCTATTCCTGTTCTGATATCGTCCTCAGCGTAGATTTTCTTTCTGCCGCTAAGTTCAAAAGGATCAAGTTCTTCAACATATGAAGACAGTTTGCGGGAATTTTTAGCGCTGTTTTTTCCCTGAACCTCGTTACCCAGTGACCACATGATTATACACGGATCATTTCTGTCTCTTTTCACCATGGATTTTATAACAAATTCTGCCCATGTGCACTTTTCCGCGCCTATCAGATTAAGATTTGTACCTTTAAGTTTTTTGTTGAAAATATCAGAAAAGTCATACTCGTTTTTTGCACCCTCCCAGGTATCAAAAGATTCCTCAATCACAAGGATGCCCATTCTGTTGCAGAGTTCAATAAGATCTTTTGAAGCAGGATTATGAGAAGTGCGTATAGCATTAGCGCCCATCTCTTTCATTATTTCAAGCTGACGCTGAATAGAGTCTGTATAAGCCGTAGCGCCCAATGAACCCTGATCGTGATGCAGGCAGACGCCTTTCAGTTTTGTAGGAACACCGTTCAAAAGAAAACCTTTTTCACTGTCGTAATCTATCCACCTGAAGCCAAATTCAGTATCGTAGGTATCAATAACAGTATCATCTGTATACACAACTGTTCTTGCTGTATACAAAACAGCATTTTCAGTAGACCATAACTCTGGCTTTTCAACATTCAGGTTCATTGTTTTTACAACACTTTCACCTGACTTTACGCTGAACTTTTCAGATTTCGATTCGGCTACAAGTGTTCCCTGCTTGTCATATATTTCATTTATAACATAGATATTCTGCGATTTCGTTGAATTATTTCTGATTTCGCTTTCCACACGCACTTCGGCACTTTTGTTATATGTAGAAGAAAGATTTGGTGTGGTTATATAGGTTCCGTCAGTAGCTACATAAACAGGTTCAGTAACATTTAAAAACACTTTTCTGTATATTCCGCTGCCTGAATACCAACGGCTGTTCGGCAACTGATTAATTACCAAAACAGTTATTTCAACATCCTGTCCATTCTTAAAATATTTGCTTATATCTATATCAAACGAATTATATCCGTACAGATTTGAAGCAACTTCATCACCGTTAACGAAGACATATGAACGCATATACACACCGCCGAAAGAGAGAATAACATTCTTTCCTAATATATCTTTTATTTCATCGGCTTTTAATATTTTATTGTACCAGGCAACACCTCCGGGAAGAGATGCGCTTTCATTTTCCGTATCAAAATCCTTTGTAAATTCCTGTTCAATGCTCCAGTCATGAGGCAAGTCAACAGTTTTCATATTTTTTATCTGTTTAAAATTTTCGATACTATATGAGCTGCTATCCTTGCTTTCCAAAGTTTCAAGATAAAAATCCCAGTTTGAGTTCATGTCTATAACCCGTCTTCCCGTAATGTTTCCGATTTCAAGCAAACCATTATCATTGCCTGATGTAAAATCACAGCCTGTGAGAATACCTGTCAAACCCATTATAACACACAGTAAACAAATCAAAGCTTTTCTCATGTTGAAAGGTCTCCTTTTCTATGCTATATTAAGAATATCACAGTATTGCCGCATTTAATATCTATATTATCACAGAAAGAGTGTAATATATCACTATGAAACAAATTGAATATGATTTTTGGAAATACTCCTCAAAAGATACTCCGTTAGATGTTATTACCGTTGGAGAAACGTTTTGCGATAAAGATTATAAAATAAGCAGGTCAGAATCCGACCTTCATGCTTTTGAATTCATATTAGACGGGAAAGGCTGCCTTGATATAAACGGTCAGCATCTTACACCCCAAAAAAATGATATTTTTTTGCTGACAGAAGGCAGCAATCACTGCTACTATGCCGATAAAAATGATCCGTGGCACAAAATTTATATCATTTTCAGAGGCAGAATGGCTGATGAATTTATAAAATGCTATCTTCCTGAAAACACATATTTATATAAAGATTGCGATATCGAATATATTTTCAGAGAGATACTTAAAATTGCATCAAACGCTTTATTCACTTACCCCCAAAAAGTTGATATTATCACACTGGAACTGGTGAAAATATTTTCGTATCTTAGAAACAGAAACCACCTTATGAACACAGATACGGCAAGCGAAATCAAGCAAAAGCTTGATTACTACATTGACAAACCGTTTAACATGGATATTCTTTGCAGTGATCTGAACTATTCAAAAAATCACATAATAAATGTATTTAAAAGCAAATACAAAATCACTCCGTACACTTATTACAACCAAAAAAGAACAGAAGCCGCAAAATACTATTTAAAAAACACACAATTGAATCTAAAAAGCATCGCGCAGATACTGTGTTATACAGATACGAATTATTTCTCTAATTGTTTCAAAAAAGAAACAGGGCTTACCCCTACTCAATACAGAAACAGCACTTTAAAACAAAGCAAATAAATATCTAAATAACAGTAAAATTCAAATCAAGGAACGCTTTTCATTTTTTATATTTCAAAAATGCTTAACATATGTTCTTTAAAGCTTATTTATTAACTTATTTTATATCAAAAAGAGAGAATGTTTTGTTAACAATTTCAGTACTTCCAACACAGGTATAATTGATTTTAACTTCTGAAAAATCATCTGAGAAAGAACCTTTTACAGTTGATATTTCGTAATCTCCTATCTGTTCAAAAGCACCTGTGAACTCCTTATAATAATCCCCTTTGTCAATAATATTCTGAACAATTAATGTTTTGCTGTCTGATCCATTTGCAGATGTACCTATATAAGCAATCATTTCCTGTTCCGCGCAAACTACATACGTAAAATCTTCGGAAAAAATATTCTTTTCGGCATTGTAATATGTATGCTGAACAATACCTGTGCCCTTTCCTTCCTGTATATCCACAGTAACTTTGTTGAGCATAGTTATAGAAATCGGCTCATCTGTAGTTATTGTTCTTACAAGTTCACCTTTGCTATTATAGATTTCTAATGTTTCAGATAAAGTATTGTCATATAATTTATAATAATCGCTGGATTCAATAAGGCTTCTTTCAATTGCCCTTCGTTTTTCGTAATAATAGAAGCGTTGCTGTTCTCAGACACAGAACAAGCTGTAAGCAATAACAAAAGCAAGCACATTACAATGCAGTTGAGCTTTTTCATATGCTTATCCTCCAAATGAATTCTTGTTTATAATTATAAAGAATCCTCTTTAAAATCAATAGTTTCACAAACAATTGTTTCTATTTCTTTTCATTATCAATATTGCCTTTATGAGTTTTCCTCGTTATGCTTTTTTTGCATATACGTTTTTTTCCAAGTAAATCCAATAATAACCATAGGAACAGCAGCGAAAATCAAAGTCGTTATGATATCGATATGTTTTTCTTTTGTATAAGTGTCACTCACATCGTAAAGAATTTTTTCTTCTCCGTTTTGCATTGTAACGCAAAGATAAGGAAATGAACCAAATCTGCCTGAAGATGTTTTTCCTGAACTTGTTTTCAAAGTATATTTTGCACCATTTACAGTACGTTCTGTTGCGCCTAAAACATAATTAAAATATTTTTCGTTTTCAATACTTTCTATATACGATCTAACAACTTTTATATTTCCGTTTCTATCAACAATTACATCTGCTCTATCGCGAACAAAATATATTTCAATATCATCACCGTTCCACTCAAAACCAAAAGCACCATTACAGTTAAAATTAATTCTGTAAAGGAAAGTCATGTCTTCCGAATAAACGCATATGCGTTTTCTGTTTTGATTTTCACTGCCAAGCGCAATCAGACCGTCTTCATTTACATCAAAACAAATTATCGGTTTTTCTTCTGATTTTGTTTCAAACACATTTATACAGGCATTTTCAATTAACGAATTTTGCTCGTCTTTCGGCATTTCTTCAGTTTTCATTCCTCCGCCATAAGCAAAAACCAACTGATTTGAAGTCACCATGCAAAGAAAGGTAAAAAGTATAATTGCAATTCTTAAAGTTTTCATTTCAGTTCTCCGTAATTTCTATTAAGAATTTCAAATAAAATCATACACAAGTATTACAGCACCGTATATTTCTGCTTTAGTTTAAAGAACAACACATTCAACCATGCTTGTGAGTGCAGATATACATTTGAAGAGTAAACGAAAATAAAGATTACAATTTTATATTTGATCTTTGATGTTTTCATTTGACTGCATAAGCATTTGTTGCAAATCTCGTTCTTTTTCTTCTTTGTTTTTCTTGTATTTCTTTATAAGTTTTACAACACTAACGCATAATAAGGTGAGAACAAAGGCAACAGCAAAAATATCAAAAATAGATTGCAACGTGTCAGTTACAAAATATTCACCGCTAACGTCGTAGAGTATTTTTTCTTCTTCCCCCGGTTTTGTAACTGATAAAATAGGAAATGAATTTGGCTCTAATATGGTGAAGCTAACGGAATAGTTTTTTAAAGAATATTTTTTTCCGTTTATATTTCGTTCAGTAACTTCAAGAACGTTATTAAAGTAATCGCTATTTTCAATGTCGTCCGTGTACGACCTAACACTTTTTATGTTTCCGTCGCTATCTACTATTACAGCATCATGACTGCGAACAAAATATATTTCAATATCATCACCGTTCCATTCGAAACTAAAAGCGCCATAACATATAAAATTGATCCTATATAGAAAATCCATATTTTCTGTATAAACACAAATGCTTTTATTGTTCTCTATTTCAGTTCCGAGAGCAATCAGTCCGCTTTCGTTTACATCAAAACATAGGATTTTTCTTTTTTCAGGTTCGGTATCAAAAACATTTATACACGCACCTTCAATAACAGATTCCTGCTCGTCTTTCGGCATTTCTTCAGTTTTCATTCCGCCGCCATAAGCAAAAACCAACTGATTTGAAGTCACCATGCAAAGAAAGGTAAAAAGTATAATTGCAATTCTTAAGGCTTTCATTTCAGTTCTCCGTAATTTCTATAAAGAATTTTTAATGAAATCATATACAAGTATTACAGCACCGTATATCTCTGCTTTCGTTTAAAGAACAACACATTCATTTAAACTTGTAAGTACAGACATACATTTGATAAGTAAACGAAAACAGTGTTATCATTTATATATTATCATTACCTACGCAACGTAACCAGTATTTCCGATACGCCAATCAAAAAATTCAGATAAATTAACACAAATTATTTTTTAATAATCATATATTTGTTTGAGTTAGCAGGGTGAAATTTGTTTATAACAACTGTTTATGTTATTGTCATTTAAAACAACAATAGTTTCGGGGCTTCCGTATTTAAGTTTCGGCAGTTGTTTCATAAACCTATCCAAAAGTCCAATCTCAGTATGTATATAAAAGTAGCAATGTTGACTACTATAAGTTCCACAATCATCTATTTCCAAATACACTTCAATTAAAACATGACCTAATTCATCTTCATGCATAAATTGCAAAGAAATGCGCGCAATTGAATGATTACCTTTTTCTACATTCTCCCAAAAAGTTTCATTTGATTTATTATTAAGAAATTGATCTATTTGATAAATCAAATCATCGATTAAGTAAAAGGATACATATATCTTAGATGTTACTGTTAACACTTCAGAAGAGCATTTTACTCTAAGCATAATTAAATCATAATCTTGATATTGTTTTTGCATTTCTATAAAATCGTTCAAATTAGCCGCTCTTGTATCTTAATTTACAATTTAAAATCTTCTAGTCATCTTAATATTTATCAACTGATCCCAAATCTAAAAACGATATTAAGATAATACAATTCAGTTTCTGTTTAATAATTAAGATGAATGATATGATTGCCAATGCATACTTTAATAATTATTAGAATTCATATATTCACTTAAACGTAAGTTCTATACCGTTTACAGTAACAACATAATCTGAATCAAAATCTGCGATATAAGCTACATATTCTTTGGCTGGTGCATTTTTGTTAGAGATTTCAATAAATTCAGTTCCTTGTTCATCGTTAAAGAAAGCTTGGGAAGCACTGGTATAAACAAATATATAATCATCACCCGTTGACTTGTGACGATAAACTGTGGCTGAGTTGCCGTTATTAAGCGCCTGTGCCAGTATTACTGTATCATATCCTAAACTAATTTTCCATGAATCTGATTTATCATCTTTCAAAATGATGGACAGATTATTTGTGCCAAAATTGTCTGCAATGATCATAGCAAAGTTTTCTCCATAAACAGTTTGTTCTGGAGTTCCCACTTGAGAATAGCGATACGCCGACTCGGGCGTCTTAAAATTAAAAAACAAATTATCAAAAGGGATGAAGAATAAAACAGTAGTAAGAAAAATAGCTACAACAGCACTGATTTTAATTCTATTTTTTCCTTGACTGATTTGCCTTTTTTTACTTTTTAAAACAGCAAAAATAACAACAAAGAATATACACCCTATAACTAAACGAATAATTCCAAATATCATAATTTATATCTCCAAATATCCATAAGAAGGTGCAAGCTGATAATTATTTGCTCCTTGTCCGGAATTAGCTACTGCATGCATCAAAAATATTGTTAATAAATTTATATCCAAAATGGTATATGTCTTTTGTGACTAGTTACTTGCCTTATCCCATTTGATCGTATAACCCTCAATTTCTACTCGACATTTACCTGGATTCAATCTGATTGCATAACCGTATGCAGTATCGGCTTCTACATATGAATGAGAAAGTCCTATATTATATAGACCTAGAGATAGGTCAAGTTTAACCTTATTAATATTGAATTTAACTCCAACTGTTGAAGGACTAAATTTATTTGATACTTCAAAATTTCAATACCAACAAACAAGCTTTGAAGAATTCGGACCAGACACAGAATTAATTTTTTTACACCAGTTCTTATTGAGAGTGGAACCATAACATTACTACAATATGCGAACATATTTAACTAATAACATCTTGACCTGTATAGACAAATTCATCAGCGTTTATAAACCTGCCAATTTCATCGCAATAATACCTGGAATTAAGATAATACAATTCACTTTCGGTGTCATAGTAATAACTGCGGTATGTGAGAGAATGAGAATTGCAATTTCTGTGTTTCCGGTTATATCAAATTTACAAAATTGAAAATACTATTTTTATAATTCATAGCATTTCGACAATAATGTATTAATATACAAAACACTTAGCAAAAGTTTATAAATACAATATAATTGAAATCTACAATGTTTATCACATAAAAAGCACTCAATATTATTTGCTTTGCATATCGATATTGTCAACTTATTAACAATAAACTAGTTAAATATTAATAATACAATTATGTTTTTTCTAAAATGTAGATGTCAATAGTTTATATAATTCGTATATATTATTACCAACATCATCTACAGTTGAACACAAAGATGCTTGAAGTCTGCAAAAGTGTCTATCTATTGAAGATATTACCCAAGAATATGACAATGAATAAAAATCCACTTCCCCATCAAAGCTTTTTACATGTACTTCTTTTCCGTTCATTTTAACTTCACAATATATATAACACTGATATCCGTTTTCAAATGGTAGCCGCTCACACGAATATTTATTTTTAAAAGAATTTGCCCATCTAATTCCAACTTCTAATGAACAATCATAACTATTAAATACATCTTTATAAGAATCAATAATTTCTGAATATATTTTTAACATTTTTGATTCATGATTAATTATAATTTGGGCTTGTTCTGGTTTATATATAAAATCCATTAAAATCGTCTCCATAATAAAGTCCAGTGTTTAGAAGGTTTAACAAATGATGTTGGACCGTTTAAGATTCCATTATTATGCGAAGTGTTTTGTTGCCAATACCACCACATTATGTGGACCACTTTTATGTGGAGAATGCAATTCAATTGACCTAGTTGTGAAGCTCCCATTTGTTTTTTTAACTTGATATTTCACCCCTAAATATCCATTACCTGATTTATTTGCCGCATTTAATCTACCGATTTGCTGAACTTTGATTCCTTTTAAAGCAATAGTAGTAAAAGATAATCCAGCAGAAATGCCACCCCACATAAATCCATAGGCTGCACCACTGACTGCGCTTTTGAGCACTGACTTACCGGCACCTTTCCAACTACCAGTAGTAATTCGATGCTCTACAGCACCGATACCAGCTCCAACAGCCGCGCTAGCAACAGCGATTTTAACTGAAGCAACAAGAACAGGTACTGCCGCACCACCAGTTGCTACAGTTGCTGCAACACCTATTCCTATTGCAACAGCTTCAATAGCAACTTTTGTAAGATTTATAGCCCATTCAGACCAATCACCTGTATCATCCGACAAAGTAATTGGATTATTAAAACAATAATTATACAAATCATACTGCACCATATTTTCATGTCCAGCATTAATTACTTCAGAACCATCAACGTTTATAACCTGCCTATTTCAGCAGAATAATACCTGGAATTAAGATAATAAAATTCGCTTTCGGTATCATAGTAATAACTGCGGTATCTGAGGGGATTGAGATATGCAATTTTTGTATTTTCCGTTATCCCCTCTGATTTACCCTAAGCGTCATAATAATTTGATTTACTGTTCCGTATGCATTAACTATTGCGATAATATTCGACTATTCACCAAACCAAATACGCAAGACTCTGCCATCTTGCTTTTGAATTGCTATGCTGAAATCACCACCAACAATATTTTCTTTGCTATCCGTACCAAAAGATACAATCCAAATCTCATCTTGTTTATCAAAAAACACAGACTGAGGGGTAAAATTGCTCATGCTTTGGCTTTTATCTATTCCGTTATATACTGCAGTGGCAATCGCAACTGCTGCTTCTTTTGTAGGGACAACATCTTCTGTATATGTACCCGTCTGTTCACTCCAATTTTTATCATAATAAACTCCTTCTTCATAGTTCAAATTTTGAACATCTTCATGAGTATTACAAGAAGTAAATATAAATAATGTTAAAAACAACATCATTGTTGCAACCATTCTTTTCATACTTATACCCTCATTATAGTGGTAATTCTATATTTCCACAACAAAATCCAAGCTCATTTTTGATTTGCAAATATTTTGTTATATTACCGTTTGAGTATGAATATGTGTTTTTTCTGCCTGCCAGTTCATTATTTACACGAACAAATTGATTCAAACTGTCATACTCATAATTGTTGTACTTGTTCCTTTTGATGTTTTCAAACCGAAAAGAAATTAAGGTGTTACGTCACTTTTGAAATATACTTCAAATAATTCAATATGTTAGAATTTCGTCGTATCAAAAGATAAAAGAAAAATGTAAAATTAATCTGTTTTACATACTTTAATTTGTTTAACATATCCAATAATCTATATATAAATACAGTTAAAGTTAATAAATTGTAGGTAATAATATATTCCGTATCTTTTGATTTGCATTTGTCAAAATAAAAGAAATATGAAAATTTTATACAGCTTAGTCTCCAACCATTTATTTCAGATTTCGATAAGAAATCTTCTAACTCATTAATTTTCCATAGTGGATAATATTTTAATATTCTCATTTTGTAATCCAAACAACTTTCTAAATAAATTCTTTAAATTGGTAGAAAAACACTGAAAAAAGATTCAATCGCAAATAATGTGCCTTAACAATATTAAAACTCTTGATGCCCATCATCATAGTTTTAACTTATTTTTTATTTCACCTCTATCTACGGATACTGAGGAATTAAAATTTGAGATATTTGTATTTTTGCTTATATCTTCAGCCATAACAAAACGTGATGTATTTCAAATTATTTTCTTATTTTTTCCTTTGAAATGTACAACTTTTTCAAAAGATTTTTTATATACCATTTTTGAGGCAAGCTGCTGGCATTTCCGTAATATGGTTTGGCTGTATAAAGAGTTTTGGTGTCTATTGCATATCCCGCCCGTATTTCATATTCGTGTGTTGGGTAAATAATATACACTTCTTTCAGGCGAGAGAAAAAAGCATCTGACACTGTATCTACGCAATGTATGGAGTTTACATAAATGTGAAAATTTCTATATAATGATAATTCCCTGATAAGCAGATTGACTGTACATGATACTTCAGTCAAAAACTCTTCATCATCCAAGCCTTCGGGAAAAGCAATTATGAAAAATTTGGTATCTAGCCATATATGCTTGTAATAAATAAAGAGATGATCACGCAGATATTCGTTATCCAGTTCATACAATTTATATTTTCTACGTTTAAGTTCCGAAACTACTGTAGTTTTCAGTTCATTATAATTTTCATATTCAACATGGACTTCATACGGTTCATCATATGCTTTACCACGTATAAGGCTTAACCATGCTTCTTTCGGAGCAAAAATAAGTAACAATATTAAACCAATGCCAAAAAAGCAAAATATTCCATACACAATGCCTAAATATATATTAATAAACTCTTTTGTGTCCGGCAAAGGGAAAACACATGGAATAAATAATCCGACAAAAAGAGTAGCAAGCTCTAATACACTGAAAGCTTTTATTAGATTTTCATATTTTTTCATTATGTATAACTCTACTTTCAAACTTATTTTTATTCAAAAAATGCATATTCAAAAAAGCTTCTTTTTTATTTTATTATTTATTATTGTTCCTGAAGAAGTTTATTGATTGCATTTTTGATATTTTCCGGCATGATTTTTTCAGTACTAAAAATAATTGAAAAATCACTGCTATCAGAATATGAGAATAGAATATCAGCATAACCATTCAAAATATAATCAATGTTGTTATGCTCCATATATTTTGAATGATATATAACATATTTGCTCCATTCTATTTTAGGATCAAATATAATAATATCTAAATAATAATCTAACACAATCGGCAGTATCTCACATAGTGCAGAGTTTGATTCAATTTTCGCTACAGAAAGATATTCATTAATTTCTTTAAATTCGCCGTATTCATCAAAAAAATTATTAATCGATCTCTTATAATGCTTGAAATGCCCATTTGGTATATTTATACCATCTGTTCTATAAAAGCCAAAATAAATCTCCTTTTTATTAAGAAGATTATTTAGAATTTTTTCAACAATCAAAAAGCATTTCGAATTTTTCCTAATATTCTCAATTCTAATTTCATAAATACTTTTCGAATATTCATGTTCTTTAATATACATTTTGTTTGACATATTATCACCATTAGTGTCATAACGAATACAATTATTACATAACAGTTCAAAGATCTTAAAATATTTATATACAATAATTAATTTTGAATACTCAATACGACATATCAATTTATTTTAGCCAATTACAGTGCAATCCCTCGATTATCCTTAAAAGTATTTTATTTTTTCTTAGGCATCCTCTTTATCTTTCCTGCAAACAGTGCTTCAAAATCTTCAATAGTTCCACTGGTCAGCAAATCCTTTTGGCAAAAAAACGATAAGTATATTTCCCAAATGGAAATACTAAGTAATAAAAATCGCCAAAACCCCTAACTTCTTTTACATCTTGAATAGTTCTGCTTCCTACTAAAGCATTGCTTTGGCATATAATAATATCGTTTTCAATATACACTCTTCTTGGGGTAATTTTTTCTTTTTGTGTTTGAATCTTTGGTAACATATATATGATTACAAACAGTATAATGGATAGTATAATTATTTTCGGCTCAACAATATATCCCCTATAAAAATATGAAAATAAATAAATAAATAACAGAAAATCCAGGAATACAAGTATACATAATAAATAATCTCTGCAATTTTACAATTTAGTTGCAAAAACATTTTGCGAACTGCATGCTAAACATTTTTTAAATTCAATCGTTATATTTACCTCCATATGAAATTGAAATGTGATGTTTATTCATTTTTTCATTCTATTGGTTCTAATTCAACAAAACAAAATGGTCCTAATACCATAGCTTCTAAATTATACGCTAATATACCTATTGCGGCTTTTTGTAATTAAGTTATTATCAGCAGTGGAACATAGAGAAAAAATTCATGTTCCACTGCTCTTTTATAAACTAATATTGGAATGCAACTAAGCTTGAAATATATTTTTTTTATAAATTTTAGAATGTTTTATAGAATTATTGTATAAAAATAAACAATTGACACTTATGTCGAAATATTAATCTAATTTTTTTGGGGACTTAAAAAATATTAAGACTAATTTTATCAAAACAATTGCAATAAGTAAAACAACACCTATAAATACAATAATTGTTTTAATAAATTGGTCGCTGTTTACATCATAAATAACAGTTGTACTTCCATCAGAATCTGTTTTAATCAGTTGAGAATAAGAAGATGCAAAGACATTAAAAAAAGGCCCCATATCATTTTTCAGACGATACTCACTTTCGCCTACAATACGCTTATTAGAAAACACAAAATAGTTCCAGTAAGAATTATTTTCTGCTGTAATCGGTATCAATTTAAGTTCTAAACAACTTCCTTTTTGATCAAACATAGCGGCTACATCACTTCTTACAAAATATATAATCAGATTATTTTCGTCCCACTCTATACCATAACTTCCGCTACAGTTAAAGGTGTATCCGTACAGAAAATCACCGTCTGATGAATATATAGATACTATTTTTTTATCTAATGTTTCTGAACCTAAGGCAATCAATCCATCTTCATTAACATCAAAGCACAAAACCGAATAGCTTGGAGGCTGCTCTGTTATCAAATTCAAATCAACATTCTTTAAAAATGTTTGCTGTTCTTCCGATTCCATATTATCTGTTTTAAAACCTGTATCCATTGCAAAAGTATATATTCTTCCCGTGCTCAAAAATGTTAGAATAATTAAAATTATAGTAATAATTTTTCTTATATTCATTTCTACCACTCCATAATTTTAATATAAATACCTTATGCAACATTATAAATTTTAATTTGTTTATCAATCAGTGGTTAAGTATCTGAATTGTTAACAGAATTATAGTACACATATATAAATAAATTTTTTTAGTAAAGCGCCACCACCGATATATTAATATTTCGTTTTTTTAAACTTAGTAAATTTTAAGACTACTCCCGCCAACACAATTGTAACAAGTAAAAAAATACCTATAATTTCACTAATTGTTTTCACAGTTTGTTCGCTGTTGACATCGTAAATAACAGTTGTGCTTCCATCAGAAGCTGTCTTAATCAGTTGAGAATAAGAAGAAGCAAATACATTGAAAAGACCTATATCATTTTGAACACAATAAGAATTTTCTCCTTGGGTTATACATTTTTTCCTAGATATATGATTCCATAAAGAATTATTCTCAGAATAGCTTTCATCGGCTTTTATCATATTAACTAAATTACCGTCCAAAGAAATCTCAACAATTATTGAACCGCGTACTAATAACAGCAGAATGTTTCTTCCGTTCCATTGCACATAAAATGAGCCATCATTAGTGAACTCATAAAAATTGAGAACAGTTTTCTCTTCTACAACCGCAACTTTATTTCCATCAAAACCTAAAAGTAATTTATCATCATCAGAAACATCAAAACTTACAATTGAAGAACCAATGTCATTTAAAGGTACCGAATCAACTGAGCTTTTAAAATTTATATATTGCCATATTTGTTCTTTTTCATTTTCCGATAAATCTGTTATCTTAAATCCATATTCTTTAGTTGAGGCATATACAGTTGTACTACAACTAAATGTGAGACAAACTGATATCAAGAACACGGATATAAAATATCGCTTTAACATAATTGATCTACCATTCCTTAAAATAATATATTGCAGCGTAAAAATATATGGAGCTATACAATACAATGGAGTTTTGGCTCATAATAATTACTTTAGTTTTATATTTGAAATGCCTAATATTTTCAAAAACTTTTTTCGCAACTTTTTTATCTGAGATATACCAAAACTTCCATAGGGTGATTTTCCTATATAAAGAGTTCTGTTATTAAATGAATATCCTGTTTTTACTTCAAAATCATAACCGGTGTATGCAAGATAGGCGCTCTTAAGATGCTCATAAAAGGCATCTGATGTCTTGTCCACGCAAAGAACAGAAGTAACAAAGGTATAAAAGTTCCACCATTTAACTTTATTATTTAAGGTTATATATAACAATTCGGAGACTTCATCAAGAAATGGTGAAAGCTCTTCTTTGTCGGCATAAATTATCATATAAATGCGAGTTGTGAGTCCAAAATATTTATAATAAATAAATATTCGGCTTCTGTTATATTTGTTATTTGGTTCGTATCTTTTATATTTTTTTCTTTTTAATTCTGATATTATTTTAGAATTTATTTCATCAAAATTATAATATTCTGCACTAACTTTATACGGATCATCTGTGTCACTAGCTTTAAAAAGATTGTTTCTAAGTGATTTTGGCGCAAAAATCATCAACACTAAATAAGCAATTACAAAAAATCCGAATATTCCGAACATAATGCCTAAATATCTATTAATGAATTCTTCTGTATATGGCAAAGGAATAACAAATAGAATAATCAGTCCAATAATAAGAGCAGCAAGTCCAAGCACTAAACACAATTTTATAAGATTTTTATATTTTTCATTATTTATAATTTCCTATTATATGTATTTTCAAAGTAATTACCGTTACATCTGCTAATGCGATAATGTCTTTCTGCAAATTCTTGACATAATAATATTCTTTTCATTATGTACGGAGCAGGATTCAACACTTATATTTTAATTTTCTAATTATTAAATCTCTCAGAAGCTTGATTTTTTTCCTCGCTAATAATTAGATCAATTTCTTTATTTAACCAATTTTCATAACTAACTATCTGTTTCTTATACATTGATTTTGTAAAAAAGTTTTTAATCGAATCCTCATCTCTTGAATTAGGAATATCAAAAGGAATATCTTTACACGACGCATTAAGAACCCAAAATTCCATTAATTGTAAAAGTCCCTGTAAGCAATCATCACACATATTGTTAAGAATATTTTTAAGCTTAAACGCTCTCCACTTTCTTTCTTGCAATATATTATCTGATTTCTCATTTTTAGCAAATTGACTAATCAGGCTTAGGATTTTAGTTTTATCCTCTTTTTCGCATATTAGTAAAACAATCTCATCAACCCACTCATCATCGTCATTTAATCGGTCAATAAGATAATCAAAAAGTTCAGCACAATTTAATTGAACAGGTATCTTTGATGTTCCATATAATCCTATATAAATTAGTTTCCATGTTATTTTAAAGCCCATTTTTTCAATTAATTTAAGTTTATTCATGACATAATCAGAATCCCTTTTCAACTATGTGTACAAGTGCAAACATTTAATAATAAAATTTATTGTAATATTTCGCTCTCTCCATTTACAATCATTTTGTTTAGGCATATTTATCTTCCACAGTCTAAAATAAAGCTTTTCTATCTCCGTATATACGAAAGCTCTGTAATGCAGCTTATTTTTTATAATAAAATCCATCAAAATACAAATATTCATCGATCAAAATACATTTGAGTTCGTCACCCTATATATTTTCGATAAACCCCATAAAATTGTAATCGCTATATTCCAAAAGTTTCTCTGATATAATTTCTTTTCTATTTTGAGCAATATTTAAATGAATTTTTGCATTCAAGTATTATAAGCAATCAACTATGAAGAACACACCAAGAGTCTGTAAGCTAAAAGCTAATAACGTATTACAACAATGTTTATATTAATTCTTTTTCTCAAATTTTTTCATATCTTCAAATGATATATACATATTGCATTCAGGACAATAAAAACATTTTGTTCTGAATTCAACATCTCCGACCATAAACGTATCGCCAAGTAAAAAGTCATATTCTTTCGCCTTAAAAGAATTAGAATTAACAATTTCACTTTTATATTTTATTTGAAGTTTTGTTTTGCATTTGGGGCAAAGGTGCTTTTTTATATATACATAAAATGGACTTGCATTAAAAATATATTTTACAGCTTTTGTCAAAGTTTATATCTCCTCTTGTCTGATTTCAAATACAAAACCATATACACATTCACATTGAAAGTTATTTTTTATTTTCACTCTGTTCTAAGGCTTGTCTTATTATGTCAGCAACACGTTTGTCATCCCTGTTTTTGTTTTCTAAATTCTTTTTAAACTGTTTTGCAATACTAATTATTGCTACTATTAGAACAATTAATATAACACCTAACCACAAAATACTATAAAACAACTGTGAATTTCCAACATCATAAATTACGGTTTCTACTCCATTTGGAGTTGTTTTTATAAGTCTTGAATACGATGACTGCAATAAGTTTAACAGACCCAAATCATTATCAATTTTATAATCTATACCGTTCACTTTGCGAGTTTGTGAAAATACAACATCATTCCAATATGTATTATTCTCAGCAGTATCTTTTATAGAAAACACATTAAAAACTGTTCCCTGAGAATCAATATTAAGTCCAATTGATCCACGAACGAAATAAACATTTAAACTATCTTTTATCCATTCAATTCCAAAACTTCCGTCAACCTCAAATTCAAAAGCGTATTGAAAAACGCCATCATCAGTATAAACACTTATAGTTTTTGCGCTATGATTTTCACTTCCGATTGCAATCAGTCCGTTTTCATTTACATCGAAACATTCTATTGAATCTTTAGCTGTTTCTGCGTTAATACGCTTAAATGGAATACCGGCGATTATTTTTTCGCTTTCATTAGTTGTTAACGGTTCAACATCAAAACCATTTGTCATTGAGTAAGCAGTAAACATAGAGTTTAGCATGACAAACAGTGATAAAAATATAATCATAAAAGTTTTGGTATATTTCATATCAACCTCCGCAAATCTAAAAGCCAAGCATTTTTATGTGCAGAATAGAATTTCTAACAGATTTACGTTTGCGATTTCTTTTTACTTTTATTCGCACTGTATTTCTTCATTCGACTAAAAATCAAATTAAATTATGCTTTCACTTTATATAACACTTTAAAAGGATGATTTGTGACAATACATTCAATTTTTTCTAAGTTTCAATTATGTCTGATTTTATAGAATTTGGTAGATTTAACCTAATCTAATTAATCCCGTCATTCTAAACCAAAGAAGAGTTAGATTAACTTAATTTTAATTGACATAATTATCACTTAACTTTATTTAATACTATATTCATATTAATGTCAATATTAAATGAAATGTTCAATTAATTAGATAGACAAATTAATCTATACAAATATAGTTAATCAAAATAACTAAATAACGATTACTATAAAAAGTACAGATAATAACGTATTTAAGAACTAAATAACTATTCTAAAATAAAAAGCATCAATCGTGTGATTGATGCTTTTTATGTTTGTAAACCATGATTTGAAATGTATCTGATATTCGGCAAGATGATAAAAATAAACAAAACAATGTAAGATAGGAATCAAATTAACTTATATCATTATTATGCCGTTTAAAATTTTTATTTCCTCTGTATTCTGACGGAGAGATACCCATATATTTTTTGAACGCTTTTGAAAATTGCAGCTGATCTGTATATCCCACAGATGATGATATAACTCCTACGGAATAATTAGTTGTTCTCAGCAATATCCCCGCTCTTTCCATTCGTATTTCAAGCAAATGTTTCATAGGTGATTTTCCTGAATGCTGCATAAACAATCTGTCTAAATAATGTCGCTCAACATTTTCAAATCGAGCAACATCATTAATAGTGATTTTTCTATGGTAATTGTTCGCCATAAAGCACAAAGAATTTCTGTAATGCTCCTCCGATACGGATATTTTATTTTTGACTTTCTGAGAGTTTTTATATTCAATTTCAAGAATACTCATAATCTCAAACAGAGTGCTTAAAAACATCATGCCTTTTTCGTTATTAAGATAATCAAGATTAAGAGCTTTTTCAAAAACCTGTGTTATTTCTTTTATTTTAGAATATTCAAAAACACATTTTGTTTCTTCTATGCCTATTCTGCTCAGTATTGCAGATACGGCATTTCCGGTAATGTTTATCCAGTAATACGTCCAAGGATTATCAGAATTTGCTTTATAGGTTACGATCTCCCCTTCTCTTACCATAAACCCTTCACCGGGTTTAACCAACTGCCCGTCAACAAAGCCTTCTCCTTCAACAACAAAATGCAATGTTGTACACTCAAACACATGAGTTCTGCTTGGCTTATTGGGAAGACAGTTCTGAGTACCTATTTCATATACATAAAGAAATTCATTTTTTGAATTTGTATTATATATTGAAATCAAATTTTCGTTCATTAACTCATCCATACAAAACACCGTCCAAACATTATGGATACAATTTACCATATAGTAGTAACAAAAATCAATATGTTTTTAAAAAAATCATTTGTATAATTTAACTATAATTATTTAACAGGATGGTGATTTTGTGGCTAATATTAACATTAAATCTAAAATGGAAGATTTAAAGCAATGGTGGAAGACTCCGCTGCAGGGCGAATACACAAATCTGAAAGAATTCCTTTCTTACTGTTTCGGTACAATGGGAATTTGTGGATTTACATTTATATGCAGTGAGATGGTTGCGTTTGCAGGCGGATATTTCTGCGGTTCGATAATGGAAATCAAATTAATGGATTTCACTATTATCACATTTATTGCTTTAATAGTGAAATACGCAACTTTGTATATTGAATCCATAAATATGACTATATTTGAAAACTTAGGGCACCTAAGCAAATCAAAAGGTAAAATTGCCGCAATATCATACATTGTATGCGCTGTTATAGGCGCAGCGTTTTACTTTGTGCCATCGGCTCCCTTTGAATTCATTATTAAAGGTCTTCCGGGTATTATAGGTAATATTTTAGTAGTCACCGGTATCGGGGGGCTTGTTAACTGGTTTCTCAGAGCAAAGCTCTGCAAAAAATACGGCAGATACAAACCATTCATGATGATTTACGGGATACCAGTAATAATTCTTACAGTTATAATCACCTTTGTTCCTACAACACTGGAATACAGCATAAAAATTGTAATACTTCATTTGCTTTTCACAATACGTTCCCGTTTTACCGCATTATACTGTGATAATCCCACTGCTATCGTTGCACTTATAACCCCAAATATGGTTGAAAGGCAGAAGTATTATTCAATAGGCGGAATATTCCTTGGGTTCTTCAGATCAATTTTCAGAATAATATTTCCTATCATGATTGTATCTACAGGAGGTTATCTTGCAGTACAGTCATACAGAGTTTTCATTCCTATTTTGGCTGTTATAAGTATGCTTATGGGATTCGTTTTTGCAAATGTTAAAGAACGAGTAAGTGAAAATCAAGCGGAAATTCCAAAAATTGAATTCAAAAAAAGCGCAAAGACTTTGCTGTCAAACAAATACTTATGGATAATAAATATAGCTAATACTTTTGCGCTGTGGAACGGATTGGCTGACGGCGTTATAACCTACATATTCGTATATAAAATGAGAATGGAGTGGATTTCGGGTATTATTTCCATAATCGGCGTTACAAGTGCTGTTGGAAACCTTTTAACTCCGTACCTTATAAATAGATTTGAAAAAAGAACCTGTATATTAACAATGCGTTCAATTTGGATTGTTGTAACAGCATGCTATTTTATAGCGCTTAAAGTTGAGAGCGTTCCCATGCTTTTGATTCTTATCTTTATACGTGCTGCTATCTCTGCCGCCTGCAACGGCATCAGCAACAATATGACCGCAGACGTTCTTGATTATCATCAATGGAAAACAAACGAAAGAGCCGATAATCTGCAAACGATATTTACCTGGTTTACAACTCCTATAGGAACAGTTTTAGGACTTGTTTCCCCTTGGATTTTAGGAAAATTCGGATATACATCAGACTGGGATGTTTTATTTGATACCGCAATTTTCAACAACATTATGAATGTATATGTATCATTAACATTGGTTGGTCTTGTTATTTCAACTATCCCGTTCATCTTCTACAACTTTACAAAATCACAGCATGACAAGTGCGTTGAAGAAATAAAGCAGAGAGAAGAAGATGCGAAATTAGAAGTAAAGGAGAATGCTGCTATATGAAATCGTTAAAAAAATTAGTTCTTTACAGCTTATGCTTAGCAATTATTTTCTCCTTTGCAGGCTGTTCCGTCATTTCATCAGGCCCGAACATAGAATATGAAGTTAATGATGAAGGAACTGTTTCAGTAGTAAAATACACAGACTCTACCGAAATCACAGAAATTGTAATACCTGACGAATATGAAGGCAAACCTGTTACTAATATAGAAAATTTCAGTATTTTCAACGCAGAAAGTCTGAAAAAAATAACGATAGGAAAAAATGTTTCTAAAATCGGAGAATGGGCATTTACCAACAATCAGGCTTTGCAGGAATTCGTTGTAGATGAGGAAAACGAATACTTCACTGCTGTTGACGGTGCTCTGTACACAAAGGATATGAAAACTCTGTTATTCTATCCGTCTGCAAGAAACATTGAATTTGACAAATTCGGTACAGCTCTGAATACATCCACATTCAAAATCCCTGACGGAGTTGAAACGATAAGAAGCAAAGCGTTTTACAAATGTTATTATGTTGAAAATATTGAGATTCCAGAATCAGTTACAGTAATTGAAGAAAAAGCTTTTCACCGCTGTAACGCTCTTAAAGATTTAGTTCTGCCGAGTAATCTCAGATACATAGGAAAAGATGCTTTCGCTTATTGCGGATTGCTTGAAAACATTACAATTCCCGAAACTGTGGAAGAAATAGGAGAATACGCATTTTTTAACTGTTCGGGAATGAAAAGCATTACCATGCTTTGCGATGAAGATAAAGTGGAGCTAAATGATAACTGGGAACCCACAGCCAGCGGAAGAGAAATAAAAGACTGCAAAATAATTTGGAAATAACAAAACGAAAGGATACTTCGATGGCAAATTATTCAGGCGAATACACAAAAGAAATTTCTTTCCCTCTTGGAGGAATAGGTACAGGAAGTATTGGACTTGCCGGAAACGGCAGCCTTATAGATTGGGAAATGTTCAACAGGCCAAACAGATGTTCAGTAAACGAATACTCTCATTTCGCAATTAAGGCGGAAAGCAAAAACAAGATTGTTGATGCAAGGGTTTTAAACGGGGATATTCAAAAAGATTTCATGGGTACTCCTTATGCTTCTCATCACCATTCCTGGGGCTACGGTCACGGACCTAACAGAACAACTCTTGCAGGAATGGCTCATTTTGAGAATGTGGTTTTCAACGGAGAGTTCCCTGTTGCTGAAATAGAATTTCATTCTGAAAAAATGCCTGCTCAAATCAAGCTTACGGCGTTCAATCCTTTCATACCCTGCGACAGTGAAAGCAGTTCAATACCTGCAGCTTTCTTTGAATGGGAAATTAAAAACACTTCAAACGAAGAATATGATTATACGATAGCTTTTTCCTGCGGCAATCCTCATAAAACAACTGACGGCGGTCAAAACACATTTGAAAAAGGCGCTAACATTTCTGCAATCAAACTCGGCAACAAAAAGATTGATATTAATAACAAATCATATGGCGAATTATATGTCTCAACAGACTGCGGAGATATTTCATATCAGGAATATTGGTACAGAAGCGGATGGTTTGATGATCTCACAACTTTTTGGCGCGAATTTTCAGCCCCCGGTCATATGAAAAACAGGCATTATGACGACAGCATAAACCCAGACGGCAGACTTGATATTGGCGATATGTGTACGCTTTGTGCTCATATTAATTTAAGACCTAATGAAACAAAAAAAATTAAGTTTTTACTTGCCTGGTATTTTCCTAATTATGAAAAATATTGGGATGGAAATGAAGTTAAACCCATATGGAAAAACTATTACACTAAAAGGTTTTCGTCCGCAAAAGATGTTACAAAATACTGTTATTCAAAATGGAGCGATTTATTTAATAAAACAAATTTATTCAGAAATGCGTTATACAGTTCCTCCATTCCGAAAGAAGCACTTGACGCAGCTGGCTCAAATCTTGCAGTGTTAAAAAGCTCTACATGTCTGCGTCTTGAAGACGGTGATTTCTGGGCTTTTGAAGGAGTGAACGCAACAACCGGGAGCTGTGAGGGCACTTGCGACCATGTTTGGGCGTATCAGACCGATTCCCGAGCTGAACTCGAGCAATTTCATGCAAAGACAGTTTGGAGAGAGAGTTGCAATGAATTCACCTATTCAGGGTACAGCAGCCGATATCATAAAGATTGCCATGATACGTGTGCATGAC
>UQBX01000002.1 GCA_900539425.1 uncultured Oscillospiraceae bacterium | reverse complement strand
TACCTTTTCGGCGGGCTTTTCGGAAGTAAGGATAATGGGGACGACGGGGCGGGGCAACGCCGCTGAGATAGGGGCAGGGATAACAAAAACGACATTCGGGCAGAACGGCGAAAAGGCAACAGCAAGAGTCCTCCTTTCGACTGTTGCCTCTTACATAGCTGTACAGACTGTGCAGCTTTTTTCTCACAAAGGAGGTTAAGAAGATGAGAAAAACAGAATTGAAAGAGCTTTACAAGTTAATGTTCCCGGACTATCCGGACATCGTTACAGTAGCTCAGCTTCAACAAATGCTCGGCGTAAGCCGACACTTGGCATACGACCTGATTAACAACGGATATATCTCCGGCGTTAAAATTGGAAACGCTTTTAAGATTCCGAAGGTCAATGTCATCAATTATGTTATGGAAGAAGGTGTGAAGAATGCAAGTTGAAAAGCTGAAAACGATTGATGCGGACACGCTGCTGTCAACGCCGATGAGAAAAACCTTATTTGTGGTGGACGGCTTGATACCGCAAGGACTCAGCGTGCTTTCGGGTTCAAGTAAAATCGGCAAGAGCTGGCTTATGCTTTGGCTCGGTATTCAAGTGGCGAGAGGAAAGCCTGTGTGGGAATTTGAAACCCACAAGAGCGATGTACTTTATCTCTGCTTGGAAGATACTTACGCAAGAATACAAAGCCGCCTGTATCAAATCACCGATGAAGCGCCGCCTGAACTTCGCATTGCCACAACGAGTTTTCAAATCGGCAACGGTTTGGAACAGCAAATCGAACAGTATCTTTCCGACTTTCCGAATACAAAACTTGTCATTATCGACACCTTTCAAAAGGTTCGAGATTCAAAAAGCACCGGTGGGAAAAGCGGAATGTATGCAGGCGACTATGACGATGTAACGGCACTGAAAAATATTTCGGACAAGTACGGCATAGCTGTTGTAGTTGTTCACCATGTCAGGAAGCTGAAAGATGTCAGCGACCCATTCAACGAGGTGTCAGGCTCCACCGGTATCACAGGTGCGGCAGATACAAATTTTGTTTTGAAGCGCAGCCGTGCCAATGAAACCGGAACGCTGCTTGCCACCGGTCGAGATATTGCATATCAGGAGCTGACCTTGAAGTTTGACAACCGCAGTCACTTGTGGGAATTAGTCGAGCGAAAGGATATGGAGGATATTCATCGTGAAGAAATTCCAAAGTTTGTTTTCCGGCTGGTTGATTATATTTCGGAAGTAAAAGAATGGCGAGGCACTGCAACGCAACTTATAAAGCAGATGAACGAAACCGAGATTACACCAAATGTTGTGACCAAAATACTTGCTCGATTTTCTTCAGAAGTTTTTCAGCCGCAAGGCATCGAATACAAAACAAAACGCACCGGCACGAGCCGACTGATTTACTTAAAAAAGAATGACAGCAATGACGGCGATGACAATAAATCCGCTATATAGGAAAAGCCGTCACAGCCGTCACTATCGTCACTTTTTGAGAAAGTGGATATAAGGCTATACAGGTATTGCCAATCCGTAAGGATAGCGAGCATAGGTTTTGTGTTGCATTTGAAACCCACAAAACTGGCGGCAAATTGCCGAAATGGGCTTGCCGCCCCTGTACCCCCAATTATACAGAGAAAGGAATAAAAATATATGAGACAAAGAACAACTGCAATCAATATCCGAGTGACTGATGGAGAGAAGAGAAAGATGGAAACTGCCGCCAAAAAATGCGGACTTTCGCTCTCTGCTTACCTTAGAAAACTTGGTCTTGGCAAGGAAGTTCAGGCAACTTTGCCACAGGAATTTTACGAAGCTTACCGAGGTTTGACCTCGCTTCGTGACAATTGGAAGTCGCTTTCAGAAGTCAATGTAAATGCAAGTTTCAACGATGTTGTGAGCAAATTTTTGAAGGCTTACCACTCAATCGGTGAGCCGGAAAGTGCAAGTGATTCGCCGTGGCAGTAACAAAAATATGGGCTGTAACCGACAGCGTCAGCCGTGTTTTAAGCTATGCGGCGAACCCGGACAAGACGATTTACAGCGATATTTGCAAGGCACTTCACTACGCAAGCGACGAGAGAAAAACCGTAATCGGTGAAGAAAAAGCAATGTATGTGACAGGCGTAAACTGCACCGCAGAAACCGCTTTTGCCGAGATGAAAGCGGTACAAGAACGCTTCGATAAGACGGTCGGCAATGTGGCTTATCACGCATATCAGAGTTTCAAAACAGGCGAAGTTACACCTCAGCTTGCACACAAACTCGGCGTAGAGCTTGCAAAAAGAATGTGGGGCGATCAGTACCAAGTGCTGGTCGCTACGCACTTTAACACCGGCACATATCACAATCATTTGGTCATTAATTCGGTGAATATGTGGAACGGTAAGAAGTTTAACTGCAACGAGGGTGCATACTGGAAACTGCGCAGTATTTCCGATGAGCTTTGCAAAGAAAACGGTTTGACGGTTATTAAAAATCCTAAAGGAAAGACGCCACGCAAGCTGTACTTTGCGGAAAAGAACGATGAGCCGACCCGATACAATTTAATGCGTGAGGCGATAGATAAAGCTCTTACGATGAGTACAAATCCTAAAGCTTTTACCTATGTTATGAAACAGCTCGGATATGTAATCGACCTAAACCCATATCATAAATACGCTACTATTCGCTCTGTCAACAGCAAGAAAGCAACTCGTTTGTACCGCTTGGGAGAAGCCTATGACCGAGATGCAATCTATGACCGAATGAGAGATACTCTGCGAAACAACCCGCAGGAAGCTTACCGCTTATACTATGAGTTTACCGAAAAAAAGAGCTTTGGTGTAACAATTCAAAAGGCGCATTTTGTTAAAGGCAACTTAAAAACAGCCAAAAAGATTACGGGTCTTAAAGCGTTGTATTTCAGATATTTATATCTGCTCGGCGTGCTTCCGAAAAACAAAAAACACAATCCGTTATCGCCCGAAATGCGTGAAGCCTGCCGTTGGCTTGACCGCCACACCGCACAGGTACAGCTCATTTGCGACAATCACTTAACCGATATTTCCTCTGTGGAAGCGTTTATAAATAACGCTGATTCTGAAATAAAACTCATATCGGATTACCGCAAAATGCTCTACCGAGATATTGATTCTTGCCACAATCCCGATGAAAAAGCAAAGCTTGTTGCCAAGCGAGATGACTGCACAAAGGCTCTGGCTCAACTTCGAAAGGACAGGAAAACAGCGGCAAGAATTATAGATGACAACCCCAAAATCAAAGAAAATATTCTCATTGAGGAGAATATGCGCAGCCGATATTTCGGACTAAATAAATCAAGAAAGAGAGGATACGAACGATGACAAAACGAAAATCAGATTTTACTTTACCGACTCTGGACGACCTGTTTACAACGCAGGCTGAGCGTGACGACGCAAAGCTTGAGCGTGTAAAGAATATACCTCTTGACAAACTTCACCCTTTTAAGAATCACCCATTTAAGATATTGAATAACGAAGAAATGGAGCGAATGATTGAGAGTATACGCAAGGTCGGAACGATAACTCCGGCGCTTGCACGACCGTTGCCTGACGGCGGATACGAGCTTGTTTCGGGGCACAGAAGGCTTGCGGCGTGTCAGGTGCTCGGAATTGAAACCATGCCGGTTATCGTCCGTGAGATGTCCGACGACGAAGCGGTAATCGCAATGGTGGACGCCAATCTGCAAAGAGAAACAATACTGCCAAGCGAAAAAGCCTTTGCGTATAAGATGAAGCTGGAAGCGATAAAACATCAGGGTGTTACTTCTCGCCAACTTGGCGAGAAGTTGTTGAGTGTAACACAAGTGAGCAAAGACAGCGATGATAGTGAGCGACAAATCCAACGCTATATCCGCTTAACTTACCTAATTCCCGAACTACTTTCAATGGTAGACGATAATAAAATCGCTTTCAACCCTGCGGTAGAAATCTCCTACCTTGACCGTGACGAACAGCTCACTTTGCTTGACGCAATCAATATGAATGACTGCACGCCGTCACACGCACAGAGTATCAGGCTGAAGAAAATGTCACAGGACGGCTTGCTTACCGCTGACGCTATCTACGCTGTTTTATCAGAAGAAAAGCCAAATCAAAAGGAACAAATCAAACTGCCTCGTGATGAGCTTCGCAAATACTTTCCGCAAAATTACAGCGATGAGCAAATCAAACGAGATATTCTGAAAGGATTGGAGCTTTTGAAACGCCAACGAGAACGCAACAGAGACGCCCGTTAATTCGAACCAAAGTGTACAGCGAGTGACTTTTGCAGAATGGAAAGAACTATGCCGGCAAGCTATAATAAGCTTGTCGGTGTAGGTCTTTCCTGTGATGTACAATGAAAGGAGTTAAAAATAATGGTATCAGGACACCTACAAGTTAAAAAAGGTTTTTATTATGTAGTGCTGAGCTACTATAACAACAACAGAAAACGCCGTGTGAAATACTTTTCCACGGGACTGCCCGAAAAGGGTAACAAGCGCAAAGCCGAAGCCGAACTTGCACGAATCAGAAGTGAGTTCGTACCGCCGCAGGAAGTCGGAGAGCTTGCTTCCGATATGCCGTTTGCAGATTATCTGCTTGAATGGTTGGACATTGTCAAGGTGCGTGTTAAGGCAACCACATTCAGCTCTTACGAGCAAATGGTGAAATCGGTGATTGAGCCGTATTTCCGAAAGAAAGCAGTAACGCTTCAGGGATTAGAGGCAAGACACATTCAGCAATTCTATTCCGAAAAGCTGAAAACAGTCAGACCAAACTCGGTCATTCACTATCACGCCGTTATTCATCAGGCGCTGAAATACGCAATGAAAACCGACCTTGTTACGCAGAATGTGGCAATGAAAGTGGATCGCCCGAAAAAGAATGATTATCAGCCTGTATTCCTTGATGCAGAAGAACTGCAGCATTTATTTGAAGTAGTCAAAGGGACAAAGCTGGAACTTCCTGTTTTGGTCGCCGCTTTCTACGGCCTGCGTCGTGGCGAGGTCTGCGGACTGAAATGGGACGCCATCGACTTTGAGCGTGGCACAATCACCATAAGGCACACGGTCACATCTCTGCAAGTGGACGGAAAAACAAAAATGTACGCACAGGACTCTGCAAAAACAAAATCCAGTATGCGTACACTTCCGCTTGTTGGCAGCTTTGCGGAGTATTTCAAAGAAGTAAAAGCGGCACAGGAAGTCAACAAGAAGGTCTGCGGAAACTGCTACAACTACGAATATGACGGATATGTCTTTGTAGACGAACTGGGAGATTTAATGCGACCGGAATATTTGACAAGCTATTTTCCGCAGTATATTCAAAAGCACGGCTGTAAAAGAATGCGTTTTCACGATTTAAGACACAGTTGCGCAAGTCTGCTTCTTGCGAACGGCGTTCCGCTGAAACAAATTCAGGAGTGGCTGGGACACAGCGATTTTTCTACCACCGCTAACATTTACGCCCACCTTGACTACACTTCAAAACTGTCCTCGGCAAAGGCTATGGTCAGCGGAATGGCACTGCCCGAATCGGTGAATTTCGGCAGCAAATGGGCCGAAATTTCAGACGATGGCGGAAAGAACTGATTTTTACGGTTCGAATACGCCAAAATACCCGAAATCGCCTTGTTCTTTCCAAAAAACGGCCTGTTCTTTCCATAGTTTTGAGCCGATTTTGAGCAAACGAGCAAAAAAGAAAAGTCCAGAAAACCCGCTTGTTTACTGGACTTTTTGGCGGAGAGTTAGGGATTCGAACCCTAGGTTCCTTTTGGGAACACAGCATTTCGAGTGCTGCACCTTCGACCACTCGGACAACTCTCCGTGTATGTAATTCCGCATTTCTTCCGAAAACTTTTGGAAAGAACTGACGGAAAGAACAACAAAATATTTAATTTTCGAACCGAAGAAAACCCCTGATTTTACGGGCTTTTTTAGCGGAGCAAACAACCAACTCTACAAAAAATTTCGAGTCAGCCCCGTTATGACCACTTCGATACGTCTCCGTATATTCAAAACTCAATTTTTTGAGCTGTTGTGTTATTTAATTTTCATTAGAAATCTTATTAGTATCCGAAAGGACTTCCGTTTGGCAAAGTGCCGTAAATCTGCACGGTTAAGCGGAATTTAAGAAATGACTGCTTCTCTTTTTTACAAAATTTTCAATCCGTTCGGTTACGGTTTCTGTTCGCTTACTCGCTAATAAAAAATCTCATTTCTGCTTGGCAGACTCCCATACACGGGTCTAATCAGACCTTGAGTTTACCATTGAATTGTATCTCAAACAACAGCATTTGTCAATGAAATATTGCAATGAAGTTGGCGTTATGATAAAATTATGTATAATTATAAATTAAGGAGCGGCAAGATGACGGCAATTATAGATTACGGTGCAGGCAACCTGATGAGCGTAAAAAAAGCGCTGGATTATATCGGCGCAAAAAGCATTGTTACATCAGATCCCGCCGAAATAGAAAAAGCGGACAGCGTTATTCTGCCCGGAGTAGGCGCATTCGGTGACGCAATGGCTTCCATGCGTTCAAGAGGGCTTGACGGCGCAGTAAAAAAAGCGGCTTTAAGCGGCAAGCCGTTTTTGGGAATATGCCTTGGGCTCCAGCTTTTGTTTGCAGAGAGCGACGAAAGCCCCGACGCAAGCGGACTGGGACTTCTTAACGGTAACATCTCCCTTATACCCAGCAATGACGGACTTAAAGTGCCTCACATAGGCTGGAACAGCATTGAAATTCGTGAAAACAGCCGTCTTTTCAGCGAAATTGAAAGCGGCTCTTACTTTTATTTTGTTCATTCCTACTACCTGAACGGCGCAGACGAAAGCGATGTTGCGGCGACCACCGAATACGGTGTTAAAATCGAATGTGCAATTGAACGCGGTAACATGTTTGCAACCCAGTTTCACCCAGAAAAAAGCGGCAGTGCAGGATTACAGGTACTAAAGAATTTCATTGCGGCGGAGGAATAAGATATGTATGCAAAAAGAATAATCCCCTGCCTGGATGTAAAAAACGGCAGAGTTGTAAAAGGCGTTTCATTTGTTGATTTAAGAGACGCAGGCGACCCCGTTGAGTGCGCTGCGGCTTATGACCGCGCGGGTGCGGACGAGCTTGTGCTGCTTGACATCACCGCCACGCACGAGGGGCGCGGCACTATGATGGATATAGTTGAGAGAGTTGCAAAGACCGTGTTCATTCCGTTCACCGTGGGCGGCGGAATAAGAACAACGGACGATTTTAAGGAACTGCTGAGAGCGGGAGCGGACAAAATTTCCGTAAACTCCGCGGCAGTGCGCAATCCTGACCTGATAAATGAAGCGGCCGAAAAATTCGGCAGCCAGTGCGTTGTGTGCGCCATTGACGCAAAGCGCCGTGAAAACTCAGGCTGGGAAGTTTACCTCAACGGCGGCAGAATTCGAACGGGTATTGACGCTGTTGAGTGGGCAAAAGAAGCGTATAAGCGCGGCGCGGGCGAAATACTGCTGACATCTATGGACTGCGACGGGCAGAAAAACGGCTATGACATTGAGCTGACGCACGCCGTTTCAACAGCGGTTGGAATACCCGTTATAGCGTCCGGCGGAGCAGGCAAAAAGGAGCATTTTTATGATGCTTTTACCAAAGGCGCGGCTGACGCAGTGCTTGCGGCAAGTCTGTTTCATTTCAACGAACTGCCCATTCCCGAGCTGAAGAAATACCTGCGTGAAAACGGTGTTTCGGTAAGAATGTAACACCTGAAACCAAATGCCATAATAAGGTGAAGCAATGAGAATTGAAACAAAGCGGCTTATTCTGCGCGAGATGACAGAAAACGACCTGCCCGCGCTCAGAAAGATACTTCAGGACGAAGAAGTTATGTACGCCTATGAACACGCATTTTCTGAAGAAGAGGTTATTAAGTGGTTTGAAAATCAGCGGCGGCGGTACAGAGAAGACGGTTTCGGCCTGTGGGCGGCGGTGCTTAAAGACAGCGGAGAAATGATAGGCCAGTGCGGAATAACCTATCAGGATTTAGAAAATGAGCGTGTGCCTGAAACAGGCTATCTTTTTCAGAAAAAATTCTGGCACAGCGGCTACGCCACAGAGGCGGCACAGGCTTGCAACAGATATGCGTTTGACGTGCTCGGTATGGCAGAGATTTATTCCATTATCAGAGATAATAATCTGCCCTCAAGAAAGGTTGCGGAAAGAAACGGAATGGAGATCTGCGGCAGTATCACAAAACACTATTACGGAATTGATATGCCGCACGTTGTTTACCGTTTGCAAAGGCAAACCGCCATATCAAAAATTGATAATTAGATATTGATTTTCAGCCTGAAATATAGTAGAATTATTACACAATTCGTTAAGGGGCATTAGCGCAGTTGGGAGCGCGCCACACTGGCAGTGTGGAGGTCAGGGGTTCGAATCCCCTATGCTCCACCAAAAAATCCGAATGCATATGCACTCGGATTTTTTCTTTGCTATATTCATTTTACTTCAGGGGTTTATTTTTATATATTCTGCCGATTATGAGGTCTGCCGCTATTGTGAACAATACAACAAGGCAGGGGAAAAGTATCCACAGTGTTCGGAGGGCGCCTCTTTGCATTACTGATTCTTCGCCGAAAACAAAATATATAATCAACTCAAAAATAATTACTGCCGCAACTGCTATACAGCGCACCAAAATACTTGCAGTTCTTTTTTTCATTAAATCACCTTCATTTCAGATAAATAAATGCTATCATTCTGCTTTGCCGCTGTGTTCTTTTTTATAAAGCTTGCCTGAGATAAAGGATATCACCAGCAGCACCACGCAGGAAATCCAGGGGAAGAAACGGTCAAGCTGTCTGAGCGGTTCGCTTGCGTTCACTCTGTCCTCACCAAGGCAAAGCAGAGTTATCAAAACAGCCACAGTAATAACTATCCATGCGGTATACAAAATTATTCGAACGGTTTTTTCTTTCACAATATCATCTCCGCTCTTTTTACTTTTAGGGCACTGCGCCCTGCTGAAACAAGGAATTTTAATCGATGGCATAAGCAAGCAAAATTCACCTGCTTACATTTTAATAAAACCACTAAAAGGCAAAAAAGTCAACAAAAACTGACAAAATGTAATAAAAATCATACACAAAAATTAAAATGTAATCGGGAAAACACGGTTTCACCCCGCGTGAAAATTGTTGACAAAAATCACTTCACACGTTAATATTCAGATAAAGAAAAGCGCACGATATATTAATAAGGAAGCGAAATATGAAAACACTGTATGTTTCTGACCTGGACGGCACTCTGCTGACACCTGAATGCAGAATATCGCCCTTTACCGCAAACACAATAAACAGCCTTGTAAAAAGCGGAATGTTGTTTTCCTTTGCCACGGCAAGATCAAGAAACACAGCGCTGAAAGTTACAAAAGGAATTGACTGCCGCCTGCCCATGATTGCCTACAACGGTGTTTTTACGGCTGATTACAAAAGCGGAGAGATACTGCTGTCCTCATTTTTCGGAGGCGGAGAAAAAGAAATACTGCCCGCTTTGCTTGATGCGGGAATAAGCCCGATAGTGTATTCATATGACGGCAAAAAGGAACACTTTACATATTTGCCCGAAACTCTTTCTGAGGGAGCGGCTGAATTTGTAGCCACCCGAAAAGATGACAGCAGAAAAACACCCGCCGCAGATGAGAGCGAACTTTGGCGGGGCGATATATTTTATTTCACCTGCATAGACAGCGCCGAAAAACTGCGCCCGCTCTACGAAAAGTTCAAAGAAAAATACAGGTGCCTTTATCAGCGTGATATTTACACGGGCAGGCAGTGGCTTGAAATAATGCCCAAGAGGACAACAAAAGCAAACGCCGCGCTGAAGCTTAAAGAAGCGCTTGGGTGCGACAAACTTGTTGCATTCGGGGACAGCGAAAACGATATTGACCTTTTTGCCGAGGCAGACGAATGTTACGCCGTTTCAAACGCCGTTCAGCAGTTAAAAGATATGGCAACCGCCGTTATAGGCTCAAACAGCGGGGACGCAGTGGCACGTTTTCTGCTTGAAAGATTTGAAAGCGGGAAATAATCAAACATAATTAACAGGCAGGCAAACGCTCTGCATTTATAAAACTGTAAAACAAAAAAGCCGCGGGCGGAACCCGCGGTTATTTTTTTGCTGTATTTATCTGTCTGACGAGTTGGTAACATAGTACCACTCTATTCTGTCCCCCTCCGAAAGTGTGTATTTTGACGCGCCTTTGTTTGGCGTTTCACCGTTTACACGGTACATCCAGCCGCTTGAGCCGCCGCAGTCAAATTCTCCAAGGCCGCCGATTGCCTGAATGTATGATTTGCTCTGATATTTCAGCGAAACGCCGTTTGAAGAGCAGGCACTGCTGAGGGCGTCAAAAACGGTGGCGCCTTTTTCAAGAGTAAGGCTTGTTTTTTCAACTATATATCCGCTTTCCGGCAGGTTTAGGTTGAGTTCATGCCCCTTTTCGGTGGTACTCTCATATGCGAGGGCATTTTTGCAGGTGACTTCAATAGTTACCGTTACGCTCTGCTTTTCGGTTTCCCGCTCAGCCTGGGTGGTTTTTTCTTCTGTAGCCGCCTGCTGTTTTTGAGTAGTATTATCTTTTTTATCGTTTTTCTTTTCGGCGGCAGTAGTTTCCTGTGTTTGGGTTTCGGTTTCCTGCGTTTCTGTTGGAGCCGTTGTCTGCTGTGCCTGCGTGGAAGCGCTTGTGCTGACGGTGGTGTTCTGCTGTGCTTTTCTTGCACTGCCGTTTGCCGCAAACACGGCGAAAACAACAACGAGCACGGCGAGGATAACTGCCGAGATTATAATAAGCTGTTTCTTTTTCATAGGCATATTTTATCAGAACAATAAGAGTTTGACAATATGGTATTTACAGGTTATAATCTTTTTGCGCCGCGGGAAAGAGCCGTCTTTTCCGCGGGGAACGCGGTGAAAAGCCGCGGCAGCTCACTCTACCGTAAGCAATACGAAATCCAAGTGCCACTCTCAGCCGCGGTTACGCAGATGAGGGGAAGGCGGAAAGTAGGTTATGTGCGAGCCGGGATATCCGTTTGAGGCGTAAAAAAATATGACGGTGAGGTTATAGTATGAAAAAAATTACGGCAGCGCTCTTATGTGTAATGCTTGTTATCTGCACATCCGTAACGGCATTCGGCGCAACAAAAAGCGATGTGAAGCAGAAAACAGATACCGCTGTGGCATTTGCCTTTGACGGCAATTACAGCAAAAACGGATATGACGTTTCGTCATCCAAAAACCTTTACATTCTTGCCCGTTCGGGAGCAGACATAAGCGCATATACTGACGCTTATTTCAAATCCGTTGCACAGGCGGCAGGCGAATCAAAGCTTACAGACCCGGGCACCATAGGCATGGCGGTCTGCATCGCAAAAGCGGCGGGAATTGACCCCGAAAACGCAAGCGGCGTTAATCTTGCAGACGCACTTAAAAATGCTGATCCAAGCGCGGTTTCATCACCCTACAATTATTTTTATGCCATAGAGGCGGCAAAAGCACTCGGACTTGATGATACTGTAAAAGCGCTGAGCGATACGCTTGCAAAATATTACACAGTGGGCACAGGTACTGATTTCTGGAGCGGTTACGGCACATCACCCGATGACCTTGCAATGTTCATTCTTGCAATGAAAACAGCGGGCGCATATGAGGAATACACCGAGGACGCTTTCAAACTGCTTGAAACTTATTATACCGAAAGCGGCTATTCAAACTACGGCGCAAACGCCGATTCAACAGCACTTGCGCTTGCGGCATACTCACTTGCAGGCAACACCGAAAAAGCTGATGCGGTTTACGATATTCTTATTAAGAATTTCTATGACGCTGAAACAGGCGGTTTCAAGGCTGATTATGACGAATACTATGCAACGGCTGACGCTGTGTTTGCCCTTAGCTTCTATATGCCCATAGCTGACGAGGATAAGCAGGAGAGCACAACAGCACCCGAAACAACCACGCAGGCACAGACAACCACAGCCGCTGACAGCAATAACAGCGACGCAAGCAAAAAATCACCTGCAACGGGAGTGGAGATTGCACCCGCAATAGGTGCGGCGGCAGTTGCGCTGATGGCATTTGCGGCTGCGGCTAAAAAGAAAAAGGCGTAACAAAGACTAAATTGCCACAGGCAAAAATCTTTCAACATAAAATCAAATAACACAAATTAAAAGGCGCACTGTTTTCCGTGCGCCTTTATTTTTTCAATTCTTTTTCTTGGGTCTTTTTGTGTTCATTGTTGAGCCGAGCAGTATTTTTGAATCGCCGAATTTGTTTCTGATAGCGTCAACAGCGGCGTCCACTTTTTTTAGTTTTTCGCTGTCTGTTCCCTTTTCGGAGCCGAAAAGGCTTATCTGCTCGCCCCCGTCTTTAGTAAGGTCTGAAAGAGTAACGCCGAGCAGTCTGAGCGGATCGCCGTTCCAGATTTCGGCAAAAAGTTCTTTAACAACAGCGTAAATATCCTGAGTGACATCAGTGGGTGAGTTCAGCGCGCGCTGGTGCGATTTGTTTTTAAAAGCGTTATTCCTGATATTTACGGAAATATTATATGCTCTGCATCCGCCCGCCCTCATTCGGGAAGCCGCCGCGTCCGTCAGCGCAAGCAAAAGGCTGTTTGCCGTTTTGAAATCGGAAACGTTTTCCTCCACGGTAACGGAGTGGCCGTAGCTTTTTACCTCCCGAGGCGTATCGCTTACAGGCGAATCGTCTATGCCGTTTGCGTAATTATGAAGCTGTTCGCCCGCTTTTGTGCCAACCGTTGACCTCAGCACCGCTATATCGGCGGCGGCAAGTTCGCCTATTGTTTTTATACTTATTTTTTCAAGTTTCTGCGCCGTTGCCCTGCCCAGATACAGCAAATCGGAAACGGGCAGGCACCACATTTTATTTTCTATCTCATATGAAAAAAGCGTGTGAACTTTATCGGGCTTTTCAAAATCACTTGCCATTTTCGCAAGCAGTTTGTTTGAACCTATGCCCACATTCACGGTAAAACCGAGTTCGTTTTTTATTTTATCCTTTATCTCATAAGCCACGGCAACTATATCGGGATAGATATTTTCCGTGCCGCTCATATCAAGAAAACATTCGTCTATTGAAAATTTTTCAAGGCACGGCGTATAGGCGCGGCAAATATCCATAAACTTTGCCGAACAATCTGAATACAGTTTGAAATCAGGCGGCGCCGTAACAAGCGACGGGCATTTTCTCAGCGCGGATGAAACAGGCTCGCCCGTTTTGACGCCGTATTTCTTTGCGGGTATGGATTTTGCCAGCACAACGCTTGTGCGTTTATCGGGGCTGCCGCTTATAACGGACGGCACAAGGCGGATATCGGGACTTCCGTCACGCACCATTTTTGCCGCGGTCCACGAAAGAAACGCGCTGTTTACATCAATATGAAAAATAATACGCTCTGCCATACTGCCGCCCCCTTTCAATTATATATTATACAGCGGCGCAGTATTTTTCGCAACGCACGCAAACTCTGTTTGCCGCATAAAATGGGCAAAATAAGGAAAAATCTTGTTGTATATTCAATTTGTGTATGATATTATAATAATGTATTACTATATTACCAAGGAGAACAATCAATGAAAAACACGGAAAAATCGCTTGACGCGCTTGTTGCGCTCTGCAAAGGCAGAGGTTTTGTATATCCCGGCTCCGAAATCTACGGCGGCCTTGCAAACACATGGGATTTCGGCCCGCTCGGCGTAGAGCTTAAAAACAATATTAAAAACGCGTGGCGCAAAAAATTCATTCAGGAAAACAAGTACAATGTTGGTCTTGACTCCGCTATTCTTATGAACCCGCAGACATGGGTTGCCAGCGGTCATCTGGGCGGATTCTCAGACCCGCTTATGGACTGCTGTGAGTGTAAAACACGCCACAGAGCAGATGACCTTATTGAGAATTTTGACGGCACAAATGTTGCCGGCTGGAGCAACGAGGAAATGAGTGCTTATATCAAAGAGCACAACATACCGTGCCCCAACTGCGGCGCGCACAATTTCACTGACATCCGCCAGTTCAACCTTATGTTCAAAACATTCCAGGGTGTAACCGAGGATACAAAAGACGAAATTTATCTCCGCCCCGAAACAGCACAGGGCATCTTTGTAAACTTTGCCAACATTCAGAGAACAACAAGAAAGAAAGTTCCTTTCGGCGTTGCTCAGGTGGGCAAATCTTTCAGAAACGAGATAACACCCGGTAAATTCATATTCAGAGTAAGAGAATTTGAGCAGATGGAGCTTGAGTTCTTCTGCAAGCCCGGCACAGACCTTGAGTGGTTTGACTACTGGCGTTCATTCTGCCGCGACTTCCTTTATTCTCTTAACATCAGCAAAGACAATCTGCGTCTTCGCGACCATGAGAAAGAAGAGCTTTCATTCTATTCAAAGGCAACAACAGACTTTGAATATCTCTTCCCGTTCGGCTGGGGCGAACTCTGGGGTATTGCGGACAGAACTGATTATGACCTTACCCAGCATATCAAGACGAGCGGCAAAAATCTTGAGTATTTTGACCAGGAATCAAATGAAAAATATGTGCCTTATGTTATTGAGCCTTCACTCGGCGTAGAAAGACTTTTCCTTGCCGTGCTCACAGAGGCTTATGACGAGGAAGTAGTTGACGAGGCAAAGAACGACAAACGTGTGGTTATGCGTTTCCATCCCGCTCTTGCTCCGTTTAAATGCGCTGTTCTGCCGCTTTCAAAGAAACTCAGCGAGCAGGCAGGCGAAGTATTTGAAAATCTTGCAAAGAAATTCAGCGTTGATTATGATGACGCAGGCTCTATCGGCAAGCGTTACCGCAGGCAGGATGAGATAGGCACGCCTCTGTGCGTTACCTATGACTTTGATTCCGTTGAGGACGGCTGCGTAACAGTACGTGACAGAGATACAATGGAACAGGTAAGAATTCCGATTGCCGAGCTTGAAAAATATATTGAAGAAAAAATCGAATTTTAACACACAAAGAAAGTTGATGTGATTTTATGTGGCTTGACAGAAGCCTTATAAAGCAGCAGGCAAAACAGCTTATTCGGCACAGAACTTTGAAGCTTTTTGCAATTACTTTTGTAATAATGCTCATTTTATCAATCGGTCAGGGCGTTTATCTGGGTGTTTATTTTAACAACTTAGATAGTTTGACTAATTACTATGAGGATTTTTCAGACGATTACTACGGAGATTACGAGGATTATTTCAACGATAATTTCGGTACGGACAGCAACAGCCAGTACGCCGATGATTTTAACAATTTCGGCAGTTCTGACGGCAGCAGTTACGCTGATGATTTCAACAACTTCGGCACAGCCGCGTCTGATGCTCAGCAGGCGGTGCCGATGACCGAAAACAGCACCAACGCCGCGCCGAGCGGAGGCGGTTCGGTATATTTCCGTTTCAATGCCGCAGGTTTGCTCAGTTATGTTTACATAATATTCCTTGCGCCGCTCAGCCTTGCTCTTAACTATTTCTATGTTGAGTTTGTAAACGGCAAAGACTATGAGTTTTCAAACGGGCTGAAATCAATCTTCAGAAATGCATTCAAAGTTACATATCTGAAAAAGCTTGCTGTATATCTGCTCAGAATGATATTATATGTTGCGCTTTGCTTCCTGTTTATTGTTCCGGGAATAGTATTCCTTTACAGTTCGTATTTCGTAAACGAATTAATGAGCGAATACCCCGAGCTTTCACCGTGGCAGGCAATAAAACTCAGCAAAAAGATAGTAAAAGGCCACCGCACAGAGCTTTTTGCGCTTGACCTCAGCTTTTTACCGTGGCTTTTCCTTTGCGTCTTCATTTTCCCGATAATCTATGTTTACCCGTATATTTACACAACGCAGGCGCTCTATTACGAAAACTTTAAGAGAAGGGCACTTGCAACGGGCGCAGTTACGGAGCTTGATTTCCTGTCTGACGCACAAAAAATGAACAGAGTTTACCAAAATGCAAACGGTTATCAAAATCAGCAGAGCGGTAATTATTATCAACCGCAGGGTCAGGCTTACAATCAGCCTTATCAGCAGGGTCAGCCTTACCAGCAGCCTGTTCAGGGCGCACCGTATCAGCAGAACGGTTTCAATCAGCCGCAGGGCATGAACAACAATCAGCCATACCAGCAGGGTCAGGCTTACCAACAGCCTGTTCAGGGCGCACCGTATCAGCAGGGCGGTTTTAATCAGCCTCAAGGCATGAACAATCCGCCGCAGGGCACATTTGACCCGTATTCGGCTGCATATCCCTCTCCTTTCAAACCCGTTTACTTTACTCCAAAAATGAGAGAAGAAAACACGGCGGGCGGTGAAAGAGATCTGTACGGTGAATTTAACAAAACATCGCAGGATGCGCCGCAGCAGAACACTGCCGCGCCCGAAAGCACGGCACAACAGACACCTCTTGAAACAGGCGCTCAGCCGCAGATAACGGTTAGCGAGCCTGAAGAGCCAAAGGAGCCTGATTTTGCAGAGATGCAGGAACCTGCCGAGAATTTCACCGAGCCGACTGAGCCCGAGGAGCCGCAGGAACCCGAAGAACCTCAGGAAACAGTTAAACTGACGCCAGAGGAAACACAGCCGGAAACAGCGGCGCCTAAAGAAACAACTGATACCGCAGACGGTGAGGAAAACAACAATTTATAATCAATAAAATCATTTTATAATTTAGGCGGCGGAGAGATTTCCGCCGCCTTTTTCTTTTAAAAAAATTTGTAATTTTATTGACAAAAAGCACTGCCGGGCATATAATACTGATAACAAATATTTTCAGGGCGGGGCGAAATTCCCCACCGGCAGTAAAGTCTGCGAACCGCGAAAGCGGCCGAATCGGTGAAACTCCGATACCGACGGTTAAAGTCCGGATGAGAGAAAATGTTTACATAATATATAACCTAATTATATATTGCACAACATTTGCGCCCCGATATAGCTGTATATATCGGGGCTTCTCTTTTGCCCTTTGGCTGAAAGCCGGAAGGAGAATGCAATATGAAACAATCATCAAAAACACTCACAAGAAAAATTGCCATTTCCGCAATGCTTGCGGCAATCGGTGTTATCCTGCAGATGCTTGAGATACCGCTGCCGTTTATTCCCAGCTTTATAAAGCTTGACTTTTCAGACCTGCCGGGCTTTATAGGCGCATTTGTGTGCGGGCCGCTTGCCGGTGTTCTTATCACGCTCATCAGAAATGTTATCCACATATTTATGGGCTCAAGCGCGGGTATCGGCGAACTTTCAAACTTTATACTGAGCGCGTCTTTCGTGCTTACGGCAGGGCTTATCTATAAGAAAATGCCGAATATTAAAGGCGTTCTTATCGGCGGCGTTGCGGGCGCGGTTATCATGGGTATCGTTTCATTCCCTGTAAACAATTTTATTATCTACCCGCTTTATTACTCTGTTATGGGCTTCCCTCAGGAGGCGATACTTCAGATGTATCAGGCAATCAGACCGTCCACAAAATCAATTGCCGAAGCGCTTATCGTTTTCAACGTGCCTTTCACAATTGCAAAAGGTCTGATTTCCGTAATCATTACGTCAATAATCTACAAACCGCTTGAAAAGCTTATCAAAAAAATGTAAAAATATTTTTGACATAAATATTTATACAATGCAAAAAAGCTGCCGTTCAGGCGGCTTTTTTCATTTAATAACGACACGGCGTTTTATCTTTGTGTTTTCTCAGCAAGTTTGTGTTTTTACGCTTTTCGGAAAAAATACACAAAAATAGGCGCCGCTGTTTGTGCTCTTTTTACGGTAAAAATAAAAATTGTTTGCATTATTAATTGCTATTTTTTTATCAATGCAGTATAATATGACTGTATGAATTTCTAAAGAAATTCAAATAAAGAACAGGAGATAATAAAAATGCCACTTGTTACAACAAAAGAAATGTTTGAAAAAGCATACGAAGGCGGCTACGCAATCGGCGCTTTCAACGTAAACAATATGGAAATCGTGCAGGGCATTACCCGCGCTGCAAAGAAGCTTAACGCTCCCGTTATCCTTCAGTGCTCAGCAGGCGCCCGCAAATACGCTTCCCACGGCTATCTTGTTGCAATGGTAAAGGCAGCGGCAGAGGAAACAGGTCTTCCCATCGCTCTTCACCTTGACCACGGCCCGGATTTTGAAACCTGCAAAGACTGCATTGACGGCGGTTTCACATCAGTTATGATTGACGGTTCTTCACTTCCTTATGAAGAGAACGTTGCTCTCACAAAGAAAGTTGTTGAATATGCTCACGCTCACGGCGTTGTTGTTGAGGGCGAGCTCGGCACACTTGCAGGCGTTGAGGATGATGTTAAGGTTGACGCTGAAAACGCTTCCTACACAAGACCTGAAGAGGTTTATGATTTCGTTACAAGAACAGGCGTAGATTCACTTGCTATCGCAATCGGCACAAGCCACGGCGCATACAAGTTTAAGCCCGGCCAGAAGCCTCAGCTCAGATTTGATATTCTTGAAGAAGTAGGCAAAAAGCTGCCCGGTTTCCCGATCGTTCTTCACGGCGCTTCTTCAGTTAACCAGGATCACATTAAGATGATCAACGAGTACGGCGGTGAGATGCCTGACGCTATCGGTATCCCCGAGGATATGCTCCGCAAAGCCGCTTCTATGGCTGTTTGCAAGATCAACGTTGATTCAGATATCCGTATCGCAATGACTGCTGCTATCAGAAAGCACTTTGCAGAAAATCCGTCTCACTTTGATCCCCGTCAGTATCTTACTCCTGCAAGAGAACTCATTGAAGAGGTTGTTGCTCATAAGATTGACGCTGTATTCGGCGCAACAGGCCACGCAAACGACTGATTTTAATTTAATTTTTCGTTTTATCCCGCTTCGAAAGAGGGGGGATTTTTTTTGGAAAAAATTTGCAAAAAATAAAATTATGATTTTTTCTAAAAATATTATTGATTAGCATTATTTTTAAGCTGTACTAAAAACTCTTTTGCAAATAATATTATTGCGCGAAAAGCGCAAATTTTTTGTGAGGAGATATAAAATTATGAAAAAGAAAACGCAGAATATCGTTAAAGGTCTTGGCGTTGCAATGGCAGTCGGCTCCGTTATAATGGGCGCAAGTGCCACAATGGGCTCAAACAGCCACAAAACCAAGAAAACGATGCAGAAAGCGGTAAATTCCGTTTCAAATTTTGTTGACACAGTTTCGTCAATGATGTAACAAAAACAGCAAAACAAAATACCGCGGCGCAAAAGAAAAAACGGCGGATTTTCCGCCGTTTTGCTTTACATATTTTAATCATCAAGTGAAAATTTTGTTTTGTTTATGCGCTGATCCTTTATATCCCCTATAAAAGAGGCAAAATCAAGGCCGTATGCGTTGCCGTCCTCAAAAATATCGAGCAGCGGCAAAAGCACGAAAAGGCGGGCTTTTAGCTGCGGGTGCGGCACCACCAGATTTGGCGTTCTTATTATCTTATCTTCCGCAAGCAAAAGATCAATATCAATTATGCGCGGCCCGTTTTTGAAATTGCGAACCCTGCCCAGACCGCATTCGATACCAAGACATATTCCAAGCATTTCATGCACATTGAGCTCGCTTTCACACATTACGGCGCAGTTAAAGAAATCCTGCTGCCTTGCGTAGCCCACCGGCGATGTTTCATATACCGCCGATTTTTTTATTACTGAGGTTTTAGGAGCAAGCTCCAGAGCGGCAATGCCGTTTTTTAAATTCTGAAGTCTGTCTCCCATATTCGTGCCCAAGCCGAGAACATATTTCATAAGCTTAATCCCTGTTTCTTACAATATTTACCGCCATGTAATCAAAATCCGCGTTCACGGGCGCCTGCGGTTTTTTAAGAGTTAAATCAACTGAAAATACGGCGGGATATTCGTCAAGAATTGCCTTTGCCGTTACGTCAGCGCATTTTTCTATAAGATTATATTTTTCTGCGGTGAAAACACGGCGCACGGTTTTAACTATTTTTGCGTATGAAACGGTATCTTCCACATCATCGCTGCTGCAAGCTCTGTTCATATTTACGCTTACGGCAATATCAAGCACAAAATCCTGACCCTGCTCCTTTTCCTCCGGATTTACACCGTGATATGCGAAAAGGCGCAGACCTTTAATAATTATCTTATCCATCTTTATTCCTTGTTTTTAACTACAACAGCGGTGCCTGATGCGCTTACCATAAGCATTCCCGCATTGCCGAAAGTTTCGTAATCAATATCAACACCTACAACGGCATTAGCGCCCATCTGCTGAGCTCTCATTTCCATTTCTCTTATTGCTTTTTCCCTTGCGTCAACAAGTTCCTGCTCGTAACCCTGGCTCCTGCCGCCTACAATATTTCTTATAGACGCACCGAAATCCTTTAAAAAGTTTACACCGGCAACAACTTCTCCGGCAACAACGCCTTTATATTCAACTATTATTCCGTTTTCAAGGGTGGGGGTTGTAACACTAATCATAAAAATTCTCCTTCTTTTATTTATTTACACGGCATTTTAAAGCATCCGCCATTAAAATGCCCTGTTTTTCATTTTTTACATCGTGAAGCCTGATTATATCGGCTCCGCCCAAAATTGCCGCCGTATCCGCCGCTATATTGCCGAATACACGCTTTTCGGGGTTTGGCTGACCGCTTCCCTCTCCGATTACTCTTTTTCTGCTTGTGCCCAGCAGAAACGGATATTCTGAAAGTTTATAATCCGCAATATTAGCAATCAGGCGGTAATCCTGCTCTCTTGTTTTGGAAAAGCCGATACCCGGGTCAAAACAAATACTTTCTTTTTTAACGCCGAGCGAAACTGCCTGTGCCGCGCTTTTTTCAAAAAATGAGCGCGCTTCTTTTTCCGCGCCCGGCTGAGAAAAGGTTATAATCCAGCCGCAGCCGCTTTTATTTACGGCATTTGCCATTTCACTGCTTATGACGCCTGATACATCGTTTATTATATCCGCACCGAGCTCTGCCGCCTTTTCTGCAACATAGGGGTAAAATGTATCAACGGAAACAGGAATATTTATTTTCCCTTTTATTAATCTTAAAACAGGCTCAAGCCTCTGCCATTCCTCTTCGGGACTTATTTTTTCGTATCCCGGCCGTGTGGACTGAGCGCCGAAATCAATAATATCCGCGCCGTTTTTCTGCGCCTCAAGCGCGCTTTCAAGAGCATCCTGCGGTCTGAAATTTCTGCCGCCGTCCGAAAATGAATCGGGCGTGACGTTTATGATTGCCATAATCAGTGTTTTTTCAGAGCAGTTTATACTCTTATCCCTGCATTTCCATATCATATCAATTCTCACTTATCAAGCAGAGCAAGCGCTTCAGACCTTGTGCGAGCGTCAGACCTTATAACTCCTCTGAGAGCCGAAGTCTGAGTTTTGCTGCCGGAGGCTTTTGCTCCTCTTATAGACATACACATGTGCTCCGCCTCCATAATTACGGCAACGCCCTTTGCATTCATCTCCTTATAAAGGAAATCAGCAATATCATGTGTAAGCCTTTCCTGCACCTGCGGCTTTTTTGCAAAATTATCAACAATTCTTGCTATTTTTGAAAGTCCTATTATTTTATTTTCACTGGGAATATACGCAATGTGCGCCTTGCCTACAAAAGGCAGAAGGTGATGTTCGCACATAGACGCAAACGGAATATCCCTAACGATTACCATTTCATCGTTTGATTTTTCATCAAAAAATTTAAGATGCTGTTTAGGGTCTTCCGTAAGTCCGCTGAACATCTCCTCATACATATTTGCAACACGGCGGGGAGTTTCAAGAAGGCCCGGTCTGTTTGGATCTTCGCCCACTGCCTCAAGAATATCCCTTACTGCGTTTTCTATCTTTTTCTTATCCATATATTAATCCTTTACTGCCTATTTTGAGAAATAACCGAGAACATCTCTTACGGAATCGGAAGTTACGGAACTGCCCTCATAATTTATGGGCACATTGTATACGGTAACACCCGTGGTTTCGCTTGAAAGCACTGTCAGATTATTCTGCTGCGCCGTGAAATCACGCACCGTAATATTTGTTTTTGTGCTCTCTATAAATTTGCTGAAAACTCTTTCTCTTTTTTCATAATTTTCCGTGTTCACATGCTGTGAAACAGCTGAAAGTATTATATCGTTTACAGCAGAATAATTTTTTTCCTGAGAAACATAGTAGCGCATAAGCTTTACTGCCGTATCTCCGCTTAAAGACTGATTTCCCTCGCTTACCTTTATATTGTAGCCGTACCGGGAAGTATCCTTGTATCTTACATCACTAAGCACTGTGTAGTTTACACTGCCTAAATAATCAAAGAAACTTTCATAATCCGTATAATCAAAATCGGCGTAATAATCAATATCAACACCGAAAATTCTTGAAACACTGCTGGTAACGCCGGCGGCTCCGAGAGATTCATATGTATCGGAAAGTATTTTGCCGTCTTCCTGAGTTTGAGGGTCTATTGTGCAAACTTTATATGAAACGGTATCCATATCCGTCTGAAATAGAGCGCACATATAAAGCTCATCTGTGTTTTCATTGCTGAGCAAAAGCAGATAATTTGTTTTTCCCTGCACCTCAGGCAGCTGCTCCACCTCAACGCTTTCTTCCTGTTTAAGTTCATCGGGAGTTATAAAAGCCTTAAACGAAAAATCATATTTAATGCCGAAAATCAGAAGAAAAACGGCGGTAAAAACAACTACAAAAGCCAGAACGGCAAGCAGTATTTTCTGCTCAAGATCAGATTTTACACGTGAGGAAGAAATATAGATATCCCCGCGGTTTTTAAAAATCCTCATCTTTGCCCTCCTTTCTTTAAGAATTATTATACATTAACAAAATGTATAAAACAAGTAATAAATATTAAAATAAAATACCTTATTACATTAAGAAAACACATGAATTTTTATATTTTTTAGTCAATATTTTAAGAGTATTTTTTCATTATCAACAACATCTTATATATTAATATTTTAATTATTATATATATCTATATAACTATATAAATTTAAGTATTGTATATTATTAAATAAAGTGTTATAATAAACTGTATTTTAGTTTTCAACATTATTTTAAAGATATATCAAAAACCGAGGAGTTTATAATGGATACATACAACGATATTTGGCAGGAAGTGCTGGAGTGCGTGCGCCCCTATGTTTCACAGACGGGTTTTTCCGCATGGCTCAGCGGTGAAAAAAACGGCTATCTCAAATTTACCGAGTTTGAGAACAACACCGTTTATCTTCACTGCCAAAACGATATGAAAATAAGAATAATAGAAAGCCAGTATATAGATAATCTTAAAAAGGCTTTTGAGGAAGTTATGGGTTTTCCGGTAGAGATAAAACTTGTGCTGGACGAAAAATCCGTAATGGATGTTGACCCAGAACCTAAAAAAGAAGACGAAAACCGCTATCCCGTGCCCGAGGACAAGCAGGAGCAGTTTACTTTTGAAACTTTCATTGAAGGCCCGTCAAACAAATTCGCATACAGAGCGGCTATAGCCGTTGCAAAAGATCCGGGCGGCCATATCAGGCGCGACCATTCTTACGGCAACTATAATCCTCTTTTCATTTACGGCAAATCAGGTCTTGGAAAAACACATATTCTGAACGCAATCTGCTATGAGATAAGAAAGAATTTCCCCGATATGAAAATTCTTTATCTGCGCTCAGAAGATTTTGTAAATGAATTTGTAAACGCGTTAAGGCAGAAAACGGTTGATGATTTTCACCTTAAATTCCGCAACATAGATGTTTTACTTATAGACGATATTCAGTTTATAGGCGGCAAGGAGAGAATGGAGGAGGAATTTTTCCACACATTCAATTCTCTTATTGAAAACGGCAAGCAGATAGTGCTTACTTCAGACCGTCCGCCCAAAGAAATACAGAGCCTTACAGAAAGACTTTGCACAAGATTTGAAATGGGCATTCTTGCCGATATTCAGAGCCCTGAATATGAAACACGCTGCGCTATCATCAAAAACAAGGCAGTGCTTTTAAATCTGAGCATATCAAATGAAGTGGTAGAATACATAGCGGAAAAGATAAAAACAAATATCCGCCAGCTTGAGGGCACTGTAAAAAGACTTTCAGCGCTTAATGAGCTTACCAACCGTGAGCCGTCTATTGCTCTTGCGCAGAAAGTAATAAAAGACGTTATTGACGATGATATTCCTCCCATTCCCGTTACGGTGGAAAGAATTATTGAGGAAGTTTCAAGAATGCAGGGCGTACCTGCCGAGGAGATTAAATCAACAAGGCAGAAAGCAAATATTTCTCTTGCCCGCAAAATGTGTATGTATATAATGAGGGAAGTTACTACACTTACCCTTGAGCAGATAGGTGAAGAATTCGGCAAAAATTATTCTACCGTTATATACAGCCTTAAAGAAATTTCAAAGAAAATGGAAGAGGATTCCAAGATAGAAAGAAAGATAAATGACATCATCAATAACGTGAAAACAAATTCATAGTTTTCAACAAGTTATTATCTTTTTAACAGAAAACTTTTTAACACGCCTGTTGAAAAAAATTATTTTCAACAACGGCAACATTTTTTCAATAATTGTTTAAACAGAAAAAATCTGCCATAAACGGCGTTAAAAAAGGAAATTTCAGACTTTTTAACATTTTTAACACCCCCTAATACTACTACTATAATTAATTTATTCTCAATGAAAAAAAGTTTTGTTTTTCCTGAAATCCCCTTCTGCGGGATAATGCGGATAAACACAAAGGGGCAGTTAAAAATAAAAGAAAAATAATATACCTTAACAAATGGTATATAAATTATGAAAAATCAAATAAAAGGCAAAAGTGCTTTTATAAAAGAAACGGAGGATCAAAATGAAATTTTCCTGCAACACCAAAAATCTGAATGACGCCTGCAATAATGTTATGAGGGCGGTCAGCACAAAAGTAACTATCCCAACAATTGAGGGTATCCTTGTTGAATGCGGATCAGACACTCTGAGCCTGACGGGTTATGATTTTGAATTCGGTATAAATACCATTATGCAGGCAACGGTCAGCGAACCGGGCGCTATTGTTATAAACGCCAAAGTTCTTTCCGATATTATCAGAAAAGCTTCAAGCGAAACCGTAACTTTTGAAACAAGCGGAACCTCCGTTTCAATTATAGCAGGAGCGGCGCAGTACAATATTATGGGTATAAGCGCAGACGAGTATCCCGAACTGCCGAGCGTTTCGGGCGGAGTGCCTCTTTTTGTAAATCAGCACGTGCTTCAGCAGATGGTAATGCAGACGCTGTTTGCCGTTGCGGACAATGAAAATTCAAAGCAGGTGCACACAGGTCTTAAATTTGAAATGAGCCTTAATCAGCTTCGCCTTGTAGGTGTTGACGGATACAGACTTGCAATAAGAACAGAAACAATTAAATACGACGGCGAGGACATAAGCTTTATCGTTCCCAAAAAAACAATCAGGGAACTTATAAAAATAATAGGCGCTGATACTGATAAGGATATTCAGATAAGTGTGGGCAAACGCCATATTATTTTTGAAGTTGAGAATTACAGCATAATAAGCAGACTTCTTGAGGGCGATTTCCTTGATTATGAAGCGGCGCTGCCCAAAACTTCAACAACAACAGTTCTTATTAATACAAATGACGCAATTGACTGTATTGAAAGAACTATCCCCGTAATTGAAAATAACGCTAAAAACCCGATAAGATGCCTGTTTGACAACGATGAAATGCGTGTTTCCACTGTTTCATCACTCGGCAGAGTTGTAGACTATACACACGCCAACATCAGCGGCGCAAGAGTGGAGATTGGATTTAACTCAAAATATTTGCTTGACGCACTCGGCGCGGCAGATACAGATCAGGTAAAAATAGAACTCGGCGGGCCTGTAAGCCCCGTTAAGGTTTTACCTGTAAGCGACGAACATTTTCTTTTTCTTGTTTTGCCGATGAGACTTAAAACAAGCGAAAACTGATAAAATTTTCAACATAAAAGCAGAATAATATGAAAAAATTAAACGCAAAGATTGCCGCAAGGCAAAAGGAAAAAATTCAGATTTCAACACCGTTTATTAAGCTTGACAGTCTGCTGAAATTTGCGGGTGCCGCCGAAACAGGCGCCGCCGCAAAGCAGATAGTTCAGGAAGGCCGTGTAAAAGTGAACGGCGAAGTGTGCACAGCGCGCGGAAAGAAAATAAAAAACGGCGATATTGTGTCCTTTTTAAAAACGGATTATGAGATAATCAATGAAGATTAAAAGATTAGAGGCGGAAAATTTCAGAAATCTGAAAAATATTGCCGTTGATTTTGAAGATGTTAACATTATCTACGGCAAAAACGCCCAGGGAAAAACAAATTTAATAGAAGCAATATATCTTTTTACAGGCGCGCGTTCTTTCAGGGGCGCAAGGGATGCAGAAATGATAGCTTTCGGCAGTGATAACGCAAGGCTCAAAATAGAATTTGAGGGAAGCGGCAGAAATCAGACTGCTGAAATAAGAACTGACGGAAAAAGAAAGGTGAAACTTAACGGAGTTGATAAAAAATCAACATCCGCGCTTTCTGAAGAAATAAAGGCAGTTGTGTTTTCACCGTCCCACCTTATGCTGATAAAAGGAGGGCCTGCGGAAAGAAGAAAATTCGCAGATGACGCTCTTTGCCAGATAAAGAGCAATTATTCCTCTGTGCTTAAATCATATAACCGCGCGTTACTGCAGAGAAATATAGTTTTAAAAGATATTTCAATAAGCGCTGATCTGAGAAGTATGCTCTATGTGTGGGACGCTTCGCTTGCAAAAGAGGGAGCAAAAATAATCTATCAGAGGCAGAAATATATTGAGGCGCTGACTCCTTTTGTTAAGGATATTTTTACAGGGATATCAAACGGCAGTGAAGATATAAAGATAAGACTTGCAGGCGATTTTGAATATGAGGGTCTTGAACAGGCTGAAATAGAAAAAAATCTGTTAAGAATACTGAGCGATAATCAAAACGCGGATATTCTTAATAAAATCACAAAAAGAGGCCCGCACAGAGATGATATAGAAATATTGATAAACGGAAAATCGGCAAGGCTGTACGGAAGCCAGGGTCAGCAGAGAAGCTGTGTGCTGGCGCTTAAACTTGCCGAGGCAAGCCTGCTTTATGAAAAAACTGGAATAAAACCCGCCGCCCTGCTTGACGATGTTATGAGCGAGCTGGATGAAAAAAGGCAGGATTATATTCTGAACCACCTTAAAGACTGGCAGGTGTTCATAACCTGCTGCGACGCGCAGAATATACTGCGGCTGAAGCAGGGAAAAACTATAAAAATGGAAAACGGCACAATTTCGGAGGGCTGATATGTATATAAACATAGGCGAGGATTTTGTGCTTAAAACTGAAGATATAACAGGCATTTTTGATATGGACAAGACTACTGTTAACAAAGCCACAAGGGATTTTCTTGCAAAGGCTCAAAAGGAAAACAGAGTTGTTCTTACAAGTTATGATCTGCCTAAAAGTTTTATAGTTGCTAAAGATAAAATTTATATAAGCCCGCTCAACACGAGCACACTTCTGAAGCGGGCAGGTTGGGAGAAATAGGAATGAGCGAAGAAAACAAAATTGTTCTGGAAGAAGACGATATGGATACTTCCGTAAACGAAGAATATTCCGCAAAGGATATTCAGGTGCTTGAGGGACTTGAAGCAGTCCGCAAAAGACCCGGTATGTATATCGGCTCAACGGGACCGCGCGGACTTCACCACCTTGTTTACGAGATAGTAGACAACTCAATAGACGAGGCGCTTGCAGGTGTCTGCACCCACATTGAGTGTGAGATTTTGCCCGATAATATCATTGCCGTTCGTGATAACGGACGAGGAATACCCACAGGCATAAATGATAAAACAGGGCTTCCCGCCGTAACGGTAGTTCTTACTGTACTTCATGCCGGCGGTAAATTCGGCGGCAGCGGATATAAAGTTTCTGGCGGTCTGCACGGCGTAGGTTCTTCTGTTGTAAACGCGCTTTCCGAATGGCTGGAAGTTGAGGTTACTCAGAACGGTCATATCTATTCCCAGCGTTTTGAAAGAGGCAATCCCGTAAATGACCTGCATATCATAGGTGATTCAGACGGCCACGGTACATATATCAAATTTAAACCGGACGGCGAAATATTCACCGAAACGCTTGTTTATGATTTTGACGTGCTTTCAAGAAGACTGCGTGAACAGGCATTTCTGAATGCAGGACTTTCAATAACTCTTTCAGACCTCAGAAGCGATGACCCCGAGGAGCAGAAAAAAGAAGTTTACTGCTACGAGGGCGGTATAAAATCATTTGTTGAATATATAAACACAAGCAGAGGTCTTAATCCGATACAGAGCGAAGTTATCCACATCTCCACCACCAAGGAGGAAAGAAGCGCCGAAGTTGCTCTGTGCTACACCGATTCATATAATGAGATACTGCTTTCATTCGCCAACAATATCAACACTATTGACGGCGGTACCCACGAAACAGGATTTAAAACGGCGCTCACCCGTGTATTCAACGATTACGGAAAAAAATTCAATATTCTTAAAGACAGCGATAAAAAATTATCCGGCGATGATGTCCGTGAAGGTCTTACGGCAATAGTAAGCGTAAAGCTTACCGAAGCTCAGTTTGAGGGCCAGACTAAAGGCAAACTCGGCAATACGGATATTACGGGTCTTGTTTCCTCTATGGTATATGAAAAACTGATGACATATTTTGAGGAAAACCCGCAGACCGCAAAAGCAATACTCAACAAAGCGCTTGACGCTTCCCGTGCAAGAGAAGCGGCACGAAAAGCAAGAGATAACGCCAGAAGCAAATCGGGTCTTGAAAATACAAGACTTCCCGGCAAACTTGCAGACTGCTCTTCAAATGAGCCCGAACTCTGCGAAATATATATCGTAGAGGGTGACTCCGCCGGCGGCTCCGCAAAAGAGGGACGAGACAGAGTTCATCAGGCAATCCTGCCGCTTTGGGGTAAAATGCTCAACGTAGAAAAGGCAAGGCTTGATAAAGTTTACGGCAACGAAAAACTGATGCCGATAGTTACCGCTCTCGGAACGGGTATCGGCGAAGATTTTGATATATCAAAACTGCGTTATCACAAAATAGTTATTATGGCGGATGCCGATGTTGACGGCGCGCATATCAGAACACTTCTTCTGACTTTCTTTTTCAGATATATGAAGCCCCTTGTTGAAGGCGGATATATTTATCTTGCACAGCCTCCGCTTTTCAAGGTAACAAAAGGCAAAAAGAATGCCTACGCTTTCAGCGATGAGGAAAGGGACAGCCTTATTCAGGAAATGGGCGGTCAGTGCGATGTTCAGCGTTACAAAGGTCTTGGTGAAATGGATCCCGAACAGCTGTGGGAAACCACTATGGATCCCGAGTTCAGAACTATGCTGCGTGTAACGGTTGAGGACGCCCAGCAGGCGGACGAAACTTTCAGCATACTTATGGGCGACAATGTTGAACCCAGACGTGATTTTATAGAGAAAAACGCCAAATATGTTGAAAATCTTGATGTATAAAAGCTGAAACATACTGACGGCTATTGAATATTACTTGGTTTTGGAGAGGTTTAAATGGCAGACGATTTAGTGCGTTATGACAACCAAAAAATTATTGATGTTGAAATAAACAAAGAGGTGCGCAAGGCGTTTCTTGATTATTCAATGAGCGTTATCGTGCAGAGAGCTCTGCCCGATGTAAGGGACGGACTTAAACCCGTTCACAGGCGTATACTTTACACAATGTTTGAAAATAATCTGTATCCGGACAAGCCTTACAGAAAGTGCGCGGACACCGTCGGCGCCGTACTGGGACGTTATCATCCCCACGGCGACGCGTCTGTTTATGACGCCATGGTAAGACTTGCGCAGAATTTCTCAATGAGATATATGCTTGTTGACGGTCACGGCAACTTCGGTACTGTTGACGGCGACCCCGCCGCGGCATACAGATATACCGAATCCCGCATGAGCAAGATAAGCATGCGCATGCTTCAGGATATAGATAAGGATACGGTAGATTTTGACCCGAACTATGACGACCGTTTAAAAGAGCCGTCAGTATTGCCCACAAGATTTCCCAATCTGCTGGTAAACGGCTCATCGGGTATCGCCGTAGGTATGGCAACAAATATTCCGCCGCACAATATGAGAGAAGTTGTTGACGGCGTTAATTATCTTATTGACCACCCGGACTGCGATACTTCCGAACTCATGCAGTTCATAAAAGGCCCCGATTTCCCCACCGCGGGTATAATCATGGGCACAAAGGGAATAAAAGAAGCCTACTCAACGGGTAAGGGCAAGATATATCTGCGTGCCCGCGCCGAAATAGTTGAGGATAAGAGCGACCATTATAAAATCATAATCACTGAACTGCCTTATCAGGTGCGCAAGGCGGAGCTTATAGCAAAAATCGCCGAGCTTGTAAAGGACAAGCGCCTTGAAGGCATTTCGGGTATTAAGGATTTTACAAACAGAAAGGGCATGCACGTTGAGATAACTCTTAAAAGGGACGCAAATGCCCAGGTAGTGCTCAACAATCTTTATAAAATGACGCAGATGCAGGTAACCTTCGGCGTTATCATGCTTGCGCTTGTTGACGGCGTGCCGAGAATACTTACACTTAAGCAGATACTTCAGAATTACATAAAATTCAGAGAAGAAGTTATCACAAGGCGTGTAAGATATGACCTTAAAAAGGCAGAGGCAAGAGCGCATATTTTAGAGGGTCTGAAAAAAGCGATTGATATCGTTGACGATATTATTGCCACCATAAGAGCCTGCAAAGGCGGCAAGTCCGAAGCAAAGCTTGCAATTATGGAGAAATTTGATTTTGACGACCCGCAGGCAACTGCTATTGTAAACTTCCAGCTCGGTCAGCTTGCAGGACTTGAGATTGAGAAAATAGTAAACGAGTTAGACGAACTTGATAAAAAGATTGCCGATTACAAAGATATCCTTGAACATGAGGAAAGAGTTTTCGCTATCATCAAGGAAGAGTCAAAGGAAATAGTAGATAAATTCGGAGACGACAGAAAAACCGAGATCAGCGCAGTTATCGGTTCTGTTGACGATGAAGACCTTATCCCCGTAGAGGAATGTATTCTCACCCTTACAAATATGGGCTATATGAAGAGAATGACGGTTGATACCTACAAAGCTCAGAACAGAGGCGGCAGAGGCATAATGGGAATGAGCCGCCGTGAAGAGGACGTTGCCAAAACAATGTTCACCTGCTCTTCGCACGATGTGGTGTTCCTGTTTACAAATACGGGCAAGGTTTTCCGCAAAAAAGCTTACGAGATACCCGCATCTTCAAGAACGGGCAAAGGTATGAATGTTGTAAACCTGCTGCCGCTTGAAAAGGGCGAAACGGTTTCTGCTATGGTAAAAATACCGCAGGATGAAAACCGCCGTTATCTTTGCATGGTAACTAAAAAGGGTGTTATCAAGAGAACGGATATTGACGAATACCGCCATATCCGCCAGAGCGGTATAATTGCCGTAAATCTTGACGAGGGCGATGAACTTGCCTATGTTGAGATTACGGATGGTATCAGAAAACTTGTGGTTGCAACCCACAACGGCATGAGCATTTGCTTTAACGAATCGGATGCCCGCCTTATAGGCAGAACCGCCAGAGGTGTGAGAGCAATAATGCTTGAGGACGACGATTACGTTGTAGGCTTTGCGGCTTCGCTTGACGGTTATAAACTGCTCACCGTTTCCGAAACGGGCTTCGGCAGAAAGAGCTCTTTTGACGATTACCGTGTTCAGTCAAGAGGCGGTAAAGGTCTTATCAACTACCGCACGGCTCAGTACGGCAAGGTTGCGATGATTGCTCCCGTAAAAGAGGACGATGATGTTATCATGATTACGAGTGACGGCATTGTTATCCGCACACACGCCGACCAGATCTCCACGTTCCAAAGACCGAGCAAGGGCGTAAAGGTAATGCGTGTGAATGAGGGCGAAAAGGTTGCCACGATTTCGGTTGTTGACAGAATTGATGAGGATAACTCAGAAAACGACGAAAATAACGAAATTCCGCAGGAAACCGAAAATTCACAGGAATAAAATAAAAACAAGCAGGGCGCTGTCTTTCGGCAGTGCCCTTTTTTTGTGAAAACGGCTTTTATTATGACAAAATCGCTTTATTTGCTCATTTTTTTACAACACAGCGGAATAATAAAATAAATAACTTTTCTAATATTAATAATATATTAAAAAATCATTTTTTGTTGAAATCGATAACTAAATGTTATATAATGTTTTCTGTGTTATATCAAATTGGGCGCGCTCAGGCGTGCATAAGGGGTGAAAACCAATGAGCGATTCTTCTTTTGATGTTGATGAAATTCTTAAAGAAGTAAGAAAACGAAGAGAAGAAAACGAAGAGCGTATTAAAGCTCAGGGCACACGTAAGAGTGTGGAGATAAATAACAACACAGCTCCCGCGGCAGAGAAAAAAGCGGAAAAAGCAGGAGCTGTTGATAAAGCTCAGAATACGGTAAATGCGGTTAAGGAAAGCGTAAAGGTTCAGCCGGCGCAAAAAACAGAGCAAAAACCGGTTCAGCAGAGAGAACAGAAAAAACCTGTTCAAAACACAGAGAAAACGCCTGTTAAGCCGCAGGCTCCCAAGACGGAAGAAACAGTTCGCCGTGCTCAAATGCCGCAGGAAGATATGCACCGCCAGGCAGCATATACTCAAATGCCGCAGGCAGCTGTGCCGCAAAGAAATGAGCAGCCTTTTGTTCAAAGACAGGAACCGGCAGAAAATGCGGGAAAAGTGCATTATGATACTGATGAAAACGGAAACGTAAACATTATGAATTATGCCGAAATTCCGCAGACATCCGCAAAAAAAGGCAAAAAAGGCAAAAAGAAAAATAAAAAAGGCTCTAAAATCAAAAAAATAATCATAAGCGTGATTGCGATAATTCTTGTTATTGTAATAGGCGCAGGCGTTGGCACATATTTATATCTTAATAAAACTCTTGACAATGCCACGGATACACCGGAGCAGACACAGACCATTGACGAGTGGACGGGTATGGACGTTCTTGAAGAGGATTTCACCCCGATATATGAGGATGAAACAGCATCGTCTTACCGCGATATGCTCAAAAAGTGGTATTACAACGGCACTCCCGTTTCCTCAACTCACGTGCTCAATGTGCTTCTTATAGGAGAGGACACAAGGGACGAAAATATTACAGACGAGGATACAAGAGCCGATTCGGCAATCATTGCCAGCGTAAATATTGATACCCAGCAGATAACGCTTACTTCAGTACTGCGTGACTCATACTGCTATTATGAGGTAACCGAGGGCGACGAGGAAAGCGGCAGATACAGCAAAATTAACGAGGCAATGTATTACGGCGGTATCGACTGCTATATCAGAGCTATTGAAAATAATTTTAAAATAAACATAGACAACTATGTTATAGTTAACTTTGACAGCTTCAAGAGTATCATTGACACACTGGGCGGCATCACCGTTGAGATGACGGAAGCGGAGATAAACGAGATAAACAATCATCCGTCAAGATACGGCAATGTAACTATAGACGCTCAGCCGGGACTTGTTGACCTTAACGGCGAACAGGCGCTTGCTTTCTGCAGAATACGTTATATAGATTCAGATAATGCAAGAGCAGACCGCCAGAAAACCGTTCTTCTCAAGATATTTGAAAAAATGAGCGGTGCGTCAACTGTAAAATCACTTGAAGTAGTAAACAAATTACTTCCCTATGTTAAAATGGGATTCCAGAAATCAGAAGTAATTGATATCGGCACATACGCATTGCGCCACGGCTGGCTCGGCTATCAGATAAATACCCAGACCGTGCCGGAAAACACAACAGATGAAAACGGAGTTGCGATAACCACCTGCCAGGGCGGCACATTTTACAACATGTGGTGCTGGAAGGTAGATTTCCCGCTTACTGCGCAGCTCCTTCAGCAGAGCATATACGGCAAAACAAGCATTACTCTTGCAGAAGACAGACCGAATTTCAATAAACTTCCTCTTTACTGATTAATTTAAAGGAGCAGATAAAATGCCTGCAATCACAACGGTTTGGGGATTTGCAATAAGATTACTCATTGCGGCGGGTCTTGGTATACTGATAGGCGCAGAGCGCCAGCTTACAAAACACCGCACGGGTATTCTTACAAATGTAATAGTTTGCGTGGGTTCTTTCGCTTTCACCGCATTTTCTTACCTTGCCAAGGACGGCAGTTCCGATGTTACACGTATTGCCGCCCAGATAGTTTCCGGCATAGGCTTTCTCGGTGCCGGCGTTATAATCAGTGACGGCACCAAGATAAAGGGAATAAATACGGCGGCGTCAATATGGGCGTCTGCATCCGTAGGTATTCTCTGCTGTTTGGACAGATGGTGGTTTGCGGCAATGGTTGCCGGCACTATCGTTCTGGCTCACATAGTAATCCACCCGATTACTGAGTTTATAACCAAAAAGCAGGAATATAATAAAGGAAAATCCGATAAGCTTGAAACCTTTTACCGCATTTCAATAGTCTGCTCTGAGGAAAATGCTGACGAGATAAAGAAAAACATTATTGAATATTTCCGTGAGCTTGACGATGTATTGCTCAGAAACCTTGAAATGAGCGATGTGGACGGCGGCAACGTAAAGGTAAGGGCGGAGATATCAACAAAGCGCAAGAACAACGAGCTGGTTGAGCATATTATAACCCATGTAGGAAAACATGAAGATATAATCTCAACAGGCTGGAAACACCTTACCTGATACATAACGGCAAACAAAAAGGGGGTTCGTATGAACCGCCTTTCATTTTATATTTGATTATATAAATAATGTTATAGATTATTCCTCACGAGTGGATTCGGGAGCCGTGTCCGCCACTTCAAGTTTATTTGCGCGCATCCACAGCGACGGTGTTATGCGCAGTTTGAAACCGTATCCGGGATCCATCTGCCAGTGAGCCATCGGCGCTTCGGGCAGACCGTAGCACGCAAGAATTGTCATCAGCACTCCGGCGTGGCCTACTATCGCCGCGGTTTCGGTCTGTGTTTTTATAAGCCCGTCCACCACTTTTTCAAAAGCGTCGCACACGCGGTGGGTAAATTCCGCATTGCTCTCTCCGTAAGGCGGGCGGGAGTTCATATCTCCGCGTATCCATTTTATAAAATCTTCGTTATTCTCAAGATCTTTTGCCGTGCACTCCTCAAACTCCCCGAAATTGTACTCAATAAAGTCATTTATTACAATCGGGTTATTTTTCGGAAACATTATGTCCGCAGATTCCGTGCATCTTTTCAGCGGAGATGTAAACACCGCCTGAACCTCGGGATAATGGTATTTTGCCTTTATATTTCTGAGGGAAGATATACTATCCATAGTAAGCGGATAGTCTGCACGCCCAATATACTGTGCGTTTAGATTACCTTTTGTTATTCCGTGGCGAAACACATAAATGGTAAAGGTTTTCATTTTAAAACACCTCTTTGAATTGTTTTTTGTAAGAAAATTTTGCAGCAAAAGCACGAATTATTACAAATCGTTTACAGATTTAATTTGCTCTTTACAAACGCAATTACACGCGGTATAATTACTGACAGTATAAAGAACAGTTATATAATGTATATAAAAAAAGCGAATTTTGAAGTAAAAAGAATAAGGGTAAAAAATATGGCAGACAGCAATAATAATTTCTCAGGTAAAAAATCAAAATTTGCCGCCGTTCTTTCTCAGCTCAGAAAAGAGCGCGGTTCAAGTCAAAAAAAGGCGGCAGCCGATCTCGGTATCAGTCAGGCTCTTTTGAGTCACTATGAAAAAGGAATTCGTGAATGCGGGCTTGATTTTGTTATAAAATGCAGCGAATATTACGGAGTAACAACCGATTATCTGCTCGGCATATCAAAAAGCAGATACGGTCTTGATGAGGATTATCTTACACGTATTGCGGGAGATGACGGGGATGATTCTTCCCTTGCCACTCTTACTCAGTCCACAAAAATACTCATAGATATGGCAGTTGCATCTTCAAAGGACAATTCATTTGTAAAATATCTTCATGATTATTATATGCTGTGCATCTACCGCGGAGCGCTTACTCTTGCAAAGGCAGGAGCGCTGCCCAGCGATATGTTCAGGCTTGATTATAATCTGGGCCATGAGCTTGCCAGCGCCGCCATTGCGGTGCTTGATTCAAGATTTGCCTTTATTGAGGACAAATCACGAACCGGCATAGATTCTATGGACGGAAACGTGCTTCACAAACTTATAGAGGAAGCGGAAGAATATATTATGAGCAGCTTTATTACTGAATAAATTCAAGCTGTGTTTTTTCGCCCTCAAGATATTTAAGGATTATGGCCGTGGATTTTTCCGCGGCCGTTTTTTTGAATGTGGGGTAATCCATTGCGGCAGAGGAATCGCCTCCGTCGCTTACAGACCTTAAAACGGCAAACGGAATGTTGTTTGCGGCGGCGGTCTGCGCTATTGCTCCGCCTTCCATCTCACCGCAGATAGCGCCGAAATTCTCCGCTATCTCTTTTTTTAATTCGTCGCCCGCAATAAAGGTATCCCCGCTTGCAACAGTGCCGCGGTGTATCTTTTCTCCGGAATTGATTGCTATTCTCGCAAGGCGGTCTGAAATATCCTTGTCTGTTTCTACTTTTATCATATTAAGCCCGTTTATGTAGCCGCGCGGCTCACCAAGGGCGGTTATATCTATATCGTACTGGCAAACGTCGCTTGCTATTACGATGTTTTTTATTGCAACATCGCTTGAGAGCGAACAGCCTACCCCGATATTTATTAATTTATCAACATCAAAGCGGTCTATCATTATCTGCGCGCAGATTGCGGCATTTACTTTGCCCGGGTTGCAGCGCGCGGCGCACACCGTAACTCCGTTTATGTTTCCGCAGGCAAAAACGCACCCTGCAATTTCCTGAGTAACACAGTCCTCAATACGCTTCTGCACGGCTTCTATCTCAATATCCATGGCACCAATAATACCTATCATAGCGTTTTACCACCTTATATTATGCAAATTTGTGTTATCACAGCAGGGGGCTCTTGTTGCCGATGCCGCTATGACCACAAAATATAGTGTTATTATAATATATAATTTTATTAATTACAAGATTTATTATTTTTAAGGTTGACAACCTTGTTATTTTTAATATATAATATTGTTCGCTAATGTGCAAATTGTATAAGCCTGCGCTATGCCGCGCAGAGTATATAAGGATTAAGACCAGTTTAGTCTGTGAAAGGTAGTGAATTTAATGAAAAGAACATTTCAGCCTAAGAAGAGGCACGCAAAGATGGAGCACGGCTTCAGAAAAAGAATGTCCACAAGAAACGGCAGAAAGGTGCTTGCCCGCCGCCGCGCTAAGGGCAGAAAACAGCTTACTTACTGATTAAGCATTAACCGCCGTAAGGCAAAAGGCTGTTTTTAAGGGAATGGTGTTGTGAAGATCATAGCCTTGAATCAAAACAAGGATTTCCGCCGCCTCTATTACAGGGGCAAAAGCGCCGCAGGCAAAAATCTTGTAACTTACGTTATGAAAAACAGGCAGCGGCAAACAAGAGTGGGAATCACAAGCAGCAAGAAAATAGGCAAAGCATATCAGCGAAACAGAGCACGCCGTGTTATAAGGGCGGCTTATGCCCAGCTTGCCCCGCGTCTTAACGGGAATTACGATATTGTGTTTGTTGCCCGAAGCGCCACCTGCAGTGTAAAAATGCAGGAGGTATATAAAGACATGGAAAAACAGCTGCTTTCACTTGGTGCAATCAAATGAAGGGCGCAGTAAAAAAGGTGCTGGTATTTCTTATCAGAACATATCAGCTTACCATAAGTCCGATTTTTTCGCACGGCTCGTGCAGGTATTATCCCACCTGTTCGCAGTACGCTCTTGAGGCAATAGAGATTCACGGCGTATTCAAAGGCTCGCTTCTCGCAGTGCGCCGTATACTGAGGTGCAACCCCTTTTTCAAAGGCGGTTACGATCCCGTCCCCCCTAAAAAGAATAAAAATGAGGAAAAATAATGTTTGATTTTACAGCTAACGCCGTTCAGATGGCAATGTCTGCTGAGGGCACGCCCATTTTTAAGCCGCTCTACTGGCTGTTCGGTGTATGCATGGAATTTTTGCTTTCCGTGCTGAACAATCAGTATTTTGTGGCTATCATAATTTTTACGGTGCTTACCCGTCTTGTTCTGCTGCCTGCAAACCTGCATCAGCAGAAGGCCACCGCAAAAACGGCAAGATTAACGCCTAAAATGCAGAAGCTCAGGAAAAAGTATCCTGACCCGAAAGACAGAGCAAAGCTTAATCAGGAGATGAACGAACTCTATGCCCGTGAGGGTCACAACCCGGCACAGATGGGCTGCGGTCCGCTTATCTTCCAGTTTGTATTTCTTATGGGTATCGTTGGTATCATTTATTACCCGCTTTCCTATATCATCGGAATAAGCAATATAGGAGACTATGCCGACCAGCTTACAAAATTCCTTGAAAGTGTTGATTATTCGGGCAACTATCTTCAGCTCGGTATACTTGAAAACTGGGCTCAGTATAAAGATCAGCTTATTGCTCAGATGCCCGAACTCTTTACATCAGAGCGTGTTGCGAATATTGACGCATTCAGAAGCGGTATGTATCTCGGCGGACTTGATATGACCGCCATTCCGCACTGGAAAGACGGAAAAATAGTTTTAATACCCATCTTTTCGCTGCTCACATCTCTTGCCTCATCGGGAATTTCAATGCTTATTCAGAAAAAGACGAACCCTGCAATGGCACAGCAGACGGCAAGTATGGTAGGTATGATGCTCATGATGCCGTTCTTCTCTTTCTACATCACGTTCAAAGTGCCGGCAGCGGTTGGTTTTTACTGGATCATTTCAAATGTTGTTGCACTGCTGCAGCAGTTGTTTATCGCAAAATTCTTCCCGCCCAAAAAGAGCCAGGCAAAGCTTATGGTTGAAAACACCATCTACCGCCGCTCAAGGGAGGAAAATCTAAAGAAAACAAGAGCGTAAAAACGCCCAAAAGCGTTTGACGGAGGATTTATGAAATACGAGTACGTAGGCAAAGGCAAAACCAGAGAGGAAGCCGCAAAAGCCGCCGTTGACGGGCTGATTGCCCAGCTTACTAAAGCCGGGGTAAAAAGACCTAACGACGCAGAGCTTCACGAAGAGGTCATTGCCCTTCCGAAAAAGAAATTTTTCGGGCTTTTAGGCTCCAGCGACGCTGAGGTTAAGGTTTCTTACGACGACGGTAAGAAAGAGAAAAAGCCCCAGCCAAAGAAGGCAGCAAAGCCTCAGCCTAAAAAGGCCGAAAAGGCTCCCAAGAAAGAAGAGGCAAAGCCGGCTGCGAAAGCTCCCGAGCGTGCCGAGAAATCAGAGGAAGCCGTTTTAACTGAAAAAGATATTGATATGAATACTGCCGTAACCTATCTTAAAACAATGATTGACGGCCTTAAGGTTGAAAACGCAGAGGTTACAGGTGAAGTTAAGGACGGAGTGCTTGAGCTTACCGTAAACTGCAACGATTACGGAATCATAATCGGCAGACGCGGTGAAACTCTTGATTCACTTCAGTATCTTACCGGACTTGCAGTTAAAAAGGCAAGCGGTAAGTACATAAGAGTTGCCATCAATGTGGGCGACTATCGTGAAAAGCGAATCGAAACGCTTAAAAACATTGCGCGCAAGCATGCGGATTATGTTGCAAGGACAGGCAGAAGATACACTTTCGAGCCGATGAATCCTTATGAAAGACGCATTATCCACACCACCGTGCAGGAGATCGAAGGCGTTGAGTCTATGTCAGTCGGCCAGGGGCAGGACAGAAAAGTTGTTCTTCAGCCCACAGGCGGAGTAAAATACCGCCAGAACGGCGGCAGAAGAGGTTACTCAAACGGCAGACCCGCCGCCAAAAAGTCCGCTCCGCTGCCTAAAGATTTTACCAAATTCGGTAAAATAGAGGTTGATAAGGACGGCGAAGAATAAGAGCCTGACCCGTGCTGATATACCCAGGGCACAGACTTTTATAACCAGAATTTAATCGGCGAAAAGGCGGGAAATATCCCGCCTTTTGTTTTATGCCGATTTGTATTATAATATGTATATAATTAAAACGCGGCAAATTGCTGTGCCGTGTTCAGATGTTTCACACCCTTATATTCGGAGATGATATAATGGCAAAAACAATAGCCGCCGTAGCAACGGGAAGCTCTGCGGGCGGAATAGGAGTAATAAGGATAAGCGGAGACAGCGCAATCGAAACCGCCGCCAAGGTTTTTTCAGCGGCAGACGGCACCGAACTGACTGCCGTTGAGGGCTACCGCGCGAAATTCGGCAAGATAATTTTCGGCGGAGAGCCGATAGACGAAGCTGTTGCTCTTGTTTTCAGAGCGCCGAAAAGCTACACGGGCGAAGATGTTGTTGAACTTTCCGTCCACGGCGGGCTTTTTATAGTTCAGAAAACACTTGAGGCTGTTTATGACGCGGGCGCTTCACCTGCCGAGCCGGGCGAATTTACAAAAAGAGCCTTCCTGAACGGCAAGATGGATCTTGCGCAGGCGGAGGGCGTTGCAAATATGATAACCGCCGGCGGAGAAGCTGCTGCCAAAGCGTCCATGAATCTGATTGACGGCGCGCTGAGCCGAAGAATAGGCAGAGTGCTTCAGAAAATGCTTGATTCTTCCGCGCTTATGGGAGCGTGGGTGGATTACCCCGACGAGGAGATACCCGAGCTTGAAAATGACGAGTTGGATAAAACGCTGGCTGATGCTAAAGCCGAACTCGAAAGCCTGATTTCGGAATATGATAACGGGCTTATCATGACCGAGGGCATTGATACTGCAATAGTGGGCAAACCGAACGCCGGTAAATCAACGCTGATGAACTTGCTTTCAGGGCGTGAAAAGAGTATCGTTACCGATATTGAGGGTACAACAAGAGATATAGTTGAGGGAAGCATTCGCCTTGGCGATATAGTGCTTCACCTTAATGACACCGCCGGTCTGCGAGACGGCGCCGACACGGTTGAAAAGATAGGAATTGAAAGAACACTTGAAAAAATAGACGAAGCGGGACTGATTATCGCTGTGTTTGACGTAAGCCGCCCGCTTGATGAAAATGACAGAAAACTTATAGATAAATGCCGCGGCAAAAAAGCTTTTGCCGTTGTAAATAAAGTTGACCTCTCGTCTGACAGTCATATAGACGAGGTGGATTCGGCGTTTGAAAAAACGGTGTATATATCCGCAAAGGACGAAAATTATCTTAACACCGTAAAGGACGCTGTTTATGATGTGCTTGGAGCTCAGAATATCAACTCAAACGCGCCGATGCTTGCAAACGCGCGCCAGAAAGAGTGCTGTAAGGCGGCGCTCAGATATGTTGACGAAGCGCTTGACGCTCTCAGGAGCGGCATCACTTTTGACGCTGTGAATGTCATGATAGACAGTGCGGCGGACGAGCTTCTGACGCTCACGGGTAAAAAAGCAACCGTTGAGGTTGTAAACAATATTTTCAGTAAATTCTGTGTGGGAAAATAAACTATGGAATACTTTGCCGATAATTATGATGTTGCGGTAATCGGCGCGGGACACGCAGGTATCGAGGCGGGACTTGCCGCCGCGCGTCTTGGCTGTAAAACCGCTGTTTTTACTATAAATCTTGACTGGATAGGAAATATGCCGTGCAATCCTTCAATAGGCGGAACTTCTAAAGGCCACCTTGTAAGGGAGATAGACGCGCTCGGCGGCGAGATGGGCAAAGCCGCTGATAAATACACGCTTCAGAGCCGTATGCTCAACCTCGGAAAAGGCCCTGCCGTCCATTCCCTGAGAGCGCAGATAGACAGGCGCGAATATTCAAAGGGAATGAAGCATACACTTGAAAAGCAGGAAAATCTTGATGTCCGCCAGGCGGAGATAGTTGACCTTACTCAGCAGGAGGACGGAACATGGCGTCTTGTTACAAAGCTTGAGGCTGTATATGCTGCAAAGTGTGTTGTTATAGCAACGGGAACTTTCCTCGGCGGCCGTGTTTATATAGGCGACGTTTCCTATTCAAGCGGGCCGGACGGAATGTTTCCCGCAAACGAACTTTCTGCGGCGCTTTATAAACTCAATATACCTCTTCGCCGTTTTAAAACAGGCACGCCCAGCCGTGTAAACAGGCGAAGCGTTGATTTTTCAAAGACCGAAGTTCAGGAGGGCGACAGCACAACGGTGCCATTTAGTTTTGAAACGAAAGACGCTCCCCAAAACAAGGTCTGCTGTTATATTACATATACGAACGAGGACACTAAAAAAGTTATCCTTGAAAATCTTGACCGCTCCCCTCTTTACAGCGGCAAGATAGAGGGCAAGGGCCCCAGATACTGCCCGAGCTTTGAAGATAAGGTTGTTCGTTTTTCGGACAAGGAACGCCACCAGCTTTTCATAGAGCCGTGCGGACTTGAAACTGAGGAAATGTACCTTCAGGGTCTTTCATCATCACTGCCCGAGGATGTTCAGCTTGCGTTTATCCACACCATTCCCGGGCTTGAGCACGTGCAGGTTATGAGAACAGCATACGCTATTGAGTATGACTGCGTTGACCCTACCGCTCTTAAAGCAAGTCTTGAGTTCAACGATTATCCCGGTCTTTTCGGTGCGGGGCAGTTTAACGGTTCAAGCGGTTATGAGGAAGCGGCGGCGCAGGGACTTGTTGCGGGCATCAACGCCGCAAGAAAAGTTCGCGGTGAGGAAGCCGTTGTACTTGACCGCGGCGGCTCATATATCGGCACGCTTATTGATGACCTTGTAACAAAGGGATGCACCGATCCGTACAGAATGATGACAAGCCGCAGTGAATACAGACTTGTGCTCAGGCAGGACAACGCGGACTTGAGGCTTACACCTCTCGGCCATGAAATAGGACTTATAAGTGATGAGCGTTACTCGGCTTTCCTTAAAAAGAAAGAGCAGATAGCTCAGGAAATGGCACGAATTGAGGAAACTTCAGTTCACGCAGATGATAAAATTCAGTCAATTTTAAAAAAATGTAAAACAACCCCTTTAAAAAAGGGGTGTAAAATGATAGAATTATTAAAAAGACCCCAGGTTACGTATAAAGATTTGGAAAGCGTTGATCCTGACAGACCCGATTATCCGCCCGAAGTTTTTGAGCAGGTGGAAATATCAGTTAAGTACGAGGGCTACATAGCGCGTCAGGAACAGCAGATCAAAGAGATGCGGCGCATTGAGCGCAAAAAAATACCGGCGGACCTTGATTATTCCTCTCTTAAAGGGCTGCGCCTTGAGGCGATAGAAAAACTTTCCAAAATACGGCCTGAAAATCTTGGGCAGGCAAGCCGCATAAGCGGTGTAAACCCCGCGGACATTGCGGCGCTCAACATAATTTTGGAGGCATTATGAACAGGGATTTGGTAAGCAGGTATGCAGACGATATGGGAACGGCGCTCGATATGATGGCGCTTGACCGCTTTGAACTGCTTGAAAACAGACTTCTGCGCTGGAACGAACATGTAAATCTGACCGCAATTACCGAACCGGACGAAATTGCCGTAAAGCATTTTGCCGATTCGCTGAGTGTTTTAAAGGCGGCGGATTTCCCTGCCGGTTCAAGTGTGATTGATATCGGCTGCGGTGCGGGCTTCCCGGGACTGCCTATGCTTATCGCAAGACCTGATCTTGATATTACTTTTCTTGATTCCGTTGGTAAAAAGCTTGCTTTCATAAATGATGTTTTAAAGCAGAGCGGACTTGTGGGGCAAACGCTTCATGCCCGTGCGGAGGAGATAGCTCATGACGCTGATTACAGAGAACAGTTTGATTTCGCTGTCAGCCGAGCTGTTGCCCCGCTCAATATCCTTGCCGAATACGCAATGCCGCTGATAAAAGTGGGCGGAACTTTTATTGCAATGAAGGGTGCTGAAGACGAAGCGGAGCTTGGAGCCAACGCCGTACAGACTTTAGGCGGAAAAATTGAGCAGGTAGTTTATCTGAAACTGCCTAATGATGACACAAGAAATCTTGTTGTGATAAAAAAATTATCGCAAACTCCGTCAAAATACCCCAGAAGAACTAAAAAAATTACTTCAAAACCGCTTTAAAATAAAGAATAGTGATGAAATATAAAGGATTTCCCCGATGAGAAATCCTTTTATTTTTTTGCCGTTTGTGATATAGTGTTTATCAGAGAGAGGTAAGTGCTCTTTTCGAGGAGATATAAGGAGTGTGGCAAATGCCCGAGGAAGTTCAAAGAATAGCAACGGAAAAGCTGTTGCCTAACCCGTATCAGCCCCGAAAACAATTTAAGAGCGAGGAATTGCTGAGCCTTGCCGAATCTATAAAGGAAAACGGTATTCTTCAGCCACTGCTTGCTCGCCGTATAAATAACAGCGATTATTATGAAATAATTGCAGGTGAACGCAGGCTCAGGGCGGCAATACTTGCAAATCTTGCAACAGTTCCCTGCCTTATAGTGGACTGTGATTATGAAGAGTCAGCTGTTTATTCCATAATTGAGAATATACAGCGTTCAGACCTCAGCTTTTTTGAAGAGGCACAGGCAATAAGCCAGATGCAAAATCATTTCGGAATGACGCAGGAGCAGATTGCCAAGCGTCTCGGCAAAAGCCAGAGTGCTCTTTCAAATAAGTTAAGGCTTTTAAAGCTCCCTGCCGATGTGCGTTACTTTATTGAAAAGGAAGGCTTGTCCGAACGGCACGCCCGCGCCCTGCTCAGGCTTGAGAGCGAAAAGCAGATGTGGACAGCCCTTAATCTGATAAAAGAAAAAGGGCTCAATGTTCAGCAGACTGAGGAATATATCAATTCCATTACAAATAAAGAGGTTAAACCTCATAAAAACAACATAGTAAAGATATTCAAAGATGTAAGAATATTTGTTAATACTGTTAATAAAGCAATAAATACCATGAAAGAAGCGGGTATCCCCGCTGAATCAAACAAAACGGAAACGGACGATTATATAGAGTTTCTTGTTCGTATTCCTAAAAATCTGCAAAAGCATACCCCAGATAAAACTTCTGCAGATGCTAATACTGCTTAAAACGGGAAACCGTTTTAACATATTCTCCTCTTTTCATCACGTGGAATGGCCTGCCGGCAACGGCGGGCCATTCTGCTTTTATTTTTTATTACGTGCCCCTGCTTTACAGCTGTTGTATTAATAATGTCCTTACTATCCCAACCTCTTTTGCTTACGCTTTTATTATATGCTTTATTTATATTATAAATACCATTTTATTGTCCTTGTGTTTCACGTGAAACATGTCCACAATATATGGAATTTCATTTAAACAATGTTTTAATACAATATTTGTTGAAAACCATGTTCAAAATGTTTAAAACATACCTTTATGGCGCATAATTAACATAAACATATATGAAATAATACAAAATCAGATTTAAACACATAACATTGAAACTAATCTTTCAAATTACGGTAGTTCATATGGATAGTTGTTTCAAATATAATACTCTTCTTGCTTGCCTATGTATTTCGCATAATAATGAATTAAAACGGTACTTTCTTTATATTTAAATATATAATTCTCCTCACTTCAACTTGCTGTGCCCTGATCCAATGCGTGCCAGATAAAAGCACAGAAACACAGGAAGTATTATCAAATTAATATCAGTAATAAAATATTAGTAATGAAATAACAGTAACTAAACATTAACAAATAAATATCAGCCATAGATACATAACTTATACAGCAATATAATACATCTACTATACTCTTGTATTGCTATAAGCCGTAATATAGAATTAAAGCCGTAATTCTTAGATTTTGATTTTATTTACAGTTTTATATGCAATGGTTATCCTCTATACTTTGTCTGATTTAGTTTTTTATACAATCGCCTGCTTTGAGCCTTTTCACTGTGTTTCACGTGAAACATCAACATATTGTATCTTTAGTTTTTGCGGGCACAATTTTCAAAAAATAATTGCACTGTTTCACGTGAAACTTTGCCCGCAAATATTGATTGACGGAGAGCGTTATAGTATAATATTTTTGTAATTTCGGGCGGAAACGCCCGCAGGAAGGCGTTGTAGTATGGGTAAAACTATTGCAATATTCAATCAGAAAGGCGGAGTAGGAAAAACTACCACCTGCGTAAATCTTGCAGCCGCTCTCGGGGCAAAAGGCAAAAAGACTTTGCTTGTTGATGTTGACCCTCAGGGAAACAGCACAAGCGGTGTAGGCATAGATAAGACTGATATTGAATATTCTACATACGACATTTTAATAAACAAAGTTCCCGCGCGCGGGATAATGCTTGAAACCGGGTTTAAGAATTTGTATCTTTTACCCGCAAACATGAACCTTGCAGGCGCTGAACTTGAACTTGCAGAGAGTGAGGACAGATTTTTTGCTCTTAAAAAGGCAATCTCCCCGCTCTGCATAGATTTTGACTTCATAATAATTGACTGCCCGCCGAGCTTAGGGCTTCTCAGTCTTAACGCACTTACAGCGTCTGATACTTTAATAGTACCGCTTCAGTGCGAATATTACGCTTTGGAGGGCTTAAGCCAGCTGCTCAGCACAGTGCGTACCGTAAAACAGCACTATAATGAGCATATTGAGCTTGAGGGAGTTGTTTACACAATGTATGACAGCCGCCTTAAACTGAATCAGCAGGTAATAGATGAAGTTAATAAATATTTTCCGAACAAAGCGTACAAAACGATGATACCGCGCAGTGTAAAGCTTGCGGAGGCGCCGAGTTACGGAAAACCTGTAATCTATTATGAAAAATACTGCAAAGCATCGTTTGCTTATAAACGTCTTGCAGATGAAATAATAAAACAGCAATAAATTTTGCGCATATTAAGTGATATACTTATATATAAAGGAGGGGTATTATGGCAAAGAAAATGAGCGGCCTCGGAAAAGGTCTGGGCGCGCTTATGCTTGAAAACTCAACAGACGAAATGCTTACGGAAAACGAGCTTCCTATAAATGAGATAATTCCCAACAGGGACCAGCCGAGAAAGACTTTTGACGAGGCTGCGCTAGAGGAGCTTGCCCAGAGCATAAAACAGCACGGTGTGCTGCAGCCGCTTCTTGTGCGTCCCATTCCGTCAGGCGGTTATCAGCTTGTTGCGGGAGAGCGCAGATGGCGCGCGTGCCGCATTGCAGGGATGAACAAAGTTCCTGTTGTAATAAAAGAGCTCACAGATACGGAAACGATGGAGATAGCCATTATCGAAAACCTGCAGAGAGAGGATCTTAACCCCATTGAAGAGGCGGAAGGTCTTCAGGCGCTTATAGATAAGTGCGGCTATACGCAGGAAGAAGTTGCCGTGAGCGTAGGAAAATCACGTCCTGCAATAGCAAACAGCCTGCGCCTTTTAAGACTGCCGCAGGAAGTGCGTGATATGACTAAAAACGGCGATATTTCAGCCGGTCACGCAAGGGCGCTGCTTGCTTTTGACAATGAAGCCATGATGCTTGAAGCGGCAAAGAACATTGTTTCAAATAAAATGACGGTGCGTGATGTTGAGCGCCTTGCAAAGATAAAGGAAACAGACGAGCCGCGCCGCCGCAGAACACGCAGGAGAGACAGCTTTTATGACGAAGTTGAACTTTCGCTCAGTGAAACTTTGGGCAGAAAGGTAAAGGTCTACACCGGCAGAGGAAGCGGCACGCTTGAAATTGAGTTTTACTCACAGGAAGATTTAAAAGAACTTGCAAATAAGTTAGGAGAATAAAAATGCTTGATATAAGATTTGTACGTGAAAACCCTGATGTGGTTAAGGAAAACATCAAAAAGAAATTTCAGGACGAAAAACTTCCCCTTGTTGACGAGGTAATAACTCTTGACGAAGAAAAGAGAGCCGTTCAGAAAAAGGCTGACGAGCTGCGTGCCAACAGAAACAAGCTTTCAAAAGAGATAGGCAACCTTATGGCTCAGGGCAAAAAGGAAGAGGGCATGGCTCTCAGAGAGCAGGTAAAGGCTCAGGCTCAGGAGCTTGAGGAGCTTTCCGCAAAGGAAACCGAGCTCAACGAAAAGGTTACCCAGATAATGATGGTTATTCCGAACATCATTGACGAGTCCGTTCCGATAGGAAAGGACGACAGCGAGAATGTTGAAATTGAAAAATTCGGCGAGCCTGTTGTTCCGGACTATGAGATACCTTATCACACCCAGATAATGGAAAGCTTTAACGGCATAGACCTTGACGCGGCGGGCAAAGTTGCCGGCAACGGATTTTATTATCTTATGGGCGATATCGCAAGGCTGCACTCAGCAGTGCTGTCTTACGCGCGTGATTTTATGATAAACAAAGGTTTCACCTATTGTATTCCTCCCTATATGATACGTTCCGCAGTTGTAAACGGCGTTATGAGCTTTGCTGAAATGGATGCCATGATGTATAAAATAGAGGGCGAGGATCTGTATCTTATAGGTACTTCGGAGCACTCCATGATAGGTAAATTTATTGACACTATCACTCCCGAAAGCGAAATGCCCAAAACACTCACTTCTTATTCACCCTGCTTCAGAAAGGAAAAGGGCGCTCACGGTATTGAGGAGCGCGGCGTTTACAGAATACATCAGTTTGAAAAGCAGGAAATGATAGTAGTCTGCAAGCCCGAGGAATCAAAAATGTGGTTTGAAAAGCTCTGGTCATACACTGTTGAGCTTTTCCGCTCGCTTGATGTTCCCGTACGCACACTTGAGTGCTGTTCCGGCGACCTTGCTGACTTAAAAGTAAAGTCCATTGACGTTGAGGCTTGGTCTCCCAGACAGAAGAAGTATTTTGAGGTTGGCTCCTGCTCAAATCTTACTGACGCTCAGGCACGCCGCCTTAAAATAAGAATTAAGGGTGAAAACGGCACTTATCTTGCTCATACGCTCAACAACACGGTAGTTGCCCCGCCGAGAATGCTTATTGCGTTCCTTGAAAACAATCTTCAGGCGGACGGAAGCGTGCTTATCCCCAAGGCTCTTCAGCCTTACATGGGCGGCACTGAAAAGCTTGTACCCAAAAAATAATATAAGAGCATCTGCTTAAAGGCGGAAAATGTGAGAAAAACAATCTTATTTTCCGCCGCAGGTATATAAATAACAATCCCGCTGACACAAAAGTATCGGCGGGATATTTTTATATCAACGCAGTTTTTCGTGCAACGGGTATTAATTCGCCAAAATACGGTGTTTTTTTCACGGAAACATGAATATTTTTCTGTTTTTGGAAATGAAATACTGCGAATATCAAATTAAAGAAAAATCTTTAGGAAAAGTATTGACAAAATATGAACTTAGCGTTATAACTGCATTGATAATTATTTAGTTATACTAATTTATTTAACGGTGTGGCGTACAGCGTGCATTTTGTAAACGCCTGCTGTATCAAATCAATCCGCGGGGTAGATTTCTTGAACAACGATATACCGAAACAGAAAAAATTTCATTTCACTACTTTTCAGATCATAATTTTAGGCTTCGCAGGTGTGATTTTGCTGGGAAGCCTTTTGCTTTGCCTGCCTATATCAACACGAAGCGGCGAAAGCGCGTCTTATCTTGACGCACTGTTTACTGCCACCACTTCCGTTTGCGTTACGGGGCTTGTTACTCAGGATACGGGCACTTACTGGTCGCTTTTCGGGCAGATAATAATTCTTATACTTATTCAGATAGGCGGAATGGGTGTTATGACCGTTGCAATTATGTTCGGTCTTATGGCACGGCGCAAGCGTTTCAGCCTTATACAAAGAAATACTATGCAGGAGGCTATCGCAGCTCCTAATCTGGGTAATATAATAAAACAGACCAAATTTATAATCTGCGTTACCGCGGCGGCGGAAATAGCCGGAGCCGTCTGTCTGTTTCCTGTGTTTAACAGGGAATACAGCGTGCTGAAAAGTATATGGTATGCCGTTTTTCACTCTGTTTCGGCGTTTTGCAACGCCGGTATAGACCTTATGGGGTCAAAAGAGCAGTTTTCTTCTCTGACTTCATACTATGCCAACCCCATTGTAAATTTTGTTATAATGTTTTTGATAGTGTTCGGCGGTATAGGTTTCCTTACTTGGGATGATATGCACAAATACGGTATCAAATTCAAGAAATACCACCTGCAGTGCAAGATAGCCATTGTCACTACGGCAGTGTTGATAATAGTTCCCGCAGTTTATTTTTACTGCTTTGAGTTTTCACGCCCCGTATGGAACGATATGACAGTATGGGATAAGATACTTGCTTCGCTGTTTCAGTCTGTAACGCCGAGAACGGCAGGCTTTAATACCGTGGATCTCAATTCAATGACTGAGATAAGCCAAACTCTGATGATAATACTGATGCTGATAGGCGGTTCGCCCGGGTCAACGGCGGGCGGTATGAAAACAACTACTTTTGCCGTTGTAATAGCTTCTATGCTTTCCGTTTTCAAGCGCAAAAATGATGCCGAGGCTTTTCGCAGGCGCATCAGTTTTGACAGTGTGCGCAGTGCTTCGGCGGTAATGGCAATGTATATCGTACTGTTTCTGGTCGGCGGGCTTACCATTGCCCAGATAGAGGGACTGCCTGTGCTTGACTGCCTTTATGAAACGGCGTCTGCTATAGGCACGGTAGGTCTTACGCTTGGTATAACGGTTGAGCTTGAGCCGTTTTCAAAGATAATCCTCATTCTGCTTATGTATTTCGGCAGAGTGGGTGCGCTTACTCTGATTTTTGCGGCGGTTTCAAAGAACGCAAAGAAATATGTTAAATTCCCGCAGGAAAATGTGAATGTGGGTTAATATAAAATGAAAAGGATATTGCTATGAAAACAATTTTACTTATCGGAGCAGGTCAGTTCGGAGTTCATCTTGCCAAAAAGCTCAATGAGCTCGGCCACGAGATTATGGCGGTCGATTCTCTGGAGGAAAGAGTGGATCGTATTCTGCCTTACTGCACAAGCGCGCAGATAGGCGACGCGTCCGACTCGGAATTTCTTGAGACGCTCGGTATAGAGGATTATGATGTCTGCTTCATAACTATCGGCGATAATTTTCAGGATTCACTTGAAACCACATCGCTTGTTAAGGAAATGGGCGGCAAGATAGTTGTTGCAAGAGCGTCAAACGATGTTCACGCCAAATTCCTTCTCAGAAACGGCGCAGACCAGATATTCTACCCCGAAAAGCAGGTTGCGGACTGGGCGGCAATCAAGTGCAGCTCAGAGCATATTCTCGATTTCATGGAGCTCGGCGGAGATATTGCGCTGTTTGAAGTGGATGTTCCCGATCAGTGGGTGGGCAGAACCATAGGAGAGCTTGATATACGCCGCCGCCATCATATAAATATTATAGGCAAAAAACAGCACGGCAGGCTGGATATTACGCTTTCGCCGGATACCGTTTTCAATCCGGGCGAAACAATCTTTGTGCTTGGCTCCAAAAAAGACTTTTACAAAACATTCAGAGTATAATATAAAGACCCCGGGTATCCGGGGTCTTTTGTTTTATAAAAACATATTATCTTCAGTGCGGTGCGTGAAACTGAAAAACAAAATGCAGGCGGTAATACCGCCCGCTGATTTTATGCCTGTATTTTTAAAACAGCATTTATTTAAACAGTTTTTCGTACTGCTCAAATTCTTTTTTGTTGTAAAAGTAATCGCTTTTTTTGCCTTCAACACCCAGGTCTTTCCACCATTCGTTTTTAAGTTTGTCGAAAAGCTTCTGATGGGTGGGCTCTGCAAGTGTGTTAAGATTCCACAGGGCAAAATGAAGAGCATAGTTGATGTAATCCCTTTCAACTTCCTCATATATACCCTCGGTTTTAAGTCTGTCTCGCAGAGCTGAAAGGGCATTGTAAAAACAATCCCACGATTTTTCACGTGTGTTTGAAAGTGAGGATTTGTTGTTTCTGCGCTGATGTGCAAGAATCTTATCCTTTTCAACATAGGCTATGCGCTTTGCAATTGCAACTGCCGAAAAAACAAACAGCATATCGTTGCTTGTTCTCTGCTCCTGAAACCACAGGTCGTTTTCAAGCACCCATTTGCGGTTATAGAGCTTGTCCCACGCCCAGCCTACAAAGACCTTAAATATATTATCTGTCATTGCACGCCTGCCGAAAGGCTGATACGGCGGCAGTTCGGGGTATCTTACTACCCATGAAACAGATTTGTATTCATGTGAATCTTCATAATACTGGTCTGAGTTGAAAACAACGAAATCCGCTTTCGTTTCCTCTGCCTTTTTATAAGCTTCCTCCAGCATGGTCGGCTCAAAAAAATCGTCCGAATCAAGGAAGGAGAGATATTTACCCCTTGCCCTGCGCAGACCGTTGTTTCTTGCCGCGCCGGCTCCGCCGTTTTTCTGCTTTACGGGAATAACACGGCTGTCTTTCTTGGCGAAGTCCTCTATTATTTTATAAGAGGAATCGGTAGAGCCGTCGTCAACGCATATTATCTCGATTTCCTTGAGCGTCTGCTCGGTAATGCTTTTAAGATTCTGCTTTAAATACTTTTCTACGTTATAAACGGGAATTATAACAGAAACTTTAATTTCACTTTCCGTCATTTCTGATATCCCTTTCTGATTTTATTTATCTTTCTGTAAACACGCTTTGCAAGATTTTTGAGCCTTACCGGAATATACATTATAGCCTTGCCTACACGGTATGATTTAGAACGCTTTATCTGATCCAGCTCAGCCTTTACCTGCTTGAAATTATTATTAAATGTTGACGGGCCGTTATTCATCGGCAGTGCTTTTAATTTGTAATACACTAACGGCTGATTTATGAGCAGGTGCAGATTATCTCTTTCAGCGGCGGTGAACAGCTCTTCGTCCATTTCACCCGTCTGCTTTGCGCGCTTCATTTCTTTTGAGAAGCGCTCAACATAATCTTTCTTAAACTCGTTTGAAATACGCCTCAGGGTGGCAACGCTGTTGTGGAAACGCTTGAGCGTGTAGTATGTTTTAAATCTTTCCCATGTTTCGGGGTACTGCATAAGCACATCCCTGATATGGTCGTATTCCGCGTTTATGCAGTATATCTTCTGCACGTTTTTAACGGAACTGTTGGGGTTGTCACGCCTGTTCATATAATAGGGTTTGTCTATTACCATGCCGCGCTTTGCAAAAGCAAAGGTCTGAAACCAGAAACCGTTGTCCTGGAAAGACGCGCCCGGCGTTTCGTTGTGGCGGATATGGTATTCGTCAAGAAATGCTTTTCTGTAAATACCGCTCCATGTGTTCATTATAAACCTGATAGCCTCGGGAGTGTGGCTCGGGTCAAAAACCTGGTTGTAATACTGGTTTTTGCGGTCAAGGTGATTGTATGTTAAAAACATATCGCCGTTTGAGGCACGCTCAAATCTGTAAAAGTCCGCCTTTACGAAATCAAGGTCATTCGCCTTGGCTATCTCATAGAGGTCGCCGAACATATTTACCGGCACGAAATCGTCAGGCTCTACAATGCCTATATATTCGCCCGTTGCAACAGACAGACCTATGTTCATGCCTATGCCGTAACCGCCGTTTTCCTTATCTATGAGAACGATACGCGGGTCTTTTTCAGCATAGCTTTTCAGGATTTTAAGAGTGCCGTCCGTAGAGCCGTCATTAATACAGATTATCTCTATATCACTAAGCGTCTGCCTTGTAATACTCTCCATACATTCAACAAGATACGGCTCAACATTGTAAGCCGGAACTATTATTGATACTTTTGCCATTTTTCTCCGCCTTTCAGGTAGGTTTGCAATAACGCGGCGTTAATCCGCGTTTTAATGATATGTGTTACTGGTCAAATTCGTCTTTTACCGTCTGCAGAGCCGCGGCAATGACCTTGTCCATATCATAATATTTGTATTTTCCGAGTCTGCCGCCGAAAATAACATTCTTTTCTTTGCCTGCAAGCTCTTCATATTTTTTATAAAGCTCATTGTTTTCGTCATTGTTTATCGGGTAATAAGGCTCAATACCCACCTTCCACTCGGATGAGTATTCCTTTGAAATAACAGTGCCTTCGCCCGCGCCGAATTCAAAGTGCTTGTGCTCTATTATTCTGGTGTACGGCACTTCGCGCTCTGTGTAGTTGATAACCGCGTTGCCCTGATAGTTGTCAACATCGGGCAGATATTCTGTTTCAAACCTAACGGTTCTGTACTGAAGCGCGCCGTAGCAGTAATCGAAATATTCATCTATATTTCCGGTGTAAACTATCTTCATGCCGTCAAGGCTGTGCGATTTTTTATAGTCTTCAAAAGAAGTGTTCAGGAGCACATCAGCGTCTTTGAGCATCTTTTCGCATATCTGTGTGTAGCCGCCCATCGGTATGCCCTGAAAACGGTCGTTAAAATAGTTGTTGTCATAAGTGTATCTTACGGGCAGACGTCTGATGATAAAGGACGGAAGCTCGGTGCAGCTTCTGCCCCACTGCTTTTCGGTGTAGCCCTTTACAAGCTTTTCGTAAACGTCTTTGCCCACAAGTGAAAGCGCCTGCTCCTCAAGGTTTTTCGGATTTTCAATATGGTACTGCGCTTTTTGTTCTTCAATTATAGCCTTTGCCTCAGCAGGCGTCTTTATGCCCCACATTTTAGAAAATGTGTTCATATTGAAAGGCATATTATAAAGTTCGTCCTTATAAATAGCAACAGGCGAGTTGATATAATTGTTGAACTCTGCAAACTGGTTGATATATTCCCAAATTTCCTTGCTGCTGGTGTGGAATATATGCGCGCCGTATTTGTGCACGTTTATGCCGTGCACGTTTTCGCAGTATATGTTGCCGGCAATGTGGTCTCTGCGCTCAATAACAAGGCACTTTTTGCCCCTCTTTGCCGCTTCAAAAGCAAAAACGCTTCCGAAAAGTCCGCTGCCGACTATCAGATAGTCATATTTCTTTTCCATATTATAAACTCCTTATTATTTAAAACGCAAAAGGCGTTTTCCTTTGTCATACAGGCTGCTGTTCGCCGGCAGCAGTCTTGCCGCTTTTCTTGCAAGCCGTATAACCGGCGATTTTTCCGCCTTGCCTTTATAGTATAAGCGGATTTCACGCTCTTTTTTATATTTATGCATCAAAAATTCGGGCAGGTCGTGTTCTTTTATAAAACACAGATCCTCATAATCGCTTTTAAAGTAGAAATAATCCTCGTCTGTGTGCTTGTCAAGCCCGAAACGTGATATGCCCTCGTTTTTGATTTTTGAGTAAACGGTGTTCATTGCGCCGCCGTTTGTCTGCGTCATTATCTCTCTGATAAGACCGGAAAGCAGTTTTGAGTAAAAACTCCTCAGCGCGCTGTCCGATATACCGCGTGTTGTTATCTCGTCATACACAGCGGCGTAAGCTTCATAAGCGCACAGCGGGTCTGCGGATGCTTTGCCCGTAACACTTTCGCTGTTGTTGGTTCTGTAATTTACAAGCGGCTTTTCAGTGTATGTTATGCGCTTTGCAAGATAAGTTGCCATTAGCGAAAAATAAGTGTCGTTAGCGTGGCGCAGGTTTTGGAATTTAAGGTTGTTTTCACGTATAAAATCTGCGCGGAACATTCTTTGCCACGGTGTGTTGGACGCCATGTTGAATATATATTCCGGCGCTGTTTCAATGCTGAAAACATTTTCTTTCGGCAGAAAGCGGCGTTTCAGAAAAGTTTCATCAACCGCGCGTCTGCCTGTTTTACCGTCTACCGTGTATGCGGCACAAATGCAGATGTCCGCCTTTTCGTTTTCACATTTGTTATAAAGAACTTCAAGCGCGTTTTTTTCAAAATAATCGTCCGAATCCCAGAATTCCAGATATTTGCCGCGGGCGCTTTCCATTCCGTTGTTTCTTGCCGCGCCCGCAAAAAGGTTTTGCTGGCGTTTTATGATTATGCGGCTGTCCTCGGCGGCAAGCTTTTCAAGAATGTTAAGTGAGTTATCTGTGGAGCCGTCGTCAACGCAGATTATCTCAATATCCCTGAGAGTCTGACCCGTTACGCTTTTCAGGCACTCTTCAAGATGTTCCTGCGCATTGTAAACGGGTATTATAACCGAAACTTTTATATCGTCCATTTAAAGTCCTTTTGCAGTATTTTGCTGCTTAATTGCATTATTATATTATTTACATTATATATTATTACAAAAACACTGTCAATCTTTACCTGTTGTTGAAATTTGCTTGTGCGCCGTATAAAATTTATTTTTATTGCCAAGCCCTCTCCTTTATGCTACAATAAAAATGTTAATTTCTCATAAATAAATTATTACTTTTTATCGGCGGTGAATTTATGGACGCAGAAACTTTGTTTAAACAGAAATTCGATACGGCAGAAACTCCTCTTAAAGTTTACTGCCCGTACCGCATAGCGCCTGTAGGCGCTCATTCGGATTATCAGCACGGTCTGATTTCGGGATTTGCCATAGACGAGGGCGTTACGCTCGCGTTCCTGCCAACGAATGACGGCACTGTAAAGCTTTACAGCGCAAATTTTGACGGCGCTGTGGAATTTTCCGCTTATGAGCTTGCGCAGAGGTCTTATGACTGGGGCGATTTCGCAAAGGCGGCTTACGTTTCAGTAAAAAGAAAACACCGTGTTGAAATGGGAATGATCGGCGTTATCCACGGAAGTCTGCCCGTCGGTGGTCTTTCGTCCTCAGCGGCGGTGCTCATTTCATACATTACCGCTATATGCAAGATAAACGGCATCTCGCTTACAAGGGCGGAGCTTATTGATTTTGCTCTGTATGCAGAGCACGATTATCTTGAAATGAACGTAGGCAAGATGGATCAAAGCTGCGAGGTGTACTCAAAGAAAAATCATCTGCTGTTTTTGGACACGCTTACTGACGAATATAAACTTATCCCGCAGAGCGAAAAAATGCCGCCTTATGAATTTGCCGTTATCTTTTCAGGCAAGGAAAGAAAGCTTGCAAACACCGCTTTCAATTCAAGGGTAGACGAGGCAAAGGCCGCTTCATTCGCTCTCAGAGCGTTTGCGGGTATCCCTTACGGCAGTTTTAAGGACAGCTATATGCGCGATGTGCCCAAGGAGATATTTGACGAGTATAAAAATAAAATACCGTCAGCTTGGCGCAGACGTGCAGAGCATTTCTACGGCGAGTTCTCCCGTGTTCAGCGCGGAGCAAAAGCATGGGAAAACGGCGATATTGCAGAGTTCGGCAGAATTATGTTTGAGTCCGGCCACTCCTCTATATATAATTGGGAAACAGGCTCTCCCGAGCTTAAAACACTTTATGAGATAATGCTTAAATGTGACGGCGTTTACGGCGGCAGATTCAGCGGCGCGGGCTTCAACGGTTCGTCCATCGCTCTTGTAAATCCCGATAAAAAAGATGATGTTGCCGCATTCCTCAGGGAACAGTATCTTGCCGTTTATCCGCAGTATGAAAATGATTTTTCAATTCGTTTCGTTCATACGGCAGACGGCGTTGAGATCTAACCTCACGGCAAAAAATACTCTAAGAGGTTTCGGAAAAAGAGAGAATTATGAAAATTTACGAAATGCAGCAGGAAATCCTGCGCCTTAAAAAAGAAAACGATATTTGTATTCTTGCCCATTCTTATGAACCGCGCGAGGTTTGCGAGGTGGCGGATTTCACGGGCGATTCTTATGCTTTGTCCGTAAAGGCAAAAAGCGTGGAAAACAAAACCGTGCTTATGTGCGGCGTGCGCTTTATGGCGGAAACGTGCAAAATACTTTCACCCGAAAAGCGTGTAATCCTTTCACACCCGCAGGCGGGCTGCCCTATGGCGGAGCAGTTTACTCCGTCTGATATTCTTGCGCTCAGAGAAAAATATCCGCAGGCGGCTGTTGCGGCGTATGTGAATACCACGGCAGAGCTTAAAGCAGTGAGCGATGTTTGCGTAACATCGTCCTGCGCCGTAAAAGTAGTGGCGGCGCTCGAGCAAAAGGACGTTATTTTTGTGCCCGATATAAATTTGGGCTCATTCGTTGCGGCAAACTGCCCCGATAAAAATATTATACTTATGCAGGGCGGCTGCCCCGAGCACGCCAAGATTACAAAAGAGGATGTTTTGGCCGCAAAAGCGGCTCATCCGAACGCGCTGTTCCTCGTGCACCCCGAATGTAAACCGGAGGTTACATCGCTTGCTGATTATGTAGGCTCAACGGCGGGCATTATGCAGTACGCCGAAAACAGCGATGCCGCCGAGTTTATTATCGGCACGGAAAACAGCATTGTTTCCCATCTGCAGTTTGACTGCCCGGGCAAAAGATTTTACCCGGTTTCAAAGGAACTCATCTGTGAAAATATGCGCCTGACAACCCTGCCGGAGGTTTATCTCTGCTGTACGGGCAAAGGCGGCGAGGAAATAGAGCTTGACAGCGATATTATGAACAGAGCAAGGCGCTGTATTGATAAAATGATTGAATACGGCGGCTGATATTATATTTACCGTTAAAAAGCATGAAAGGCTATGAAAGTCAGCATGAGCAAAAAAGCACTTGTTGCAATGAGCGGCGGCGTGGACAGCAGCGTCGCCGCCCTTTTAATGAAAAAAGCAGGATATGAATGTGTGGGCGCAATGATGCACCTGTGGGGCGGCGCCGATGAGCAGGATGAAAAAGACGCCGCCGCAGTGGCAGAGCGTCTTGGTATCCCGTTTTATGTTTTTGACCTGCAAAAGGAATTTAAAGAAAAAGTAATAGATAAATTTATAAGCACTTATGAGCACGGCGCAACGCCCAACCCCTGCCTTGACTGTAACCGTTTTCTGAAATTCGGCGCGCTTTATGAAAAGGCAAAGGAGCTCGGCTGTGATTATATCGCAACGGGGCATTATGTTGTGTGCTCTCAGGATAAAAACACGGGCAGGTACGTTTTAAAAAAAGCTGTTGACGCAGGCAAAGACCAGAGTTATGTTCTTTATTCTCTGCCGCAGGAGATACTTTCTCACTGTGTTTTTCCCCTCGGCACACGTTCAAAGAGTGAGATAAGAGAGATAGCCGCCGAAAACGGCTTTGTAAATTCAAATAAAAAGGAAAGTCAGGATATATGCTTTGTGCCCGACGGCGATTATGCAGCGTTTATAGAGCGTGAAACGGGCAGAGCGTATCCCTCGGGCGATTTTGTAACCGTTTCTGGCGAAAAGGTTGGCACGCACAACGGAATTATCCGCTATACAATAGGGCAGAGAAAAGGACTCGGCGTTTCATACCGTGTGCCGCTTTACGTCTGCTCAAAGGATATTGAAAACAACCGTGTTATTTTGACAGAGGGCGATGAGCTTTTTTCCCGTGAAGTAACCGCGCGTGATATAAATCTTGTGTCCGTTGCTGAAATTGAGGACGGTATGCGTGTTAACGCCCGCACAAGATATAACATGAAAGAACAGCCCGCCACGGCTTATCAAACAGATGATGACACAATAAAAGTTGTGTTTGACACTCCGCAGAGGGCGGCGGCGCCGGGTCAGGCGCTTGTGCTTTATGACGGAAAGTCCGTTGTGGGCGGCGGCACGATAATCTGATTACGAAAGAGAAGAATATTTTATGAGAATGAGAAGAAAGAAAAACCTTGAAGCACGTCTGCAGGAGTGTGAAAGCTATCTGCTGGACTGCGACACGGCGGATCTGAATTTTGAAAATGAGGAAGGGAACAAATGCCTTTACAGCATAGAGGATATTTTCGGCAACGAAAATCCGCTTGTGCTTGAGATAGGCTGCGGCAAAGGCGCTTTTGCGTGCGAATACGCAAAACGCAACCCCGATAAGAATATAATAGCAGTGGAAAAGGTGGGCAATGTTATAGTTGCCGCGGCGGAAAACGCTATGCGTGATAATATCCCAAACCTGCGCTTTATGAAATGCGCCGCCGAATATCTGCCGCGTTTTATACCCGCAAACAGCGTGAGCGAGATTTATCTTAATTTCAGCTGCCCGTTTCCCAAGGCAAAATACGCAAAGCACCGCCTCACGCACCCGCGTTTTCTTGAGATATATAAGCAGCTTATGACTGCCGATTGCGTTATCTGCCAGAAAACGGATAACCCCCGCTTTTTTGAATTTTCAATAGAAAATCTTTCGCAGTCGGGCTTCGCTCTTTCTAATGTAAGCCTTGATTTGCATAACAGCTCTTTTGAGGGCAATATAGTAACGGAATATGAAAACCGCTTTGCTTCTCAGGGTCTGCCTATTTACAGACTTGAGGCAAGGCTCAGACAGTAAAACACACACCGATTTTCAGGCGCACGCTTTAAGCTTAAATTTGCGGGCAGAAAGAGAGAACATAATGAAAAAAGCTTTAAAAACAATTTTAGGCGCGGCTCTTGCTGTCTATGTGCTGGCACTTGTTTATATTCTGTTTTTAAGAGGTCGCGGCAATGTCTATGATCAGGCTCAGCCGCTTTCGGAATATGCAAAGTATGCCGTAAATCTTATTCCGTTTGAAACAATAAACGGTTTTTGGCGGGCGCTCAGGGAAAACCGAATTAATACGGATATTGCACTTTTTAATATTTTCGGAAATATTGCGCTTTTTGTGCCGTTCGGTTTTTTAATACCGTGCCTTGAAAAAAAGCTGAGGGCTTTGTGGAAGTGCGCCGCCGTTTCGTTTGTTGTTATACTTGCCGTGGAAACATTCCAGCTCATTTTCAAAGTCGGCAGTTTTGATGTGGATGATATTATACTGAATTTAATCGGCGTTATAATAGGATACGCAGTTTATAAAATTGCCGCCGCAATTTATAAAAAAATGGCAAAAACTCTTAAAAAAAGCAAAATGTAAAGCAAAACAGGCGTTATGTAAACCGCCGTGTAAAGCACAGTTTATAGAAAAACAGCTCACTTTCGTGTTTAATGTAGATGTAACGAAAACACGAAAGGAGAAACGCTATGAAATACGTAAAGGCGCTTGCGGTACTTGTTTTCTATCCCTATTTTGCAAAGAAATAAGAATTTAAGCAAATGAAAAGGCTCCCTTGTGGGAGCCTTTTTTTGCTGAAAAAATTTACATTTTTTAATCGATATATTTCAAAAACAGGTATTTACACTCAAGGCTATGAATGATATAATTAAATTACAATAACGATAAGGGGGAGGTTAAAATGCAGAATTCAGATAATTTCAAACGCGGTACTGCGGAAATGCTTATTCTGCACCTGCTTCAGCAGGAGGATCTGTACGGTTATCAGATTACTCAGGCGTTTAAGGATAAAACAGGCGGGCAGTATTTTATACTTGAGGGTTCGCTCTATAATATCCTGTTCCGTTTGACTGAAGCCGGCTATATCACCGATTACGTAAAGAGAGTCGGTGTAAAGCGTACAAGAAGATATTATCATATGGAAGAGAAGGGCAAACTCTATTATTTGCAGCTCCTTAATGACTATGATAAGGTTTGTGAGAATGTCAGCAGGATTCTCGGCAGGGACGGCGATGCAAATAAATATGCAAGACGCGTTGAAGAAAGAAATAAACAGATATCTTGATGATATAAAGTCTCTGATGCCCGGCGATTTCAGTTCAAAAAGAAAATATCTGCGCGGATTAAAATATGAGATATATGATTACGCGGCAGAGAATTCAGATGTGTCCATGGGCGATATAATTATGCACTTCGGAGAAACAGAAGAAGTTGCAAAAATGTATTCAGATACTTTAGATATTAAAACAATAAATAGAAAAATTAAAATCAAAAAGACTGTTGCAGTCTTTTTGGTAACCGCTTTGGTAGTTTGGGGTGTTGCTGCGGCAGCGGGTTCTGCAATTTCAAGAGCCGAAAGTGATGAAGGCGTAGTTGTGGTTGTAGAAACAAAGTAAAGGAGAGAATTATGAAACTTACAAAAAGAATAGCATTATTTTTACTTGCAATGATGTTTTGTTTTTCTGTGCCGTTTAGCGCTTTAGCCCAAACAAACGAGCAAACAGAAACCGAAGTTCAGCATTTTGAGGACGGCAGTTACATTATTATCAGAACTGAAGAAGTGATAAGTCCTTTCGCTTCCGGCACGGTAACCAGGGGTAAAACCGGTTATTACTATGACGGAGATGAGCAGGAGCTGAGATGGAGTGTTACTCTCAGAGCAACATTTACATATACAGGCAGTTCTGCCACCTGCACCGGTGCAGTTACATCATATAATATTTATGACACTGCATGGAAAGTAAAAGAGGCAACCGCTTCCAAGTCGGGAAGAACCGCAACAGGTGATTTCCTTGTAAAGAAATACTGGCTCGGTATCATTACTAAAACAGTTCCCCTGACATTAACTATATCCTGCGACAATAACGGTAATATTTCCTGATAATCATATCGTTAAAAAAGGCTCCCGAAAGGGAGCCTTTTTCTTATGCCTTTTAATCAAACATACCTGTTGAAAGATAGCGGTCGCCCGTATCAGGCAAAAGCGCAACTATGTTTTTGCCGCTGAATTCGGGGCGTTTTGAGATTTCAATCGCCGCCCAAACTGCGGCGCCGCTTGAAATGCCCACAAGTATGCCGTGCGCTTTTGCTATCTTGTTGCCCGTTTCGTATGCCGCCTTGTCCGTGCAGGTGATTACCTCGTCAATTACATCTCTGTTGAGCGTTTCGGGCACAAATCCTGCGCCGATACCCTGAATTTTGTGCGCACCGCCGTGTCCCTGTGTCAAAACAGGTGATGAGGTGGGCTCAACACCGATAATCTTTATATCGGGGTTCTGCTCTTTCAGGTACTTGCCCACGCCGCTTACAGTGCCGCCCGTGCCTATGCCCGCAACAAAAACGTCAATTTTTCCCTCTGTGTCACGCCATATCTCGGGGCCCGTTGTTTCATAATGCGCCTGCGGGTTTGCCGGGTTTTCAAACTGCCCCGCAATAATTGCGCCGTAAATGCTCTTTTTAAGTTCGTTCGCTTTTTCTATTGCGCCGCTCATACCTTTTGAGCCGTCTGTAAGCACTACCTCAGCTCCGAAAGCCTTAACAAGATTTCTGCGCTCCACGCTCATTGTTTCGGGCATGGTCAGTATCACTTTATATCCGCGCGCAGCGCCCACCGCCGCAAGGCCTATGCCCGTGTTGCCCGATGTAGGCTCAATTATGGTTGCGCCGGGTTTGAGTTTGCCTGATTTTTCAGCCTCGGTTATCATGTTGAAAGCAACTCTGTCTTTTACCGAGCCAGCGGGATTGAAATATTCAAGCTTTGCTATAATATTCGCCTTAGCTCCCTCGCTTTTCGCAAGCGCGTCAAGGCGCATCATCGGTGTATTTCCTATCAGTTCAGTAAGATCATTATAAATCATATTAATGCCCCGTTTCTTTTTTTATTAATATGCCCGTGCCGCACGGTTTTATTGCAAGGCGGGTATTATTCAAGGTTGCCCGTCAGCAGCATTATGGCGGCAAGCGCCGCGGCGGGAGCAGTCTGTGTTCTTAATATCCTTTTTCCGAGCGTTGCCGCTGTGGCTCCGTTCTCTTTTAAAAACTCAACCTCTTCCTTTTCAAATCCGCCCTCTGGCCCAATGAAAACAGCGGCGCTTTTTGCGCCTTTTTTTATTATGTCCGTCAGCGGCAGTCCGCCGCCCTCATAAAATACTATTTTTATATCCGCGTCACATTCTTTTACGGCGGTCTTAAAATCCGTCATCTTTTTAACTTCGGGCACTATTCCGCGCCCGCTCTGCTGTGCCGCCTCAAGCGCTATCTTGTTGTATCTCTGGCGTTTTTTCTCCGCCTGCTTTTCCTGCGGGCGGCTCACGCACCTTTTTGTAAGCACGGGAATTATCTCATATACGCCAAGCTCCGTGCATTTTTGTATTACGTCCTCCAGCTTGTCGCCTTTCGGCACACCCTGATAAAGTGATACTTTTATATCAGGCTCGCTTTCGGAAGCCTGTTTGTAGCACACGGAAAGCACAACGCCGTCCTTGTCAATATCGTCTATTATACAGCCGTAGTCGCTGCCGTCACCCGTGCAAACGGTTATCATATCGCCCTTTTTCATTCGCAGGCTTCTTGCAATGTGGCGGCTCTGCTCCTCGTTAAGATATATTTTTTCTGAAATGCCGTCATAATCAGTAAAAAGTTTCTGCATTATTTCACCGCCTGTAAATTGTTTCGCGCCCAGTGGAATAAATACTGCTGCGCTATGCCCTCGTATCCGCTGAAACATTCGGGCAGACCGTCAGGGTAATACTGAAGCACTCTTTTCATCCACACGTCAACTGGAAAGCACCGTATAAACTGAAAGCCGAAAAGGAGAGCGCAGTTTGCCACCTTTTCTCCCACTCCGTAGATAGAAAGCAAAGTCTTTTTTGCGTCGTCAAGATCCATCGCCTTAATCGCGGCAAGGTCAATAACGCCGCTCTCAACATCATCGGCAAGTTTTTTAACATATTTCGCGCGGTAGCCCAGACCTAACGCCTCAAAATCCTCCACGCTGAGCTTGCTGAGCGTTTTGCTTGTGGGAAAAGCGTGCCAGCCGTCGCAGATTTTTTCTCCGTATGTATCGCAAAGGCGCTTTATTATGCCTTTTATCCTCTTTATGTTGTTCTGCTGGCTTATGACGAATGAAACAAGCGCCTCCCACGGCTCCTGATTTAATATCCTGATGCCGTAGTATTCGTCTATCGTTTCACGCACAAGCTCGTCCTCTTTGAGTTTTGCGCATATTGCGGCGTAATCACGGTCAAGGTCAAAATAATTGCGCCACACATTCTCAAAATCCTCCAAAGAGGTGTCTTTCAGTATGAAGTTTCCGTTTTCTTCTTTAATGTTCAGGTATTTTCCGTAAGCGGCGCCGCTCCATGAGCCGTCCTCCTGCTCTACCCAGCGAAACGCTTCGCCGCAGTCAAGAGTGAGTGGCAGGCTCAGGCACTCCACGCCTTTAAGAATAATACCGTTTCTGCTCTCTTCAATTATCATTATCTGTATAATTTCTCCCCGTTTTATACACTGAAATTATATCATATTATACCGTTATACGGAATATAAAAAACAGCAAAATAACTAAAAAAATCTGTAACTATTTGTAACTTTACAAAATGTTGAAAACTCTGTGTAAAGTATTGAAAACTGCCCCGATTTTACTTGTTTTTAACTTTTCAACAGCCGAAAATCACCTAAACAAGCCGTTTTTGAGCATTGTTTTTAACATTTTCAACATTGTTTTAAACATTTTTATTGTGTAAGTTTCAGTATACTTTTTGTTATTGCAAAGCCTTGTCAAGCATTATTTTATTGCATTTTTAACCAAAAATCAATATTCAAAAATTTGTATAAATCAGGGTGAATAATCCAACACTATTTGTATAAAAAACGAAAGGAAAAATATGATGCTAAAAGGTGTTAACAAGCAGGTGGTGGAGATTACCAATCCCGAAAGTCCCTATTTTGAAAAGGTAATTTTTTTTGTTAAGCCTGAATATGTGAACGGGGACGGGGAAAAATTAAAAAAAGAAGCACGGCTTCTGGCAAAATCAGCCGGAAAACCTCCGCGCTCAAGAAAAACAAAAAGAGAGATACGTTATATATGTATACAGAGTGCGCTTTGCGTGGGCGCGGGCATAGCAATAACGTTTCTTTTAAACTTTTTCACCTGATTTATAACATAAATCCGCCTGCGGCGGGAAAGGATTGTTTTAAATGACAGTATATAAGGCTTTCAGAAATTTCTATATTTTTCTTATTTCGGCGGCAATAGTGCTGGGCGCTGTCGGCGGCGGATTTCTTGCTTATGAGCTCTGCTATCCTAACAGCGGCGAATCCGTTTATGCCCTTTCAAAATACGGCTCAACGGGCAGTGAGGTAAAAACTCTTCAGCAAAAGCTTAAAGACCTTGGCTTTTATAACGGAGATGTTGACGGTATCTTCGGCACTCAGACTCAAACGGCAGTGCGCAATTTTCAGCGCAGTGTAGGCATAACGGTTGACGGCATTGCAGGCCCCACTACTCTGCTTTATCTCGGGCTTGATACAGGCACAAGCAGTCCGTCCACACAGTATTCAAGTTCTGATGTTCAGCTGCTTGCCAAGGTCATTTCGGCAGAGGCAAGGGGAGAGAGCTATGAGGGTCAGGTGGCGGTAGGCGCCGTTGTGCTCAACAGAGTGGCGCACCCCTCTTTTCCGGACAGCATCAGCGGCGTAGTTTATCAGTCGGGCGCTTTTTCCTGCGTGTATGACAGCAACTGGAACGAGCCTGTTGCGGAATCCGCAAAGCGTGCGGCAATTGACGCCATTAACGGGTGGGATCCGTCAGGCGGAGCAATATTCTACTTTAACCCGGATAAAACAAACGATGCGTTTATGCATTCAAGACCCGTAATAACTATAATAGGAAACCACAGATTCTGCAGTTGATGATTTTTATATATGCAGAGGGCGGAAACGGTACAGCTGCCGTTTCCGCCCTTTTTGATGTTATTCGGTTTTATTATACTTTGCTGCTCGGGCTGTTATGCCGTCAGCCGTTTGCGCAGGCATCTTTCCACAGGCGGCAAAAATCCTGCGTGGCAGGAGTTAAAAACTTGCTCTTGTGGCGGATTATGTTAAGGTTTCTTTTTATTTGCGGCTCAAGCGCTATTTCGCAAAGCCTGCCGCTTTCAATTCTGTCTTTTACAAGTATGTAAGGCAGTACGGTAATGCCTATCGAGTGCTCTGCCGCATTAAGAATTGCCTGAGTGCCCGTGCTCTCCATAACAGGCGATATGCTTATACCTGCCACGGCAAAATATGCGTCAGTTATCTCACGCACGGCACTGCCTTTTTCACGTGTCAGAAACGGCTGGGCGGCAAGCTGCTGCGGGGTTACGCTTTTCATTTTCACAAGCGGATTTTCAGGCGCGGCAACAGCGCAAAGTCTGTCTGTTCCGAAAGGCTCTGCCGTTATCTCCGCGCTTTGCGGCTGTTTTTCCGTAAAGCCTAAGTCGATTTCGTTGGCAAGCACTTTTCTTTCAATCTCGTCCGAATTGCACACCGTAACTTTCACGGTTATTTCGGGGCGTATTTTTTTATACTTATTCAGAATATCGGGCAGCAGCATTGTGCCCGTTGAAATGCTTGCGCCTATTTTTATTTCGCCCAGCGCGTCAGGGTTTTTAACGCTTCTGTTTGCCTCGTCAAACAAACCGCATATTTTAAGCGCATAATCATAAAGCCGCCTGCCGTTTTCGGTGGGGTATATCTTTCTGCCTATACGGTCAAACAGCTTTGTGCCGTAAAAATTCTCAAGCTCTTTTATTGCAAGGCTTACGGACGGCTGTGCTATCCTCAGCTCGTCCGCGGCTTTTGTTATGCCGCCGTTTTGAAAAACGCTCAGAAATATTTTTATGTGGCGCAGTGTCATTTCAATCACCTATATATAACAAAAATATTATGATAATTATATAATAATACTATTTTACTTATATTTCAATAGAGCGTATAATATACTCGCAATGAAAGGAAGTGCCACGCTATGAACGAAAACGGATCAGATGCCCCAAAAAAGAAAAAACGCTCCGTACTGCCGAAGCTGTTTCTCTCAACGCTTACGATAAGCGCTTTCACTTTCGGCGGAGGATATGTTATAGTAACTCTCTTTAAGAAGAAATTTGTTGATGAATACAAGTGGATAGACGAGCAGGAAATGCTTGATCTTGTGGCTATCGCGCAGTCCGCTCCCGGAGCGATTGCCGTAAACGGCGCAATAGTTACAGGGTATAAACTCGCAGGGCTTGTCGGCGCGGGGGTTGCGGCTTTTGCCACCATAATTCCCCCTTTCGTTATCATCTCCATAATATCGGTAGTATACGAAGCGTTCAGAAGCAACGCAATAGTTGCCGCAATGCTTACGGGTATGCAGGCGGGCGTGGGCGCTGTTATTGCAAGCGTTGTATATGATATGGCGCTCGATATATTCAAGCAGAAAAGCGCCGGCTCCGTTTTGATAATGGCGGGCGCGTTTGCCGCGTCTTGCTTCTTCGAGGTCAATGTAATCTATATAATCCTTGTCTGCGCCGCAATAGGCATAGTCAAAGCGCTTATAAACCGTAAAAAGGAGAAGGCGGCAAAATGATATATCTTAAATTGTTTTTAAGTTTTCTCCAGATAGGGCTTTTCAGCTTCGGCGGAGGCTACGCTTCGCTCCGGCTTATTCAGGAGCAGGTCGTTACTCAGAATAACTGGCTTTCGCTGAGTGAGTTTACAGACCTTATAACCATTTCCCAGATGACGCCCGGGCCTATCGCCGTAAATTCCGCCACATTCGTGGGTATTAAGGTGGCGGGCATCGGAGGTGCCGTCTGCGCTACGGCGGGCTGTATCCTGCCCAGCTGTATCATAGTTACAATACTTGCAAAACTCTATTTCAAATACAGAAATCTGAACGCAATGAGCGATGTGCTCTCCACACTTCGCCCCGCCGTGGTTTCAATGATAGCGGCGGCGGGTGTTTCCGTTCTTGTTTCCGCTTTCTGGGGCGGCAGCAGTATAAGCCTTGATACCACAAAATGGGTGCTTGTGGCGGCTTTTGCCGTCTGCTTCCTCCTTCTGCGCAAAACAAAGCTAAACCCCGTTTGGGTAATGGTCATTGCGGGCGTTATCAATACGGCGTATACGCTGATTGCAGGCGCAGTGTGAAACAATAAAATATAAAAAACAAAGCCTCCGCAGGTCAACCCGCGGAGGCTTTTATACTTGTTTTATTTTGTGAAGAAAGTGAGGAATGCTTTGTAAGCCATATATACGTCAATCTTGCTTACAACCTCATACGGTGCGTGCATTGAAAGCACGGGAACGCCAACGTCAATGGTGTCCACGTCAAGGTTTGCTATATACATTGCAACGGTTCCACCGCCGCCTGCGTCAACCTTGCCGAGTTCGCCGCTCTGCCACAGAACTCCGTTGTTTTCAAGCAGAGCCTTTACCCAGCTTACAAATTCAGCTGATGCGTCATTTGTTTCGCTCTTGCCGCGGCTGCCTGTAAACTTGGTTACACACACGCCGTTGTTGATAAGGCTTGAGTTGTTTTTCTCAAAGGCTGATGCCCAAGTGGGGTCAAATGCGGCGTTTACATCGGCTGAAAGGCATTTGCTGTGCCTGAGCACATCTCTGCCCTCACAGCCCTCAAGGCGCGCAAGGTCTTCAATGAAATATTTGAGATAGCTTGAGTTAAGACCCGTGTTGCCCATGCTGCCGATTTCCTCTTTATCTGTAAGCACGGTTACGGCAGTGTATTCGGGAGCTTCGTTTATTTCGGTGATAGCTTCAAAAGCGGGGTAAGCGCAAACTCTGTCATCATGGCCGTAGCCGCCTATCATGCTTCTGTCAAAGCCGATATCATCAACCGTGAACGCAGGCACAAGTTCAAGCTCGGCAGAAAGAAAATCACGCTCAACAATGCCGTATTTTTCATAGAGAATGTTAAGAATGTTAAGCTTTATCTTTTCACTTTCTTCATCGTCCTTGAAAGGACGTGAGCCTATAAGCACGTTCATTTCCTCGCCCTTAATAAGCTCGTTCGGCTTTCTTGTGTACTGCTCAAGCGCAAGGTGCGGCAGAATGTCGGTAATACAGAATTTCGGCTCGCCGGGAAGTTCGCCAAGCTTTATATCAACATAAGTGCCGTCATTTTTGCAAATTCTGCCGTGAAGTGAAAGCGGTATTGCAGACCACTGATATTTCTTTATTCCGCCGTAGTAGTGCGTTTTAAAGAATGCGATTGAGCCGTCCTCGTAAACAGGGCACTGTTTTAGGTCTACTCGGGGAGAGTCAATGTGAGCGGCAACGATACGCACGCCCTCTTTAACGCTCTTTTTGCCCTTTACGCAAAGAATTATCGCTTTGCCGCGGTTTGCAACATAAACTTTCTGGCCGGGAGCAAGCGGGCTTCCGAATTCATCAAATTTGGTAAATCCTGCGGCTTTTGCAGTTTCTTCGGCCCATGCCGCAACTTCGCGTTCTGTCTTGTTGCCCCATAAAAATCCTTTGTAGCCTTCGCAGAAGGTGTCGCAGAGCTTCAGTTCATCGTCGCTCATAACCTCTGTTCCGTTTTGTTTGTTGTTGAAAAGAAGCTTTTTAAGCTCTTTTGCGCTTTTTTCACTCATAATAATTCCTCCTTGAATAATTTGAGTTGTGAGATTATATCTCTGCCGTCGTTGATAACGGTAAAATCCGAATTTTCTTTAAAGAACTCTTCGCTGTATTGGGCGTTCATTCTCTGTGTTGCCTGCTCGGGGGTAATGCCGTCACGCTTCATTATTCTTTTTAAGCGCAGTTCCTCGGGCGCCGTAACGCTCAGCACCCTTGCGCAAAGCCTTTCGCCGCCGCTCTCAAAAAGCTGAGGCGCGTCCAGCACGCACGGAAATTCAGCGGCGCTCTCGCACATTTCAAGAATACGCGGGTGCATAATGCTGTTGAGCTCACTCAGTAAATCTTTATTGCCGAAAACACGTGAAGCAAGCAGCTTTCTGTTGAGCACGCCGTTTTGAACGGTGTCCTCGCCAAATTTCTGAGCAATAAGCGGCAGAATGGGTGAGTTGTCCTCAGTAAGCTTTCTTGCGTAATGATCTGCGTCTACTATATTATAACCCATTTTTTTCAGCTTTTCAGCCACATAGCTTTTTCCTGCGCCTGTCTGCCCCGTAAGACCTATAAGAAACGGCTTTTCAAGGTCTATAACGCAGAATGCCGCCGCTCGTATCAGGCGGTTGTAAACGGCAAGTCCCACTCCTTTAAGCTTGGGATTTCGGGCGTATACTTTTTTTGCCCCGAGTTCGTCAAGCCTGCGCAGAGCGTCAAAAAGTGCGTGCGACTGGCTCAGGTCATCACCCTCACTGCCGAATGTTACTTTCGGAATTTTAACATCGTCGCCCTCATAGCAAAGCGCAAACGCGTCATCCTGTGCGTTTACGAATTTTTCGTATTTTTCCTTGGGAGCGTTTACAATAATTATTCTCGCCTTTGGGGAGTAGTGCTTGTATTTCATTCCGGGTGAAGCGGCGGTTTCGCCTTCCGCCATACCCTCGGTAACGGCGCGCGCAATATCAACCCTGCCGATTACCTCGCTTAGCATTTCCTGAGTTATCGCGCCGGGGCGCAGAATAACGGGCACATCGCCCGCAAGCGTCAGCACGGTGGATTCAATACCGAATTCACTGCTTCCTCCGTCAATAATTGCGTCTATCTTGCCGCGCATATCCTCAATAACATATTTTGCGTTTGTGGGGCTGGGCAGTCCGCTCGTGTTTGCGCTCGGCGCCGCTATCGGTACGCCCGCCGCCTTTATAAATTCCCTTGCTATCGGGTTCTGCGGCATTCTTATGCCCACTGTGTCAAGTCCGCCGCTGACAACTCTGCCTATCCGGTCGCTTTTCGGCAGGATAATTGTAAGCGGCCCCGGAAAAAACGCGTCCATAAGCGCTTTCGCCTTGGGAGTAACCTCTTTAACAAGCGGCAGGATATCGTCCTTTTCTGCTATGTGCACTATAAGCGGGTTGTCGCTCGGTCTGCCCTTTGCCTTGTATATCTTTGAAACAGCTTCGTCGCTCAGCGCGTTTGCGCCAAGTCCGTACACCGTTTCAGTAGGAAAAGCAACAAGTCCGCCGCGCCTGATTATCTCTCCCGCCTCGGCAATGTTTTCACTTGTGGGTTTAAATATCTTCGTTTCCATTTATATGCCTTCTGTTTTGTCAGATTTCCTCGGCGCCCGCTTTCAGCTTTTCGGCAGTGTCCGCCGTAATAAGCGCGTCTATAAGCTCGTCAAGGTCACCGTTGAGTATCTGCTCCAGCTTGTAGAGCGTAAGACCGATGCGGTGGTCTGTGACTCTGCCCTGCGGGTAGTTGTAAGTTCTTATTCTCTCTGAGCGGTCGCCCGTGCCTACCTGTGCCCTGCGTTCGCCCGCAATCTCTGCGTCATGCTTTGCCTTTTCAGCGTCATAAAGGCGTGAGCGCAGTACCTTGAGCGCCTTTTCCTTGTTTTTGTGCTGACTGCGCTCGTCCTGGCACTCAACCACCGTGCCTGTAGGTATGTGAGTAATGCGTATAGCTGATGAAGTCTTGTTTATGTGCTGGCCGCCTGCGCCGCTGGAGCGGAAAGTGTCTATCTGCAGGTCTTTTTCATTCAGTTCAAAGTCAACTTCCTCAGCTTCGGGCAAAACGGCAACCGTAACGGTTGATGTGTGAATTCTGCCCTGGCTTTCGGTTTCGGGCACACGCTGCACACGGTGCACTCCGCTTTCGAATTTGAAACGGCTGTAAGCGCCGTCCCCCTCAATGGAAAAGCTTATTTCCTTGTATCCGCCAAGGCCTGTTTCGTTGGCGTTCATTATCTCGGTCTTGTATCCCTTTGTTTCGGCGTACATTGAATACATTCTGAAAAGCACGCCCGCAAACAGGGCGCTTTCCTCGCCTCCTGCGCCGCCGCGTATTTCTATGATTACGTTTTTGTCGTCGTTTTCATCTCTCGGCAAAAGCAGTATTTTAAGTTCTTCGGAGATTTTCTCCTCCTGCTTTTTGCTCTCCTCAAGCTCTTCTTTTGCCATTGCGGCAAGGTCGCCGTCAAGGTCTGAATCCTCCAGCATCTCCCGGCAGTCCTCTAAGCTTTTGAGCACCTTTTTGTATTCTCTGAATTTTTCAACAACGGGAGTCAGGTGCTTTAACTCTTTCATCAGCGCCGTGTATTTCTGCATGTCGGAAACAACTTCCGGCTCGCACACAAGCCTGTTTATCTCATCAAATCTTTTTTCTACTTCAGTAAGTTTGTCAAACATAAATTACCTCATCAGTAAGTTGTAAAAGCGGTCTGTCTTTATTTTTCTTATTTCTTCGCTGACGGATGAATCAATAAATTCCACTTCACCCGCATTACTGCCGTCGTTAAGTATGTCTTTGCTGCTCAGCAGGTATTCAAGCCGCCTTGCCGTGCCCGGAGCACCGTCAAAAAATCTTACATCTCCCAGCACGTCCTTAATCTCTTTTTTGGCAAGCGGGTAATGCGTGCACCCCAGCACAACATTCTGCACTTCGCCCCTGTACGGCGCAAGTGTTATGCGCAGGTATTCTTCAAGCTCCTCTTTGCCGCCTTTTTCAATAAGGTCGGCAAGTCCGGGGCAGGAATGTATGCAGGTTTTGTGGTTGTAATATGAATAGTAAAGGCGGCGGAATTTTTCGCTCTTTATAGTGCCTTTTGTTGCCATTATCAGGGTTTTGCCCTGCGGATTTTCGTCGTGCACAACTTTGTATGCCGGCTCAATCGCCGCAATCGGTATCTGCGTAAACTGCGCGCGCAGGCTCCTTGCCGCTTTTGCGGATGCTGTGTTGCAGGCAATCACCATTGCTTTGCAGTGCTTCTCATTTATAAGGAAGCAGGCAATCTCTTTTGAACGGGCGATTATCTCGCTGTCGCTCTTGTCTCCGTATGGGTTGTTTTGTGAATCGCTGAAAAACACATAATTTTCATTCGGCAGCAGGCGCAGTGCCTCGTTCAGCACCGTAACTCCGCCTATGCCGGAATCAAAAAAGCCAATAGGCTGTGAAGAGCTCAGGAGTTTCCCTCCGCTTTCTTTTTTATGCTTTTCAGCGCCTTTATGCGGGGCACCATTACTTCACGCCCGCAGCCTGTGCATTTCAGTTTGAAATCAACGCCCACACGCAGTATTTCAAACTCCCGGCAGCCGCATGGGTGCGGCTTTTTCATTATAACTATATCGCCTACATTGTAATCCACAAAATCACCCGAATGCGCGTAAATTTCACGCGCCTGAACTTTATTAATAAAGTATTTTAGCACATATTTGCCTTATTTACAACATAATCGCCGTTAATTTTGCATACATTTAAAACAGACAATATTAAGGCGCCGCATAATGTAAATCCGCCCCGCGGGCACATATTAAAAAGCTGAGGGGCAGGCAGTATAAACGCGCCGTTTAAAGAGAGTGAATGTTATGAAATTCTACCCGGAAGGGCAAAATCCGCAGCTGCTTCGCACATTCGATACGCTGGAGGATGTAAAAATAGCAATGATGAACGGCAGCGTTATGGAGTCACGTGTGCTTATGTGTGACAGCGAGCATAACCTGCACGTAGATCTCGGAATAATAAAAGGCATAATCCCGCGTGAGGAGGGTGCAATAGGCATTGATGACGGAACTACCCGTGATATTGCCCTTATCTCCAAGGTAAACAAACCCGTTTGCTTCATTGTGCTCGGTTTTCAGCGGGATGACAGCGGCAATATCAGCGCTATCCTATCCCGCAAGGCGGTACAGCTGGGATGTAAAAAAAGTTTTATTGACAATCTTGCCGAAGGGGATATCATAGACGCGCGCGTTACGCATCTTGAAAAATTCGGCGCGTTCATTGATATAGGCGCGGGCATTAACGCCCTTATTCCCATTGATATGCTTTCGGTTTCCCGCATCAACCACCCGCGCGAAAGGGTGTATGAGGGCGAGTGTATAAAGGTTGTGCTCAGAAAGAGGGAGCCTGAAAAACTTACTTTCTCTCTGAAAGAGCTGCTCGGCACATGGAGTGAAAATGCAAAGATGTTTCAGCCGGGAGAGACCGTAACAGGCACCGTGCGCAGTATTGAAACATACGGCGTTTTCGTTGAGCTTACACCTAATCTTGCAGGCCTTGCCGAGCCGTGCGATTATCTTTTTGAGGGGCAGCGCGTGGCTGTATACATTAAATCCGTACTGCCGGATAAAATGAAGATAAAACTTGTAATAGTTGAGGCGTTTGAAGAAGCCGAAATGGCTCAGGATCTTACATATTTTGTAAACGCACAGCATATAGACCGCTTTGATTATTCGCCGCCCGGCGCGCCTAAAGTCATATCCACGGTCTTTGAATAAAGCATATAAAAAGCCCTGCCGTAAGGGCACCCTTGATAAAGAGGGTGCCCTTAAACTATGTAAACAGCTAAAATGATTTGATTGCAGGTTATAAAAAATAATTTTTTTGGAGGAAAAGCAATGAAATCATTAATGGAAGAAATGGGTATCGGATACAGACAGGTGGGAGAAGTACAAATTCCAAAACTTGTTGTAACAGACACCAATTACCACATAGGCATATGGGGACAACGCCACAAAGAATATCTGTTAGAAAACCACAGACTTTTTTACTACAATCTTTTGACAACAGGTAAGCTCAATTCATATCTTCACGATATAGATGTTAGTGCAAAAGAAATGTATGATCGACTAATAAAACAAATCGCAGAAAAAGAAGGCATAACTGAACAACTTAAATCCGAAAAGCAAATGGAATGGATTGGCAGAATGAACAACATTGCAAACCGTGTAAGGGAGATTGTAAATGTAGAAATAATTTATACATTATAAGAAAAACAGCGGCAGGGATTTTTCCCTGTCGCCGTTTTTTGTTTTCTTTATTATCTGAACCAAAATAGAGGTGTGAGCTTTTTTTAAAAAATGCAATTGCGAATATTGAAGACACAATCTTAACAATTACATTTATGTAAAATTTGATAATAAACTTCGCAAAGGTGATTGTTGACACATTTACTAAATATACATAATGCTGATAAAGTTGATTTCCTCCAATGGAGTTATTGAGTTTAGTTTAAAATTATCCCTTATGCCTTAATTTTCCTCTATAAGTGGAATAATTCCTAAATCCATAAATCTTGAACAAAACAACTCATCAATGATAGCCTCTGCAGTGTATTCTTTTCCTAAAAGTTCAAGTTGCTTCTTATCAATTGTGTAAAGCCCAGTTTTGGGAATACGATCATCTGTCACAACGGTAGTAACTCCAAAAATTTTACGATGATTTTTGAGAGCTTCTAACATTTTTTTATTATCATCTTTCCAGTCTGGGTGTAATTCCAAAACAAATTCATCATAAAACAAAACTGGTTGAAACTGTTTTCTTACTGTCAGCGATTCATATTTCTTTGCAAATGATATATTGTTAGGAAATAAATCTCCCATTATTTTTGTGTATATATTTTTATATGAACGTAATATTGTTGCTGGAAGCATCATATTAACACTTGAATTGTCTTCATCGTTATTGATTAATAAAATCCTCATCCTTGCACTACCATCAGCCATTATTTCAAGAAAATTGTTTGTATGAGCAGGTAAGTGTCCTTGGGATGTCGATAATCCTCCGGGAGTGAAAATTATTGAATTCCCGATATAAAACAAGCTAAATGAAGGCAAAGTTTCTGCTGTTTCAGTAGCTATTGTTTTTAAATCAATATGGTTGAAAACATCAACTGCAATTTGAATATCAGACGACACCAAGGAAAAACCAGTATCAATATATCCGTATATATTATTTGTGTTCTCGCAAATTGGTGGAATTGATATTTTCTGCTCCATTTTAGTCAGTAGTTGTTCTCTCTTATTATATATTTGGGAAAGTTTGGACGAGTCTTTAATTGTAAAAGAGCCAGATGAAAGCCTCTCGTATATTTTGCCGTTACTTGTTATATATGGAGGTTCAGAACCTTCATCAATTTTTATTACATACAAGACACCCGCATCAAAAGTAAATTTTTTTACATCAAAAGATGGGGTAGGTGTTATTGCATCGTGAATTGTTGTATGAATTTTTTGTTCATTCCAATTAGAACATCCTTCAATTTGTTTATCGTCAGATACACCAAGAAAAATATACCCGCCATATGTATTAGCGAAAGCGGAGACTTCTTCTTGAATTTTCTTATTTGACACTCTATCGTCCTTAAATTCAAAATAGAAAGATTCATCAAAATCCTGTTCAGAAATAACTGCTTGAATATCCGACAGCTGTAACTTTGACCACTCTGTACCATTTATATTTATCATTATGAACCCTCCTATTTCCATCAAACATTAAATTATAGCTTTATTTTACTCCTGTGCGCCTTTTTTCAAATTACAATCACGGCAAAGCATTTGACAGTTCTCAGGCGTTGTTTTTCCGCCTTTGCTCCAAGGTGTGATATGATCTGCGTGCATCTGCTCAAACTCGAATTCTTCGCCGCAGATTGCGCATTTGTGATGTTGCTTTTCAAAAGCGGCAAGAGCATCACGGCGATCAAATGCTCTAATTGAGAGTTTCTTTTCTTCTCCAGTCAACAAATACTCATAGATGCCGGACTTCTTTGTAACATCTTCATCGCCCATAAGACGCTGTATTTCATCTTCAAGAACTTTCGGATCAAGGTCGGTGCGTTTACCGTGTTTATTATAATACAATCCCCAAGGCAAACCCTTCATTTCTTTGCGGAACTTTGGGAAAATTGCCTGTACCCAATCAATAACCGAACGAAAATAATTCCAAAGAGTCACTGCACTTGGATCGTGTTGATGCTCTGACATATATCCTTCAATTGTCTTGCCCTCAGCACTTGCAACCCAAAGTATAGCTGTTTCAAGGTATTCCTGACGAATGCTTGAGCCTTTTAGATAATCTCCCGCAAGTCTGTATGCCGCACATCCAGATTTTGAAAAATATCGTTTAGCATCAGATGTCCAACTTCCTGCATATACTGCATTTCTAAGTTCTTGGTCGGTAAGCTGTTCACCGGCAATATTAATAATACGAAACCAATCAAGCTTTTCTGACTCTGTACCGTTGCATATGTAGATAAAAAGTTCATAATTAAGAATTTCATCTTGTTTGTCTTTCGGCAAGTTGTTAAATAGCTTGTCATCAACTGAAAAATTCCCATCTACATATTCGCAAAGCGAAATAGTACGCTGCTGTCCGTCCATAACTTCATATCGTGGTGTGTCAGGATCATCTTCAAATTCTTCACCACGGTCAACCCAATACATAACATTTAACGGCAGACCTTTCATCACTGTTCGGATAACCTCATTGCGTTGGTCGTCCTTATATACAAACTCACGCTGGTATTTCGGGCGAATATCAAGTTGTTCATCGTAACCGACTACACCTTCCTCTGCATCGTTAAAATAACCTTCTGTAACTTCTCTAACGGTTATTTTCTTTTCTTCAATATGCATTATTTATTCCCCCTTTTGGTTTTTCAGGATGTTTGTTTCGGATAAATATTCTTGCATATGTTGAGTGTACAATCTCATCATTTAATACAAAATAATTTCCACTTTTAGGCTTCCCCTTAAGAACAGGATTTCCATTTATTTTTCCACCATTTGAACCCGTTTTTGTTCCATCTCGTCTTATTTCTAAATAATCTTTATAATTTTTTGTGGTTTTTATACCTGCTAAATCGTCTTTTCCATTTACCAAACCTACAATTTCAAATTGATCAGGATTGTATTTATACATAAAAGTTATTGGTACCCCCATAACTCCATTAAAATCACAAGGTATATCAGCTGTTTTTGATACTTCAATAGCATCATAATTGTCATATTTAAAATATTGTGAATTGCTATAACGTCTGACTAAAATCATTTCTTCATGACGTTTGCGAATATCTAAATTTGTAAACCAAGCTATATTGCCAAGAGACCTCCACTTTTGTCCATATTCATCTATCCAAAATCTCGTTTCTCGAGGTTCAAAGTATTCAGGAACACGAAAAGACATATCGCCATTGCCGTATCCCAACCACACCTTATTTTGCATCAATAAAGGAAAGAATTCTTTGTAGGTTATAGCATTTTGGCTTCCTATTACGATAAAGTGTTTTTCTTTTTCTAATAGTACAGAAATATATTCTCTAAAAAGACTGAATGGAGGATTTGTAACAACAATATCTGATTCATCAAGTAGTTCCAAACACTCTTTGCTTCGAAAATCACCGTCTTCTTCCAGCTCTGAAAGACTGTTTTCTCCAGACTTAAATAGCTCAGCCACATCAAACATATCAATGCCGCCATCACCAGTTTTGTCATATACCTTTGTCACAACTGCTTTATACGGCTTGTTTTGTTTGCTTTTCTCAGTTCCGATGACATCAAATAAAGAAAGTTGGGTATTCGCTATAGGAGAGGAAACATAACAAGTAGCAATTAACTTTTTCAAACCAAGGCGATTGAAATTCAGCACGAAATACTTGAAGAAATTACTTTCAAATGGATCGTCACAATTACATAGTACAATTTTTCCTTTAAAGTGTTTTTTGTAGTATCGCAATTCTTTTTCAATATCCGTAAGTTGGGTGTAAAATTCATCTTCTTTAGCTCTCACTGCTGCCTTTAAACTTTTATTTCCTGCCATAATTCCTCCTATATTACATTCGACATTAATATACAACAAAAAAGTGAACACATATTACTAAAAATATTTGCACTGATAATCAATTTAAATTAGTTATTTTATTGAGTATTATCTTGCACGATGTGATATTAAGTATATAATATCAAAATAATAGTTTTTTATCAATACTTGTAAAATATAACAACCAATAAATTGTACATAATTAAAATAACTTTCAAATACGCTAAATATAAATTCTTTATTTATTCATATATTACTTGTTTTCTGCATTTTGCACACACAATAGAGGGTTTTAGGGATTTATCCCTAACGAGCTTTTACTGCTTGTAATTGCGAATGTAATTACAAACAGTCTGCTCGTTAAGGCAGTGCAAGGATAGTTAGGTCTATGATTTTATCTTCTGGAATTTGATTTGTTCGGGTTGTATTACTCTTAAAAATGTGATAAGATTTATTTGTAATTTTGATTAATTGGCATTACAAAACCACAATTTAATACACATAAATAATGCTTTAATGAAAAGCAAAATGTGACTTTAATAAAGTCGTTTACATATTAAATTAACCCACCGACAGTGAGTTGATTTGTGTAAACGGCTTTGTTTTTTGCTTAAAAATAGTTTGAATAGATTAATAATTTGCACCTGTTTATTCAGTAATATAGTGAGGATAGGTAGCACATAAATGCCCGCTTGTCAATCCCTTTATTTCACGATGCCGTGAAGCTGTTCGCTTGAAAAAAGGATAAATAAGTCAGTAAAATTAAGATGTAAACTTGATAAAAATTGTGTCCAGATATTCCGATGTTCAACCCGTTGCATTGTCATAACCAGCAGACTGTTTGTAATTACAAATTCCAAACAGTGCTTGTCAGGGATAACCTGAAACCCAAATGAAAGGAGCATAAAATGATTAAAGTTTATCTAACAAAAAGTGAATACAATTATGTTAATGAACTTATGAAAAATCAAATTGAAAAACTTAAGAAAATGACACCAACCGAAAGAATAAATTGGTATAACTCTTCTCTTTTTAACAAGCCCATTAATTTTATTAAAGAAATAGATAGCACAATCTATACAGTCAATACACATTTTAATGAAAACTCAACAGAAAGTATTGAAGAAAAGACAGTCCGTATTTTAGAACGAATAGAAAAGTAATATTAAAATTACACTTTAAAGTGTTGAAGTGCAACAAAGAATATGTTATTATGCAGTTAACCTGCAATCAAACATATTCGGCTGTGGAAAGGAGAATAGTTTGAATAATAAAACAGACCGAATAACTGCACTGTACTGCCGTCTTTCAAGAGATGATGAGCAGGACGGTTTATCAGGCAGTATTAAAAATCAACAATCAATATTAGAGAAATATGCAAAGGATAACGGATTTACTAACTGCAAGGTATTCATTGATGACGGCTGGTCTGGCACGAATTTTGCAAGACCTGCCTTTATGGAAATAATGGAGCTTGCAGAACAAGGCAGAATAGAAAACCTAATAGTAAAAGACCATTCAAGACTGGGCAGAAACAGACTTGTTGTGGGTCAGTTACTTGAAGAAGATTTTGACAGACTTGGTGTTAGATATATTGCCATTATGGATAACATTGATACTGCAAAAGGTATAAGCGACCTTGTACCTATGCAAGACTTGTTTAACGAATGGCACGCAAAGAACACAAGCCAAAAGGTAAGAAATGTTTTCAAGAACAAAGGTAATTCAGGAGTACCCCTTACAACCAATCCACCATTCGGATATACAAGGGACTGGCAGATTGATGAACCTGCGGCAGAGGTAGTAAAGAAGATATTTAATCTTTGTATTAAAGGGTACGGACCTACACAAATTGCAAGGCAATTAAGAGAAGCAAAGATTATGACGCCTTGCGAGTACTGGGCAAGTATCGGCAGAAATTGCAGTACACCGCCCACAAAGCCTTTTAACTGGTGCGGAGATACAGTTTCAAGCATTCTGTCAAAACAGGAATATATCGGAGATACTGTTAATTTCAGAACAACAAGAAAATCCTTTAAGAACAAGAAAAAGATTGAGAGAGATCCGTCTGAATGGAAGGTATTTAAAAATACTCATCCTGCCATTATCAATGAAGAAGATTTCATACTTGTTCAGGAACTTAGAAAAAACAAGCGCAGACCTAACAGGACAGGAGAAATCAGTATGTTTTCAGGACTTGTATACTGTGCTGACTGTGGGGAAAAGATGTACTATTCTTCAACCAACAACTACAAGCACGAACAGGCAAACTTCTTTTGTTCAAGTTTCAGGAAAGACACCGATGTATGTTCAATGCACTACATTCGTGAAAAGGTAATATATGACCTTGTACTTGAGAATATGAGGAGAGTATTCTATTTTGTAACTGTATATGAAAAAGAATTTGCGATGTTTCAATTAGACGCTTTTACAGCTCAAAGAGAGAAAGAGTTAACAGCAAAGAAACAAGAGCTTGAGAAATCAAAAAAGCGTATCAAAGAAATTGATACACTTATACAGAAGCTATATGAAGATAATGCTAAAGGCAAGATTTCTGATGACAGATTTGCCACACTTTCAATATCTCTTGAAACAGAGCAAAAAGAACTAAAAGAAACAGTACCCACATTGGAACAAGAGCTCAATTCAGAAACAAGCAAAATTGACAGTTTGCAATCCTTTATTATGAATGTTAAAAAGGTAACGCAGCCTGATGAACTGACGCCTGAGCTTGTTCACGAATTTATTGAAAAGATTGTTGTATCAGCGCCTAAAAATATAAACGGCAAACGGTATCAGCAAGTTGATATTTATTACAACGGTGTGGGCATAATCAAAGAGCCAACCGCTGAAGAATGGGAACATAGCTTTAAACAAAAGTACTTAAAAGAAAAAACAGCATAGCCTAAACTATGCTGTAATCATTGAAGCCCTGCGAGCACCCTCTTTATCAAGGGTGCTCGTACGGCGGGGCTTTCTTTAAAATATCTAATGAACTGCTTTATATATAAATTCGCTTACTAATTCAGCGGCTTTTTTTACTTGATCATTGTTTTCATCGTTGATGATGAAATTATAGCAGTTTTTTATTATTATACCTGTTACGCAGTTATCTATAACGCGCCGTTTTAGATCATCACTGAAATAATCATCGCTTTGAGCAAGAATATTTAAAAGCCTTTGCTCGCATTTAAAGAAAAAGGAATAGTCCTTCTGCTTTCCCATAAGTTTTCGTATTGTGTCTGCGTTTTCGTAAAAAGACAAAAAGATGCTTGAAACAACGGGCAATGGATTTTCAATGATATCCTGTATATCTTTTGAACAGGCATTGCTGAAAATAAGTTCAATGATCTCGTTTTCGATTTTTTCCCTTAAATCGTAAATATCATCAAAATGGGCATAAAAAGTGCCTCTGCTTACATTAGCTGTGTTTATTATTTCTGTTACCGTGATTTTTCTTATATCTTTTGACCAGCACGCACGCAGAAATGCCGATTTGATTGCCTCTTTGGATTTTATTACATCACGCCGCTCATACATAATATCACCTGCACAATTTAATTCAAAGTGTATAATTTTATATAATCATGCTTAATTTGAACATTGTGTATAACTTTATATAATTATATAATCTTATAAATAAAAATTCAAGCGGGTGTTTATATGAAATATGTAATAATAATTGCGGTGCTGTTACTTATAGCGGCTGATATAGTCACAGTTGATCTTATTGCCAGATATTCGTGTGACAGGCTCTGCCCAAAGCTCCCTTCGTTTCTTTCACAGGGGCTTGTGGGCAAAAAAGCGGGAAAGAAAAAAAGGTTTAGCAAAAGCAGGGCAAGAGCTCAGGAATTAAAAGCTGCGGCGGATAAAAGGTTTGAGATTTTAAGCGGAGACGGATTAAAATTAGTTGCGCATTATTACCACTGCGAAAATGCAGACAGAATAATAATAGCCCTGCATGGCTGGCGCTCTACATGGGATTATGATTTTAACGGGCAATACGAGTTTCTCCACAGTCAAAACTGCAGTCTCCTTTTTACTGAGGCAAGGGCACACGGTGAGAGCGAAGGAAGATATATGTATTACGGTAAAAAGGAGTATGATGATCTTAAAAGGTGGATATTATTTGTAAGGGAAAACATATCCGCGGATCTGCCTGTTTACCTATACGGAATGTCTGCCGGTGCGGCCTCTGCTATAATGGTGTGCAATGACGCAAAAGGTCTTGGCATATACGGAGTTATTGCAGACAGCGCCTCAACAAGCGCAAGAGCGGCGGGAAAAATGACAATCAAAAATATACATCTTAGCCCTTTGATTTTTTATTCGCAGGTTAGGTTTGACTGCTATCTGCGCCTGAAAATGGACGATAATGAATTTACTCCGGAAATGGCTATTGCAGATTCACAAACACCGATTTTGCTTATATACGGAACGAAAGACCGCTTGGCGCCCCCTTATATGGCGCAAAGATTATATGATCTCTGCAAAGCACCGAAACAAATGGTGGAATTTAAAAACGCGGGGCATATGAAAAGCTACTACACAAATCCCGAAAAATACCAAAAGGCACTTTTGGATTTTTTTAATAGAAATGAAAATAAATAATGCAAGTTTTGCCGCATATAATGTTAAAAGCCGCTGTGTTCAGCGGCTTTTTGTTTAACAGTATATAAATTTTAACAGTGAATATCACTGCCGCACAGCTAAAACGGAAATTTTATTTTATTGCGCGGAGGCAAAAAAATAACCGTTCGGAAAAACCGAACGGCTCATGGAGCGGATTACGAGACTCGAACTCGCTACCTCCACCTTGGCAAGGTGGCGCTCTACCGGATGAGCTAAATCCGCAAACAACAATAGAAGTATACAAAAAGATAAGCGATTTGTCAATACCGAAGTTGAAATTTAATATAAGAGGCGCAAAAAATTCCTTTTATCCCGCAGTTTAATATCAAAAAATTTTTCTATTTACTTTGAACGCCCTTTTTGATAAAATTAATATGTGTTACTATACAAAAGTGAATTCAGGGGAAATTTATGGATTATCATATCAGCCCCGCGGGCAGAATATGGAAAGAGGGAATGTTTTTTGTTCCCGCCGCGCTCGCGGAAAAGTACATAAAGCTTGCAAGTGAATATCAGATAAAAGCGCTCCTCTATATCCTAAGCAGAAACGGTGTTGCCACCTCCGGCGAGATTTCAAAAAAGCTCGGCATTACTGAGGGGGACGCCGAGAATATGATGGATTTCTGGATAGAGGAGGGCGTTCTTGAATGCGGTGAAAACAGCGGCAACTATGTGCCGTCTGCGGGAATAACTGCGGCTCCCGCTCAGCCCCAGCAGATTTCGGCTCAGCAGCCGCAGGAAAATGCGCAGAAAGAGGTTAAGCCTGTTACAGAGCATAAGAAACCGAAAAAAACTGCAAATGTTCAGGCGCCTGTGCTTTCTCCCAAGGAGATAGTTGCCATAAGCGCTGACAAGCCTGCCGTGGCGCGTCTGCTCAATGAGGCGCAAACGGTGTACGGCCGCACGATCACCCATTCTGAGCAGGAGATGATTGTAAATCTCACCGAGTTTTACGGTATGCCTCCCGAAGTGGTTATGATGCTGCTTGCCTACTGTGAAAATCTCAGGGCAAACGGCAGAGCAATAAGCGCAGGGTATTTTTATAAGACGGCTCAGAACTGGATAGAGGACGGAATAGATACACCTGCTCTTGCCGAAAGCAGAATCTGCGAGCTTGAAAAGGCGGATGCTTTTTGGCTCAGCCTTAAAGACGCCGCGGGATTTACAAGAAAGGCGCCAACGGACAAGCAGGCACAGATGATAGTTTCATGGCGTGCCGAGTTTTCGGAGGAGATGATACTCTATGCCGCTCAGATAATGAGCGAAAGCATAGATAAGCCCGATTTCAGATATATGGGCAAGATACTTGACAACTGGAAACGTGCAGGCATTAAGACACCCGATGATGCCAAACGTGAAAATGAAAATTTTGAACGGCAGAAAGCGCAGAAGGAAAAGGGCCGCAGAGGAGAGATAAGCCGCGCCCCCACCTATGACCTTGAAAAAATAAAGAAGGACGCGCTCAATAATACCGAGATTAAATATTAAGGAGCAGTTATGCCTTACAGAAGTTATGTATATCAGAAAGCGCTCAATATTTTGGAGCGAAGGCGCAGCAACGCGGAATTTGAACTGCAGCAGCGCACGGATGAAGCAATGAGAAAAATACCCGAGCTTGCCGAAATACAGAGAGAGCTTGCAAGAACGGGACTTTCAGTTTCAACGCTTCTTTTCCGCGGTGAAAATGTGCGCGGAGAGATAGATAAGTTAAAGGAAAAGAGCCTTGAGCTTCAAAAGCGCAAAAAAGAATTGCTTGTAAAGGCAGGCTTTGACGAGGATGCTCTTACTATAAAGCATGTGTGCCCCGTCTGCTCTGATACGGGATTTACTCAAAACCGTATGTGTGCCTGTCATAAGGAGCTGTTAAAAGAGATAGAGCGTGATTCTATCAGGCAAAACGCGCCTGTTGATGACTGCACTTTTGATACTTTCAGGGTGGAGTATTATCCTGATACCGTGGGCAGCAACGGTATTTCCCCGCGATCAAAGGCGGAAAAGATACTGGAATCCTGCCGAATGTATGCGCAGACATTTACTCCCCAGTCTCCAAACCTTATGTTTATGGGCGGCACGGGTCTTGGCAAAACACATCTCAGCCTTGCGATTGCCAATGTTGCGCTCAATAAGGGCTATTCCGTGATTTACGGCACAAGCCAGAATATTTTTTCTGACCTTCAGGATGAGAATTTCGGCAGAACGGATAATATATATTATAATGAGCACGATATTCTGAATACCGATCTGCTTATACTTGATGACCTCGGTACGGAGTTCAGAAGCCAGTTTTCGGAGGCGTGTCTTTATAATATAGTAAATACCCGAATACTGAAAAAGAAAGCTACTATAATCAGCACGAATTTCAGCTTTGAAGACCTTGAACGTGATTATAACCAACGAGTTACAAGCCGTTTGGCAGGCGAATATTCCGTGCTGACGCTTGAGGGCAGTGATATAAGATATATAAAATAAAGCGAAACAAAAGAGTGCAACGCTCGCCGTTGATTCCCGAAAAGGAGGGGTGAACGCTGAAAAAAATAACATATTATGATGAGGAGTGGGATGACTATATCGCATCTTCACCCTCGCGCGGTTTTTCACTCCCCGATATAGATACGGGCAGTATTTCGGCTTTTGTCCGCCGCCTTGCAGGCAAGATAAGACGCATTACGCCTGCAAAGGTATGGGCGATCCTGAAAAAAGCGGCCGTAAGGATTAAAAATTCAGCGCACGATACGCCGCTCGGCTTCAGAGCAAGTATTGCCGTTTTGCTTGTGTGCGCACTGGTTGTAACTCCCGTAGTGTTTTATGCTGAGCTGAACAGCGAAACAGTCAATGCAAACCGTTTTGACGGCGACGCAGCCAAGGTGTGCTCAAATATTATAAACGAGTACGGCTCGGCAAAAGCGGAGCTTTCCGATAATTCAGGCGATTTTTATCGAATGTCGGGTCTGTCTTTTGCGCGCGAACTTGATTTTGACGGCGACGGCAGATCAGAACTGCTTATCGCATACAGAAGCGGCAGTGCATATCAGGCAGAGGTGTGGGGATATGATTCCGGAGATTTTGTCCGCCTTTATTCAAACACGGCTAATATGGCAATGAATCATCCCGAGGTGGGCAGTTGGATCTCACTTTACCGCCGCAGCGGCAAATTTTATATAGGAGAGCTTTCAGCGGAGGACGGCAAGACCATGTCGCTTCTCACTCTGCATGGCTCAAAGTTTAAAACTTCACGTGAATGTGAGTATGACCCCGTAAATGATATATACGCCGTAAACGGAGAAATGAATACTTCCGATTTTGAAACGGTCAGGCTTTCAAATCTGAGCGAGGGCAGGGCAGATTATCTGCTTGATTCCATATCTCAGGTAATAGACGGCTTCGGCGGCAGTGATTCGGATGCGCTTCCTGTTTCGGCAAAATCGGGAGAACAGCTTATGGCTGAGGCGTATTCCGAGATAGTGCAGAATTATGTGCTGAAATACGGCGAGCCTGAATATGATTCCTCATCCCGTGTTTGCTATGCCAAAGGGCTCTGCGTTGCGGATCTTATTGATTTTAACGGGGACGGCGTTGATGAGCTGTTTACTGTTTACCGTTTCAGCAAAAAGGTGTCTGCAACTGATGAAAACGGAGAGCACGTGCTTAAATACGAGCCGGAATATAAGGCAGAGGTATATAAGTGGAACGGAAACACGGCCGTAAAAGCCTATGAAATAGAGGGGCTTTCGGAAATGCAGGATAAGGACAGTTCAGACGGATTTTATATCCTGCGCAAAAACGGCTCAAAGACGGATATATGCAAAAACACTTATGTTTATAATGAAAAAACATCACGTGTGTGGAAAGGCACCAGCCGTATAAGCGAAATGGATGATGACGGCACGTTTTCACCCGTATTTATTGCGGAGATAAACAGCAATTACGGCTATGAAACATATCAGTTGAACGGCGAGCGTGTTTACCGCCGTGAGTTCAATTCGGATGGTTATGTTGTGCCGTATTTCTGCAATGACGATGATTATGATACAGATGAATATACTGTGGTTTACCTGCAGGGCACATCAAACCGCGGCTCGGATATTCAAAAGCGAATTTCACAGACGCAGACGAATATAGAGGATATCAGTTCCGCCGCCGCAGTATAAAAATATTAAAGGCTTCCCATAAGGGAAGCCTTTTTTGTATCTGTTAGGTGTGAGCATATATAAAATGAGCGGTATGGTTTTCCATACCGCTCAAAATGCTGGATTTATTAAAGCAGGGAGGCAACAAGGTCGCCCATTTCGCTTGTGTTTACCTTTTTGAAGCCGTCCTCATAAATATCAGGTGTTCTTGCCTGAGTAAGTGCTGTATCAACTGCCTTTTCTATTGCGTCTGCCGCTTCGCTCTCGCCGAATGTGTAGCGCAGCATCATAGCGCCTGAAAGGATAGTTGCAAGCGGATTTGCTTTCTGCTCTCCCGCAATGTCAGGAGCAGAGCCGTGAATAGGCTCATAAAGACCGAATGTGCCCTTTGCAAGTGAAGCTGATGCAAGCATGCCGATAGAGCCGCTTATCATTGAAGCCTCGTCAGAAAGAATATCGCCGAACATATTAGATGTAACGATAGTGTCAAACTGACCAGGATTTCTTACAAGCTGCATTGCGCAGTTGTCAACATACATATATGAAAGCTCTACTTCGGGGTAGTCTGCCTTTACTCTCTCGGCAACTTTGCGCCAAAGTCTTGATGAATCAAGCACGTTTGCCTTGTCTACGCAGGTAAGCTTTTTATTTCTCTTCATAGCGTACTCAAAGCCTGCGCGAACAATTCTTTCAATCTCGGGTACGGTGTAACGCTCTGTGTCATAAGCGCCCTCAACGCCGTTTTCCTCATAAGTGCCGCGGTCTCCGAAATAGATGCCGCCTGTAAGCTCACGAACGATAAGAATATCAAGTCCGCTGCCGATAATCTCCTCTTTAATAGGGGAAGCGCTCTTGAGCGGAGCAAATATCTTTGCAGGGCGCAGGTTTGCAAAAAGTCCGAGCGACTCTCTGATTGCAAGCAGTCCTGCCTCTGGGCGGTTGCTGCCGGGCTGTGAATCCCATTTCGGGCCGCCTACCGCGCCGAGAAGTACGGCGTCTGATGCTTTGCACGCCTCTTCTGTTTCTTTCGGATAGGGTACGCCTTTTTCATCAATTGCGCAGCCGCCGAGCAGCTGGTAGTTGTAATCAAATTTAAAGCCGAATTTTTTACCGGCGGCGTCAAGCACCTTTGTGCATTCGTCAACTATCTCGGGGCCTATGCCGTCGCCCTTCAAAACTGTTATTTTATAGTTATTCATTGCGGTAGTTTCTCCTTATTTCTCAAAAATTCCGGGCATTGTATCGTCACGCACACAGTCCGGCTGATCTCTGTTTACTGCGCAGATTATGCCCTTGAGTGATGCATATCCTATGTTGTGTGAAACGCCTATGCCGAAAATGTCCTTGCCCTGCGGGTTTTTAAGGTGAATGTATGAAATAGCCTTTGAGTCTTCGCCCACTGAAATGGCGTGCTCACTGTAATCCACAAATTTGTAGCCTGTTATTCCAACCTGGCCGAGCGCGTTGAAAAATGCCTCAATCGGGCCGCTTCCCGTGCCGTCTATCTTTACAAGGCTGCCGTCTCTAACTCTAATCTCTCCCTCAAAATGAACTCGGGTAAGATATTCGTTTTCCTCTTTTTCTTCAGAAGTCTTGTGGTTCATAATCTTATACGGGCCAACAACATTTCTGTATTCTTTCTGGAAAAGGTCAAATACTTCGTCCGGCTTGAGCTCCTTGCCCTTTATATCGCAGGCGTGTTTAACGATAGCGCCGAATTCGGTGTGCATTGCCTTAGGCATCTTGATACCGTAATCGGTGGAAAGTATAAATGCAGCGCCGCCTTTGCCGCTCTGAGAATTTATTCTGATAACGGGCTCATATTCTCTGCCCACATCTGCGGGGTCGATTGGAAGATACGGAACCTCCCAGTAATCGGACTTGGTTTCGTCCATATATATCTTGCCCTTGTTGATAGCGTCCTGATGAGAGCCTGAGAAAGCGGTGAACACAAGTTCGCCCGCATACGGCTGGCGGGGAGGCACCGTCATTTTTGTGGTGCGCTCGTAAACTTCCTTTATCTTGTTTATATCGTGGAAGTCAAGCTCAGGGTCAACACCCTGCGTCCACATATTAAGAGCAAGCGTAACTATGTCAACATTGCCCGTGCGTTCGCCGTTGCCGAAAAGTGTGCCCTCAACTCTGTCAGCTCCTGCCATAAGCGCCAGCTCTGTTGCCGCAACGCCCTCACCGCGGTCATTGTGCGGATGAAGAGATATGATGCAGGCGTCCCTGTTGCTTATGTGGCGGCAGAAATATTCAATCTGGTCTGCATAGCCGTTCGGAGTGGAGCATTCAACCGTTGACGGCAGGTTAAGGATTATCGGGTTTTCGGGAGTTGAGCCCATTACCTTCATAACTTCTTCGCAGATACGAACGGAATTGTCTATTTCCGTGCCTGTAAATGATTCGGGTGAATATTCATAGCGTATATTCATATCGGGATACTTTTTAAGTTCCTCGTCAGTAAGCTCTTTTATAAGCTTTGCACCCTCAACTGCTATGTCAATAACGCCCTGCATGTCAGTTCTGAAAACCACCTTGCGCTGAAGCGTTGATGTTGAGTTGTAAAAGTGAACGATTACGTTTTTTGCTCCCGCAATAGCTTCAAAAGTCTTTTTGATAAGGTGCGGGCGTGCCTGAACGAGAACCTGTATTGTAACATCGTCGGGAATATGATTTCCCTCAATAAGAGTTCTCAGTATTTCGTATTCTGTTTCGGATGCGGAGGGGAAACCTACCTCTATCTCCTTAAATCCGATATCTACAAGCGTTTTGAAAAGCTCCAGCTTCTCCTCAATATTCATCGGGTCAACAAGAGCCTGGTTGCCGTCTCTGAGGTCTACTGAGCACCAAACGGGCGCCTTTGTGATTACTTTGTCCGGCCAAGTTCTGTCCGGAATGTTGATTGGCTTGAAAGGGATATATTTTTTGTATCCTTTAAGCATTGTAAAAACTCCTTTCTTTATGAAGGGCATAAAAAATACGCCCCCATTTGATATAGGGGCGTAGAAAGTTCTACACGGTACCACCCTACTTCAGCGGAAAAACCGCCCTTTAGCATCAATAAATGCCTTAACGAATAACGCCGTTACACGTCCGCCCCTATCCTAAGTTTTCAGGACGGCAACTCCGCGGAGAGCTATGCACTGCAATTCCCGTACCGGCTCTCACCGCCCGCCGGCTCTCTGAAACTCAAATTACAGTCTTTTTCCGCATCTCAGTCTTTTTTGGGTAATATTAAGTTTATCAATACCTTAATTAAGGTAATTATAACACAAAGATTTCAAAAGTCAAGCACCGTATCGGCAGTTGCTTTTACGGCAGTGTGGAATATCCGTGGCCGTTTGCAATTCCTTTTACGGGAATGCCCTGCTTGCACAGCGGGCACTCATGCTTGCCGTAAACCTGATAGCCGGGCAGGTCGTTTTCGGTAAATATTGAGTTTACTTCAATTCCCGAAATATTTTTTGTTGCGCTGAAAGCCGCCGCTATGCCCACGGTATGACCGCCGTAGTAGCTGACGCTTTCAATTGCGCGCTGTACGGTCTTGCCGCTCGTTATGCAGGAGATGAGCACAAGCACTCTCTTGCCGTGTATCATTCTCTGCAGGTTGTCTCTGAATATCATGTTTCCGGCGGCGTCGTATTCCGGACCCAGCACAAATATCTCTCCGCGTGGATTGGGCTGAAGCATGCTCGGGCGTGAAAGCTCGTGAGCAAGGTAAGCGCCGAGAGCCTGTGTTTCATACAGGCACAGCACGGTGTCTATCTTTATATCGCGCTCAACGTAATACTGCGCCATAAGCATTGCCGCTTCAACTGAAACAGCGTGATTGTGTTTGATGTCTGAAGTGCCCACATAGTAATTTATATGCGCGTTTTCGGTAATGAAATGACCTTCTGTTACTCTGATGAATACGCGGGAATCGCGTTCAGATGAAATAATAATATTATTTTCCGTAAAATCAGCCCCTTTATATAAGTGTACTATATTAGCAGGTATAATTTCAATTGATTAAAATCAATAAAAATCCTCGTTTTCTTTGTGGATATTAAACAAAAGCAGGGTAAAAATGTTTGCAGTGCTGATTATATTATATTGCGCAGATTTTAAAAAAATATAAGCCCGCTTTCTTCAGCGGGCTATGTTTTAAAATATATAAAAAGCCCCTCCGCAAGGAGGGGCTTTTCAGCTTGTTAAGCTTCTATGCCTGAAAGCATGGTTGAATAAAAATCGTTTGTAACGGTTGTGGTATTGTCAACATACCATGTTCTGCCGATCTGAACAACGTAAACATCAAGAGATGCGATAACTGTGCCGTCCTCAAGTGCGGCCTGAACTGTTACTTTCTGTGCGTCTGAAATATCATCCGCAGTAATTCCGTATGTTTCAAGCACTGCGGGGTCAAGGGACGATTTGTAGGAAGCAAGGTCTTCAACGGGAGCTGCGCTTACAACAGAGCTTGTAATCTTGTAGTCCTCGCCGTACTCTTCCTGATAAAGACCGATTGATTTTTCCTGAATTACCGTTTTTTCGTCCTCACCCAGAACTCTTTCAGTACCCGTTACGGCATTGCCGTATGTAGATACGTTTGATTCAAAAGCGGTGAACATAACTTCGTCGCTGATGTAATCATCGCCGAAAATAGCTTTGCGCTCTTCAACAAGGCGGCTGAAATAATTTTTATAAATTGAATCATAATCGTCCCAGCCGTAAGTTTTTATCAGCTCAACGTAATAGGGATACATTGCATCGGCAAGCTTGCCCGCAAGAGTACCGTCATCGTTAAGTGTTGTTTCTGACTGATATTTTTCGTTATCGTAACCGTTTTTCTTGAGTTCTTTAAACTCTTTGCTGTCCATACCCACTTCATAACCAGGGTAAATGAGAGGATACATATAGTAAATACGGATGAAATCGCCATATTTTTCACTCTTTGCAGAAATGGTGTATGCATATGCGTTGTAGCCGTCTCCGCGCTGAAAGATAGTGTCCGCATAGTTGAGCGCGGTTTTCTGAGGGTCAAACGCAATGTATTTCTGCTCAAAGGCAAATGCAGTGGTAGCCGCAAGAATAGCTGCCACAACAAAGAATGCTATAATTGCGTAAAGTTTGTAGTTAAAGCCTTTTTTGGTTTCTTTTTCTGCCATATCGCGCACCCCCTTATTCTGCCTGAGCCTGAGGCTGAGCGTCTTCATCAGCAGTTTCGCCGTTAGCGGCAGCAGCTGCTGCGCGGCGTTCTCTGAGTGCCTCGGTTATCATTTCTTTCTTCTTGCCTACATTGTCATAGAAGAAGATGGGTACCATCTGCAGAATTACGAATATTGCGGGAATGATGGTGTAGATCATCAGCATGCGGTTAAGAGTGGTATCACTCTGTGCGGCATAGGCAACATTCGGGTCTGTTGAAAGCTGATAACGGCTCCATGTGTAAAGAAGCCAGGGGCCGAAGCCCTTTGTGCAGGCGGAAGCAACCTTGGAGAAAAGTCCGTAGCCGGCATAAGCAATACCGTCCTGCCTCTTGCCCGTCTTGTATTCAATCTCGTCAACGCAGTCCGCAATCATGATGTTAGGCGTTGTGTTTGTGTTACCGTGCTGAATTCCGCAGAAGAAGTTGATGATAAGGAACGGAATAATAAGCTCTTCCTTGAATCCGATAGAGCTTGAAACAAGATAAAGGATAGCAAGTGATGAAGCGCCGTATACACAGAAAAGAATGAAAGTTGTTTTTGTTGAGAATTTCTTGAGAACAAAGTTTACAAGCAGTGTTCCTACCGCTGTGCCGATACCCATGGGAAGCAGAAGAGCAAGCTTCAAATCCTTTGAGCCAAGCAGATAAACGGCTATGTAAAGAGAAACGGTGCCGTAAACGCCTCTGCCGAAGCCTGTGAACTTTGTAAGTGAAACCATAAGCAGGTTTTTGTTGCCGAATACAACCTTGAGCGAATCCTTGATGCTTACTTTTTCCTGAGTAAAGGGAACACGCTCTTTGTTGTTTGCAAAGAATATCATAACAAAAAGTATGATGCCAAGGCAGCATACAGCTGTTGAAATGATAAGGTCAATACCCTGGCCTTCAGCATTTTTGAACTGCTGCTGACCCATGAGGGCTTTCATTACAGCGCCTACTACGATGATAACTACCATACCGCCGCTCTGACCAACTGAGCGAAGGAATGAAGAAATCGAGATAGCCGTTGAACGCTCGCTCGGGTTAGGTGAGCAAAGCGAACCAAAGCAGTTGGCAGGGCTTTCTACCGCACATGATACTGCCGTGTAAAGGCTGTAAATAATGAACATCCACACAATTGCAAGTGTTTGTGAATTGGTGTTCGGAGCTACGAAAACAAGAAGTGCAACTACAGCAAGCGGAACAACACCGAAGCCAACCCAGGGCTTTACCTTGCCGAATTTTGTTCTTGTTCTGTCTACCAGATAACCTATTACAAGCTCGCAGACAGCGCCTACGATACCTGCAACGAAAAATACATTTGAAATTGCTCCGCTCATTACATCGCTGTCAAATCCCTTGCCTTTGAAAGCGAAATCCGCAAAGAATGTTGCGGTGTAGTCCGGCATCCAGCCCGTAAGCAGGGCAACGCCGAAAAGGCCAATGCCGAAAGTAATGATCTCGGAGAATTTCATAACTTTTTTGCCGCCGTTTTTTTCGTCAGCCATTTAAGAAAGACTCCCTTCAAAATGAATATTTCACCCAATTTTAACAGAGATTTGACAATTATGCAATATTTTTATAACATTTTTTACATTTACACATCAAAAATTTTGTAAAATACTTACAAATAACATAAATATATAAAACCGTGAATATAATTATAGAATAACCTATTCTAAGATACCCGCAGAAAGCCTATATATAATGTATATAATATATAGATAAATAAAAAAGAAGAAAGGCAGCGTATAACACGCTGCCTTTCCCTCTCTGTCTTTAACAAACTATAGGAGGACAAGATACTTAAAACGGTTGCGGCTCCGTTTCAAGGTAATTTATATTATACACATTGTTGCACAATTTGTCAACCGCAATATTAAAAAATTTTGCGCACTTTTAACAATACATGGAAAGTGTATCGTTTCCGTATCCCTTTTTGTTTTGCAAAGTTTACAAATAGTGTCTTAAAAAATGTACTTTAACAGCATATATATCCTGAAAATGTATATAACAGGGGCCGTTTGTATTGACTTAGAACAAATGTTCGTATAAAATAAAAACCGTAAAGCGAAACGCCGCCCCTGTAACGCTTTAATCTTATATGGGAGGTTAAAAGTGAATGACTGTTACTCAGCTCGCAGAAGAGTATGAAAATCAATACCGTGTGCTCAACGCTAAAATCAAGGGTTTGCGCCCGCTCCTTTGCGTTTATAAGGGAGAGGATCTTGTTCAGTTAAGAAGAAGGATAAAGGTTTATTATGATATGGCAAGCCAGTGCAAGGTAATTTCAACAATGCTTTCGGAGTATTATACGCAGGAGGACTGAATATGAGAAAAAGAAATATGGCAGATTATTTTTTTGTAAACTGTTCGCCTGATGACGGTGATTTCAACTGCAGCAGGGCAACCATAACCGCGTTAAAAGCGGTACTGCCGCAGGTAATAGAGCATGAGTTAACCGGCCAGCAGAGAAAATGCCTTGAAATGCGCTTTTGTGAATTAATGTCTCAGCAGGAAATTGCTGAAAAATTAGGGCTGTCTCAGCCAACGGTAAGCCGTCATCTTAAAAAGGCAATACGCACTGTTTCAAACAGGCTACACTACTGCAAAAGTGCGCTGAGCAGGGCAAACGCCGCCTGGCTTAAATACACCGAATAACGGCGCGCCCCGCTGCTTATATCATCAACCGATACGGCGCGGCCGCTAAAGGGCAGAACCCACCGCGCTAAACAGTTGTAAAGCACACCTTTCTCATTTTATGAAAGGTGTGCTTTTTGCGTGTATGAAAACGGGCAAATTAAATACGCAATATTTATTAACATTTTTCAGCCGTAAAAGCAAAAAATTCAAAATTAGCATTGACAAATCCTAAAACGCGGAATATAATGAACATATGAACAGATGAGCATATATATTTTTTTGACAATCATGTCTTTAAGCGGTATAATCAGTTGTTCATGAATTGGGTAAAAGGAGGTCTTGCAATGCTTAACGAGGAAATGGTTTATGACCTTGCCGATCTTTTCAAGATTTTTTCGGATTCAACAAGGCTCAGAATAATGTGTTCCCTTTTTGACGGGGAGCTGAATGTTACCCAGATAACCTCTGCCACGGGCGTTTCGCAGACTGCGGTATCACATCAGCTGCGCATACTAAAGCAAAATCATCTTGTTAAGTACAGAAGGGACGGAAAGCAGATGGTATACTCCCTTTCTGACGACCATGTAAAAACTATTATAAACTGCGGTATCGAGCATATCGAGGAATAGGAGGAAATTATGGCTGATAAACATAATCATTCGCACGGTGAGGCGTGTTCGTGCGGTCATCATCATGATGACGGGTGCGGCTGCGGGCATGACCACGAGCACGGCGGCGAAGTAAACAAAAAGGCGTTTGGCCTTAAAATAGGCTTTGGCCTTGCGTTTTTCATAGCGGGCTACCTTATAAACGAACTCACAGAACTGCCGTTTTATGTGCCGCTCATAATTTTTGCGGTATCATATATAATAGTAGGCATCAACATAATCAAGGAAGCTGTTGAGGGCATACTCCACGGCAATATCTTTAATGAGAATTTCCTTATGGCAATAGCGTCCATAGGCGCTTTTGCAATAGGCGAGTACGCAGAGGGCTGTGCCGTTGTTATTCTTTATACGGTGGGCGAATTTCTGCAGGATCTTGCCGTAGGAAAGAGCCGCAAATCCATAACGGATATGATACAGTCCGCCCCGCAGAAAGTGCACGTTGAGCGCGGCGGAAAACTTGTGGATGAAGAGCCCGAAAATATAAAGCCCGGGGAAGTTTTTGTTGTAAACCCCGGTGAAAAGATAGAGCTTGACGGCGTTATAGAATCCGGCAGTGCAGAGGTAGATATGGCGGCGCTGACAGGCGAAAGCATACCCGTTTCTATGAGCGCGGGAGATGAGATACTTTCAGGCTCAATAAATATTGACGGAATGCTGAAAGTAAAAGCAGTTAAGGAATATAAGGATTCAACCGTTTCACGCATACTTTCAATGATAGAAAACGCTGATTCAAAGAAGAGCCACGCGGAGAAATTTATAAGCCGTTTCGCAAAGATATATACGCCTATCGTATGCCTTGTTGCACTGCTTATAATTATTGTGCCGCCGCTCTTTTTCGGAGGCGAGTGGAAAGAATGGGCATACAGAGGTCTTTCTGCGCTTGTAGTTTCCTGCCCCTGCGCAATAGTAATTTCAATTCCGCTTGGATTTTTCGGAGGTCTCGGCGCAAGCTCAAAGCAGGGCGTTCTTATAAAGGGAAGCAACTATCTTGAAATGCTTTCAAAATTCGATGTTGCAGTATTTGATAAAACAGGCACCATTACAAGCGGAAAGTTTGAATTTGTGCAGTGTGAATGTATAAACTGCCACTGCGAAAACAAAAAAGAGCACCGTGAACTGCTGGGGCTTATTGCGGCATGCGAAAAGTATTCAACTCACCCCATTGCGAAATCCGTAAGCCTTGCTTTCGGTCAGTTTGCTGACGGTCTTGAAGTTACGGACGCAAAGAACTATGCGGGAATGGGCGTTTCCGCCGTGGTAAACGGTAAAAAATATTACGCCGGCAATGAAAAGATGATGAAAAAGGCGGGCGTTGATTTCAAGGAAACAAAACTTGTGGGTACAGCGATATACCTTTGTGATGAAGATGAATTTTTGGGAGATATCGTTTTTGCCGATGTAATAAAATCAGACAGTAAAGAGGCTATAGCAGAGCTTAATGATCTCGGTGTAAAAAAGACTGTTATGCTCACGGGTGACAAGCCCGATATAGCCGCCGATATAGCAAAAAAAGCCGGCATCAACGAATATTACTCAAAGCTTTTACCCGATGAAAAGGTTGAAAAAGTAAGAAAGATAAAGGAAAACGGCGAAGATATCGTTCTCTATACGGGCGACGGTATCAACGACGCACCTGTGCTTGCCCAGGCTGATATAGGCGTTGCCATGGGCGGTATCGGAAGCGATGTTGCGATAGAAGCCGCCGATGTGGTTATTATGGGCGACAGTCTGTCCAAGATACCCGTTGCACGCAGGATAGCAAGAAAAACAATGCGCATCGTGCATGAAAACATTATTTTCAGTATCGGCATAAAGGTGCTTATCATAATCGGCTGCGCCGTAGGTATATTTGATGAGAACGCCATGTGGCTTGCCGTGTTCGGCGATGTGGGCGTGTGCCTGATTGCCGTTGCCAACTCCCTGCGAGCGCTTCACTATAAAGCAAAAAAGAAAAGAAAGTAATTTACACTTTTATAATTGCGTAAAACATTTAAGGTCTGCCCTTCGGCAGACCTTTTATTTTTCGCTTTATTTTACCTGTCCAAGGCAAAAATATGTTGTAAATTTGACAAAACCCTTTATAATAAAATAGGGGGTGTCTTGCCTTGTTAACCTTTTTTCAGATAACTGACTTACACTATTATCCCGCAAGAGTGCTCGGCGCCTGCGGAAAAGAATGGGAAAAACGCGCGCTTTATGACCAGCGCTGCGTTGCTCAAAGCGAAGCCATTGTTGACGCCGCGCTTGAACTTATCGCCAAAGACGGCAGTTGTGATATCGTCCTTGTTACGGGCGACGTAGTTTGTGACGGCGAGATGGCGGGGCATATTTCACTTGCCGAAAAACTGAAAAAGCTGAAAGCGGCGGGTAAAAAGATATTTCTGATTACCGCCTCCCACGATATTCGCCCAGACCCAAGAGGGTATAATGAAAACGGCGAATATATAACGGAGTGCGCAACAAAAGAGCAGCTTTTTGATATTTATTACGATTTCGGTTTGAGTGATGCTCTAAGTATACATAAACCAACAAATTCATATTGCGCAAAGCTTGATGAGGGCTACCGTATCCTGATGCTTAATGATGACAGGGAAGGCTGGGGATCTGATAATTACGGATTTTCCGATGAACAGCTTGAATGGGCAAAGCAGCAGATAGATGACGCAAAAGCGGCAGGGGATGAAATGCTTGCCGTGTGCCACCATCCCGTCCTTGCCCCCGTGAAATTTTACCGTATGTTCAGTCCTCAGGAAATGATTGATGATGCGGATGATTTTGCTGAGTTCCTTGCCTCAAACGGTATCAGATTTCTGTTTACGGGTCATACCCATATGCAGAATATCAGCCGCTATGACGGCAAAAACGGCGGCGCGTTTTATGAGATAAACACAGGGTGCCTTACCGCTTATCCAAGCCCTGTAAGAAAAATGGTGCTTGACGGCAATACGCTTTCGGTAACCACTCTGCACCCCGAAAAGATGAACTGGGATACGCAGTGCAAACCTTATATGCGGTATCTTGAGGAACATTTTGACTACATGCTGCATGATATTTTTTATTCTGCCGCACACGATATAGACCGCTTCTGCGAACTCGGCGAGAGTTTCAGCTTAAAAAAGGAGCAGTCACAAAAGCTGAAACTGCCTATCAATATGGCGGGCAAAATGCTTGATAAACTCACGTTCAAAAAAGCGGGCAGAATGCTCGGCGTATTAAGTAAAGTCGCGCCCAGAATGTATGATGTGCGTGTGTGTGATTTTCTTATTACGGTTATAAATAATGTTTACGGCGGCACGCGCGATTATGCTCCCGGCAGTGCGGAATATGATTCCTTTATGGCTGTTGCGGACGCGGTTTTCCGTATTATTCCGTCGCAAAAATTAAAGGCGCAGTATCGTGATACGATACGCCCCGTTCTTTCCGACGCGCTTTTCAAAGCGGATATGATAGACAACAATAATACAGTAATATCTCTTTAAGCCGCGGCTTAGGGTTATTATAAAATTTTTTGAGGGGAAAATTTATGAAAAACTATGTGCCCACCAAGGAATGGATGGCGTATGCGATAGGTGCTCTGGGGCAGGGCATGGTGTACGCCATAATGAGTTCATACATATCAGATTTTTATCTCAATGTTCTGAAACTCACACCGCTTTTTGTTTTGCTTCTGGTTTTGCTTGCCAGAATATGGGACGCCGCTATCGACCCCATTCTCGGCTATTATATGGACAGAGCAAACCCAAAGCACGGCAAACTTAAAAGTTATATAATCTATACGCCTATTCCGATTGCGATTCTGACGGTTCTGCTGTTTTACTCGCCCGATCTTTCCGGCGGCGCCCTTATGGCGTATGCCGTGATTACATATATTATGTGGGCAACGGTTTATTCGGTAAGCGATGTTCCGTTCTGGAGCCTGCCAAATCTTATGACGCCGAATCCTGATGAGCGCGGCGCAATAATCAGTAAGGCACGTACTTCAAACGGTGTCGGCTCCGCAGTGCCGATGGCGTTTTTCATGCTGCTCGGATTTATTCTGCCGAGTTTCGGCCTCAGCGGTACTGAACTTGAAGAAACAAAGTATATGACCATAACGCTTTTCTGCGCCATAGTGGGCAATATTCTGTTCATTCCCGTTTATTTCAAAACAAAGGAACGTGTAAAGATACCGCCCCCGCCCAAGAAAAAAGAGGGAGAAAAAGGGGTAGTAAAAATAATTTTAACCTGCAAGCCGCTTCTTCTTACGGCTCTTATGGGTATTCTTTCCGCCGCCCGCTATCTTTATCAGGCGGGTGCCGTTCATGTTGCAAGATATGCATTTTATATCGGCAAAGACCCCTCGGGTCTTTCTGGCGCAGAGCGTGAAGCGGCGCTTCAGTCCAACATAAGCCTTGTTTCAACCGTGTTTCAGGTTGCAGCGGCGGCAGGTATGTTTATAACAATGCTTGTAATGCCGCTAGTTTTCAAAAAATTTAATTACAAGCAGATAATAATAAGCACGTCGCTTCTCGGCGCTGCTTCAAGCTTTATCATCTATATGATAGGGTATGAAAATTTCTGGGCGTGCGTGCCGTTTTTCGTTATCTCCTGCATACCGCTCGGCGCCATAAATGTCTGCGCTTTTGCCATGATAGGCGACAGCCTTGATTATATGGAGTGGAAAACAGGCGTGCGTCTTGCAGGTACAGGTCAGGCGATACAGAGCTTCGTAACCTCATTCAGCAATGCGCTCGCAACAGGTTTTATAGTTGTTATGTATATGATAGTAAATCTTGATGTTGCGTCAATAAACGCAGAGGTAACGGCAAATCCGCTTGAAATGGGCCACGCAGTGCGCCAGGGTATGTTCAGCCTTATCTCCATTGTGCCCGCAGTCAGCCTGCTTATCTGCACAATACCTATGTTCTTCTATGATCTTGTAGGTGAAAAGAAAGAGCGCATCACCCGTGAACTTGCCGAAAGAAGAAAGGCAGCCGGCACTCTCAGCGAATAATAATATAACTTACCAGCCTTTTTTCAGGCAAGTATAATTTGAGATTTTTGTATATCTTCAAGTTGTTATTGCTGTATAGTTCGTTCGGTGTCTGAGTTTATATAGTATTACAAATAAAAGACCGGGGAGGTACTTAAAAGCATAACCTTCCCGGTCTTTAATAATTTTAAGCAATAACCGCTTGCTGTTAATAAACAACTTCAACCAATAAAGCCTGATGCGGCTCTATTTTAAGCCCCAGTTTTCCGTCCTTAACATTAAGCTGTTCTTTGAATACTGCTCCTGAGGGCGTTATCTCCGTCACATTTGCGCTTTTGGCATTTTTATTTACCTGCCAAAACCTGTTATCGCCTTTTTCGCTGTATGCAAAATAGGCGTTTTCTTTATGCACATATGGCAGAAAGAGTGTGTTTTTGTATTTTAAAACTGTTGAGTTTTGGGTTATCATTCGGTTTTTAAATTTGGATTCAACATTGTCTGAAAATATACATTTTTCGGTTAATAAAAAGCCTTTGATTTTAAGTCTCTTTTTTGAACACAGAAAATGATAAGGCACCTGCACCGTTGCAAACTCATGAAGGAATTTTTTGTGCCATTCCTTATCGTCAATTTTTATTATATCTTCGCCGTGCATATTTCCGTAAAGGTATTTGTCATAAATTTTATTTCTGAACATTCCGCCTGAATATAGCTGGGGAGGAATTTCAACCAATTCACGCCTTGTAATACGCGCGCACCACCAGCTTGCGGGAATAATGCCTACTGTGTCCATCTGAGTTTTGGAGTGATGATCTCTCGGGATACCCAAAAAAGGCTTGTTCGGCAGGCTTTCGTCTTCTTTATATGTAAATTCTGAAGTGATGTCAATGCCCTTGCTGTATACATAGTCTATCATTTTTCTTCTGTAATCCTGCATCTGCGCAATAGTTACGCGCGGTGCATAATTGTGATAGCACTGAAAATTGTCAACATGAATGGTTTTGCTTTCCTGGAGAAACGGCAGATACTCCAGCAGTTTGTCTATCTGCTTTTTAAAAAGCCCAGATTCCCAGTAACCTTTAAAGCAGGTTTTGTAGCAGGCTTTTCCGTTGTATTTTTCAATCGGGTCAGGCTCGCCGTTCTTTTTTCGGATAAGAGCACTGCTGTTTTTAAACAGTTCAAAAGACGGCGCGTCATCATATGCGTCGTTGAAGTTTATGTGAAGGCTTATAACAGAATTATATTTTTTTGCTTCTTCATAAAGCCAGATCAGACTGTCCCTTGCGGTTTTATCCTCTTTTCTTTTCAGTGCTTTGTTTACTTCAAAAAAATCAGGATATTTATCATCGTGCCCGTTATATTGCCAGCCTACCAAATAGTATATTTTGGTAATATACGGAGTCATAGCGTCTATTTTCTTTATGCACTCAAGAGCCTGCTCAAAAGTCATAAGCACATGGCTTTTTGATGTGTCTGACGGCTCGGGATAAGCCAGCCCCAGCTTCATCATCATGCATTTTGTGTAATCATAATGATAGGTATAAACCTTGTTTTCTCTGTAGATCATTTTTTCCTCCGCAGAAATTATGTTTTATAAGCTCATAATATCATATCGGGTGGGGCGATTCTTTCAAAAAAACGCTTGAAAATTTAGAAATACAACCATTAAAAATTATCAGCTATTAAAATTTCGCAGAATTTCTAAATTTCATGAGCTTTTTTCTAAAGTTATAGCGCTTAGAAAACGATAAAATGAGGGTGAGGTGAAAATTTATGAATAAAAAGAAATTTGCAAAAGCATGCTGCTGCATTCTTGCAGGCGCAATAATGGCAGGCACACTTTCGGCGTGTCAGGGAAATAAAGACCAGGTCTCCCCAGACCCCGATTACACAGCTAAGCTGGGAGAGTACCAAATCTGGGAAAACACTCCCGAAACGGCAATCCCGCAATATCAAATTTATAATTTAGTGCATTCATATTTGGATGAATGTGAGATTTCGGATTCAAACGCTGTTTCCAACGAAAATAAGACAAGAAAAGTATTGTTTTTAGGCTTTGACGGAATGAGAGCAGACGCGGCGGCAAGGCTTCTTACAAACACAAATGAATTCAACGGCAGCCAAAGCACAACTCTTAATTCAAGCGCTATACGAACCGTATCGGATGAAGGCGGAATTTATTTGGCATACTGCGGCGGAGAAAAGGGAACAGACACAGAGCAGACCACTTCAACCTCCGCAAGCTGGACTTCGGAATTTACAGGTGTTTGGGGCAGTTCTCACGGCATAAAAACAAATGATGACAGTAAAAATATGACGTATAAAACATTTATGCTTGAGTATGCGGAAAAAGGGCTGAATACTGCTGTTGCGTTTGACTGGGATCAGTATTTTGACGTTAATATAAAAGAAGAAGTAAAATATGTAATGGAAAGCGGAAATATCCCTATGGTATTCTGTGATACTGACAGGGAAAAGAAAGATAAGCTTGAAGATACATATGCTGAAAGCCTTGAACTGTATAATTTTGTTGCTCCTGAAACTCCGTCTCCTTCCGCGCCGTATGATTCCGGTATACGTGACTGGGTAATAGCTCAGATCGAATCGGGAACGGATGTTGTGTGCGGAATATTCCACAATGTTGATACAGCAGGCCACACCTATGAGTTTTCAACAGGCAATTCTCATTATATGAACAGCGCGTATTCGTGCGACAGATCGGCTTACGATATTTTGCAGATAGTGAAAGAAAGAGAAAAAGAGTATAATGAAGAGTGGCTTGTGATATTCGCAAACGACCACGGCGGCATAAATCAGGGCCACGGAGAGCAGTCAGACGAAGAGCGAATGACGTGGATAGCCACAAACCGCAAATTTTCTGAAGATGTTTTATCAAAATAATCCTTTTAAATATAAGCTAAGGAGTAAGCAGTGATGAAAAAAAGAAAAACTATCAAAATCATTACAGCTGGGCTTTGTATTTTTCTGGTTGTTGCGCTGGCGGTTCTCGGAACACTGTTTTTCCCTCTTAACGGTAAAAAACACGTTGAAATTTGGAGCGCAGATCAGGAATTTGACATAAGCAAAATTCAAACAGTTGAAAAAACAAGAGAAGATTTTAAAATTCTTATGTTTACGGACACTCAGCTATGGGCGGATCTTAGAATCAACGCAAAATGCTATGATGAAATGGATGCTCTTGTTGAAAAAACACAGCCTGATTTAATTGTTTTGCCCGGAGATAATCTATCGGCACTGGCAAGCAGGTTTTCAATTTATAATTTTATAAAGCATATGGATTCATATGAAATTCCCTGGGCGCCCGTATTCGGTAATCATGATGCCGAAATTCCCTCAAATTCAAAAAACTGGCAGGCTGATCTGTATATGGAATCGGAATACTGCCTTATGGAAAAAGGCCCGTCCAATCTTTGGGGCTGCGGAAACTATGTAATAAATATCACAGAAAATAACTCCCCTGTGTATACATTGTTTATGTTTGATAACAGCGAATACACCGAATATGAAAACGGTGAAACACGGGAGATATGGTTGGGTTATGACCAAATTGCGTGGTATGAATGGAATGTAAAAGGCATTGCGCAGGCAGCAGGCAGAACGGTTGATTCAATGACGTTTTCTCATTTTGCATTTCCTGAATTCAGAGATGCTGTTGAGAAATACGGCGTTAAGGGCGAAGACGGCAGTTACACTATACCCGAAGAATACGGTTACGGATACTGCGATTATCTGCCGGGAGCGGCTCCCGTAAATTCAGGCTTTGTGGATAAATGCAAGGAGCTCGGCTCAACAAAATACATTTTCTGCGGTCATGACCACGAAAACAACGCAAGCATTAAGGTTGACGGAATTACATATACATACGGGCTTAAAACAGGCCCTTCTCCCGTGCCGTGGAATCATGCCGAAGAAACAGGCGGAACGCTTATTACTATAAACGGCAGCGCAGAACAGCAAAGCGTTAATATAGAAAACATAGTTATAACATCTGAATAACAAAGCAAAACTCAAACGGAGAACAGGATGGATATAATCATAAATGCAGATCACAGGCAGATAAAAGACGGTGATTTCAACTACTCAAATATAAAAAGCAGATATGGTGTAAATACCCGTTATTTTACAAAGGATTCAGAGCCGTATACTATCGTGGCGGGAGAAATGCATTTTTCCCGTTTGCCGTATAATCGGTGGAAAGAAACTCTGCTTAAAATGCGGGACTGCGGAATAAACACCGTGTCTACTTATGTTTTTTGGAATCACCATAATGAAAAAAAAGGTGTATACGATTTCAGCAACGATAATAATATAAACGCTTTTTTAACCATTTGCCGCGATATAAAAATGCCTTGTATTTTAAGAATAGGCCCCTGGTGCCACGGAGAGGTAATAAGAGGCGGTTTCCCAAAAAGGATTCAGCTTATGCCCGGCAGCAGAACAGACAGCAAACGGTATTTGGCTGAGGTTAGGGAATATTGGACTCACTTATATAAAGAGGTAAAAGATTTTTTGGACGGCGAAACGGTTATCGGTATTCAGCTTGAAAATGAGTACACGGGCAAAACCGAGCATATACTTACACTGAAAAAAATTGCTGAAGAAATAGGCTTTAAAACGCCGTTTTTTACAATGACGGCATGGCCGAGCGCAATGCCGAACCGTAATCTTTTGCCTATGATGGGGGGATATCCTGACGCTCCGTGGACACACGGCAAAACCGCTCTCAAGCCAAACAACCGCTTTGCAATATCAAGCGCAAAAACAGAAGATGAAATAGGCGCGGATCTTCACAAAAACAAAATGGATGATAAGTCTGTATTTGATGATGTACCTTATGCTTTTTGTGAAATCGGCCCCGGAAATCAGGTAACCCAGCACCGCAGGCCGTATATATCGGAAAAAGACGGCTACGGTGTGGGCTTTGCAAAATTTGCTTCAGGCGCCGCTTGGCTTGGGTACTATATGTTCTGCGGCGGCAGAAATCCAAACCACAGGCTGCTTCAGGAAAACAGATTGACGGGATATCCGAACAACTATCCTATTATTGATTATGATTTTCAGGCTCCTATAAGCCGTTACGGTGAATGCCGCGCGCATGCTGACCGCCTTAGGCTTATGCATTTGTTCATAAGAGAGTTTGACAGCAAAATATCTGCAAAGCCTGCATTCTTTCCTGAGTGGAATTCCAATGACCCAAACGACATTTCTTTTTTGAAATGCTCCGTGCGCATAGACGAACAGGGCAGCGGTTATTTCTTTGCAGGCAGTTATGAAAAAGGACTTAAATACAAAGAATTTAAAGATGTAGGCGTTACAGTAAATCTTAAAGGCAGAAAAATCACTCTGCCTAAAATGGATATAGAGCCTGAAAGTATGTTCTTTTATCCGTTCAATATATTTCTGGGCGGTATAAAATTTGAATATATTACAGCCCAGCCGATTGCCTGTCTTAAAGACGCAGTATATTTTGTTCAATGCGCGTCGGTTGAGCCTAAATGCAAAACCGCCGATAACGAATATGTACTTAAAACAGGAACTGACGGTAACACGATAAGCGAAAAAGGAAACGAGATAAAAATAGTTGTATTAACTGAAGATGAGGCTAAAAAACTGCACGTTATAAAAGGCAAAGCCGTGTTTGCCCGCGGAACAGTTTACAGCGATAATCATTATGCTTATTGTGAGACCTGTGCAGGCGGATTTTCGGGATCATATATTTGTGAAAATGATTTGACGGATAAAATCAAACTTTTGCCGACGTCTGCCAAAAAACTGCCTTACAATTATTTTCTGTATTCCACGGGGAAGAGAGCATATTATGAGCTTCATCTGCCGAAAGACATTTTGGAAAACAAATTTGATGTAAGGCTTGAGTTTGAATTTGACGGCTTGAATTTACAGGTGTTCAGCTCAGGCAGATTGATAAACGATTATTTTAATATTGACGGTAAATTTGTTATGTGTCTGCGTGATTATGAAGAATACATACGAAATAATCCCGTGCTCATAATAAGAACAGCTCCCAAAACTAAGCACGGAATATCAAATGTATACAATGAAATTCCTGTGAAGCTTTATTCAAACAGGCTTGAACTGAAAAAAGCTAAGGAAATCTTTTTGCAGAAAGAGAAGATATAATATAAAAACGTGCCGCTTGGGTTTTGAGTTCAAGCGGCTTTTTCTTTTACAGTGAATATAAACGGCAGAAGCAAAGCCTGCTCTTTGGTTTTAGGGCATTGCGGGGCTTATATTTGTTTCAAAATCTTATCAGAGGCTTTCTTAATATCATTTCATATCTCGCAGCAGGATTTCTAAATTATTTAGCAGATTATCAAAAGTAATTCAGCGGCTTACACTGTATAATTAAAACGACATATGGTCAATATTCCTTAATTTGAGGTGTAATATGAGCAAGGCAACAATTAAAGAAACTATCGTTTCAATTCCTACATATAAACTTGCAAAGCCTGAAAAAAGCCCGCTGTTTATAGAAAAAAGAGCGTATCAGGGCAGTACGGGCAAAGTCTATCCTCTGCCTGTTACTGAAAAGATATATGATGAAAAAGGGGAAAGGCAGTATAAGGCTCTGATTTTAGAAAACGAGTATATTTATGTTATGATTTTGCCGGAACTCGGCGGCAGAATACAGCGTGCCTATGACAAAACAAACGGCTATGACTTCGTTTATTATAATCACGTTATAAAGCCTGCCCTTGTTGGCCTTGCCGGCCCTTGGATATCGGGCGGCATTGAATTTAACTGGCCTCAGCATCACAGACCTTCAACATTTTCTCCCGTTGATTATTCATACAGTGAAAATGAAGACGGCTCTGTTACTGCCTATGTGGGTGAAACGGATAGAATGTACGGCACAAAATCCGTTGCAAGCATCACCGTTTACCCCAAAAAAGCATATATCGAAATAAAAGGCCAGTTATACAACCCTACCGACTTTCCGCAAACATTTTTATGGTGGGCAAATCCTGCCGTCAGTGTAAATGATGATACATATTCTGTATTTCCGCCTGATGTAAATGCGGTTATGGATCACGGAAAGCGCGCCGTATCAACCTTTCCTATTGCCACAGGCGAGTATTACAAGGTTGATTATTCAAAGGGCGTTGATATTTCAAGATACAAGAATATCAAGGTGCCGACTTCATATATGGCGGCTCACTCTGATTTTGATTTTATAGGTAACTTTGATGAGGGAAAAAATGCAGGCCTCCTGCATATTGCAGACCACCATATTTCCCCCGGCAAAAAGCAGTGGACTTGGGGCAACGGCGATTTCGGCAAAAAGTGGGATAAAAATCTTACTGATGAAGACGGCCCTTACATTGAATTAATGACAGGCGTTTATACTGATAACCAGCCTGATTTCACATGGCTTAAACCTAACGAAGAAAAAACCTTTACACAATACTTTATGCCTTATAAAGCAGTTGGCAGAGTAAGCAACGCAACAAAGGATATTGTTATAGGCGTTAATGAAAACGAAATAAAGGTTTACGCAACGGGTGAATTTAAAAACGCAAATATAAGCATAATTTCTAATTCAGCAGAAATATACAGCAAGAATGTTGATCTGTCGCCTGAAGAATGTTTTATTGATACCGTGGATAATCTTGATGATTATGTGATCAGGGTTGAACATAACGGCAAGGTGCTCTGCGAGCATAAAAAGTTTGTTCCTGATGAAATCCCTATTCCCGATCCTGCCGATGAATTAAAAGCGCCTAAAGATATTGATTCTTTGGAAGAGCTGTTTCTTGCAGGTCAGCATCTTGAGCAATACAGGCACGCAACAAGAAATCCCGCCGATTATTACCTTGAGGGTCTTGCAAGGGATAATACGGATATAAGGCTTAATAACGCCTATGGCTTATTGCTTCTCAGAAACGGTCTGATTGAAAAAAGCATACCGTATTTTAAAGCGGCAATAAAAAAACAGACTTGGAGAAATCCAAATCCATACAACGGCGAAATATTTTATAATCTTGGTGTTGCTTATGAACTTGTCGGCGATCTTGACAATGCTTACGACTCTTTTTTCAAAGCAACATGGTCTGCCGAAACGCAAAGCAATGCTTTCTTTCATCTTGCGTGCATCAGCTGTAAAAAAGGCGATAAAGAGCTTGCTCTTGAGTTTTTAGATAAGTGCCTTATCGGCAATTACCATAATATGAAAGCAAGAGCGCTCAAAGCGGAGCTGATGAGTGATAACGATGCATTTTTGAGTGAGAGTTTTGAAATTGACAGACTTTGCTTCCCCATTCTTTATCAATACCTTGATGAAGAGGATTTTGTTAAGGCTATGGGCGGCAGACTTGTCAACTACCTTAAATTATCTCTTGATTATATTCAGTTTGGATTGTATGAAAAAGCAATAGATATCTTAAATCTTTGCAGTGCTCAAAGTCCGCTTGTAGAATACTATAAGGGCTATGCTTACTCGCTGTTAAATGATGATGAAAATGCAGTATCACACTTTGAAAAAGGCGAAAAATTAAGCAGTGATTATTGCTTCCCAAACAGTATTTACGAAATGCTGATACTTGAAAAAGCTATTGGTATGCTTGATAAATCGCCTATGGCGAATTACTATCTGGGCAATTTGCTTTATGATAAAAAGCAATATGACAGAGCTGTAGAATGCTGGGAGTATACAACGGAAAATAAACAGGATTTCGCTCTTGCATACCGTAATTTATCAATTGCTTACTACAACAAGAAAAACGATATTGAAAAAGCTTTGGCGGCAATAAAAACAGCCTGTGAATTAGAGCCTGATAACAGCCGTTTCCTGCTTGAACAGGATCAGCTCTTTGCAAAGGCAAATATTTCTTGTGAAGAAAGGCTTGCCGTTCTCAATCAGCATAAAGATTTAATAGAAGACAGAGATACGCTCTGCCTTGCTTATGTTACACTGCTCAATAAAAACGGGTGCTTTGAGGAAGCGCTCCGAATACTTGAACGCCATGTTTTCCATGTGTGGGAAGGCGGAGAAGGCAAGGTAGCCGAGCAGTATAAAATATCTCTTTTTGCGCTTGCCGAAAAAGAACTTAGCAATAACAATTTTGAAAAAGCAATTGCGCTTGCTGAAAAAACAATAAATTATCCCGATAATTTCGGCGAGGGCAAGCTGTTTAATGTTCCTGACAACAGAGCTCATTATATAATAGGAAAATGCTATAAGGCGCTCGGCAAAAATGACGAAGCCAATAAATATTTCAATCTTGCAACCGTGGGAAGCACAGAGCCGGAACCCGTCAGATACTATAATGACCAGCCGTCTGATTACATTTATTATATCGGGCTTGCTTATCTTGAACTTGGCTGTAAGGAAAAGGCACGAAAAGCTTTTGAAAATCTTGCCGACTTCGGAAAAAAACATATTGACGACGCGGTTGATTATGATTTCTTTGCCGTTTCTTTGCCTGAATTAGAAGTTTATCAGGATGATATTCAAAAGCGAAACTATGATTACTGCAAAATGCTTATTGAACTCGGTGAAAAAGGAATAAGTTTAAGCAAATAAATTCACCAAATAAAAAGGGTGTTATACGGCGTGAAACCGCCGTATAACACCTTTTTTCCTTTTTTAGAATTTGAGTTTTCTGAATTTGTTGGGTGAAATTCCGTTGTGCTTGGTAAAAAAGTAAATGAAATTCGATTCGCTGTTGAAGCCAACCTCGTAGGTTATCTCAGACACCGTTAAATTTGTTTTCTGCAAATACTCCTTTGCTTTGTTGAGCCTGTAAATCAAAACGTAATCATAGGGGGCAAAGCCTGTTTGCTGTTTAAAAATTCTTGAAAAATGCGATGTGCTCATGTGCATTATAGCGGCTAAATTTTTTATGGAAATATCGTCCTGCAAATGCTCCGCTATATATTTTTTTATTTCGTGAATTTGATCCTCATAGCTTATCTTGCTTTTGCTGTTTATCATCTGGGGCGCGGCAAGCTCCGTGATAAGTTTATAAAGATCCAAAGAATGATTAAGTTCAGAAGAGGTCGCGTTTTCTGCGATATTATTATATATTCTGAACAGCAGCCTTTTAACATGATCGGGATCGGTGCATTTTATAAGATTGCCCGAATGTTTTATTATCTCGTTATAGAAATCCCTTGAATTTGCGCCGCCGAAGTGCACCCAAATTGATTCAAAGCTGTCGTTAGTATAGTACTCGTGAGGTTTGTAGCAATCCAAAATCACCGTATCACCTTTATGGGCGGTGATATGTTTGCCGTCAAGTATAAAGGTAAAGCTTCCGTCCATGATATAGGTCACCAGCAGGCTGTCATAATTCTGCCTTACAAGGTGATATCCATTAACGCAAAAAAAGTGGCCGGCGCTTATCGGATAGTAATATAGTTTTTTTGCGGTTTGTGAAGGAGTTGAGAAAAATAAATTAGATTTTTTTAAAACTCCTTTTTCTGTTGATTTCATAATTTTACCTTTTGAGTTAATGATAAGATTTCTAAATTTATTGATAGCATTTCGCAATTAGTTTCAGCCAAACTATTATATAATATATAAAATGATATGTCAAACTTTATAAAAATCGCATGCGTGTTTTAAAAATTTTTAGCCAAATATTTCATTATCCGCCAAAAAATATATTGTTTTCGGTTTGCGGCTTGAATATCGCTGAAAAATACAGTTTGAAATACGCACAGCACACAGTATATGCCTTTTATGAAATAAAATATAAATTTTATCAGAAAAATGTTTTTGCTTCGGGCGGAATACTGATAAAATTCGGCATGTATTTGAGCAGATTTTTATGGTGATGAAACAAATTAGTGCATGAGCGGATATATGGATTTTCCGCAAAAAATTTATAATTTGAGAGGATAGGCATATGAAAAAGTTTTTATCAAAAAAACCCGTAAAAGTAATAATAGGAATTATTTGCGTTTGGGCGGCAGTTGTTATTGTGTGCAATGCTGTTTTTGCGTCAATTGCGCTTGAATTGCAAAAGGGCGTTGCGGTGTGCGATGAATGGTCTGCTGCCGATACATATACTCCCGATTACGCCCAGTCTGTTGAAGCGGGCGATGAGGATTTTAAAATCCTCTGCTTAACTGATATACATATCCGCAACCACGCTACTTTCGGAGCTTCTTGGCTCGGCACGAATTTTATTTTAGACACCATGAGCAGAATTAAGCTCAAGCAGTTAATCAATGAGGCTCAGCCTGATCTGATAATTGTGGGCGGGGACTCGGTGCTTACTGCCTGGAACGATATATGCACTCAGCAGTTTGCGGATTTTATGGACGGCTTTGAAATTCCGTGGGCGCCCGTGTTCGGCAATCATGACTATGAGGGCAGAGCTGACAAAGCAAAACTTGCGGAAATTTATGAGAACGCCGAATATTCGCTTTTTAAATGCGGCCCTGAGGGAATGAACGGTATGGGCAACTATATCGTTAACATCACCCGAAACGGCAAGCCCGTATATTCGCTGTTTTTAATGGATGACGGCCAATTCAGAATAGTTGACGGAAAAGTAACGGACGGCGGCGTTAACGAGAATATGATAGAGTGGTATAAATGGGCGGTAGACGGCATAGCTGAAACAACGGGCAATCCTGTTCCCAATATGGCATTTATGCATGTGCCTGTTCCTGAATACAAAGAGGTAAACGGCGAATATGAATCAGGCCACAGAGGCGAAGATTCCTACACCGCTGTTGAAAACGAAGGATTTTTCCAGGTGTTTAAGGAAAATAACGGCACTCATCTCTTTGCAGGCCACGATCATCTTAATAATTTTATCTCTGAATATGACGGAGTTAAGCTTTGCTATATGACAAAGAGTTCTTATAACTGCAACTTTGATTTCAATACTTTGGGCGGCACCCTTTTGACGCTTGATAAAAATAACAATGTAAATACCGAAATACTTGAGTTTTAAAACAGACAGAGGATAGATATGTTATTAGGAATTCCTGCGCAAATATCACCCGATTTGCTTAAAATAATTTGTGAAATGGGTCACGGCGATGAAATCGTGCTTGCAGACGCAAATTTTCCCTCCGCATCAATGGCTCAAAGATTAGTAAGAGCGGACGGAATTGAGATACCGAAACTTTTATCGGGCATTCTGGAGCTTTTCCCGCTTGATCAGTATGACAGCCGTAATTTTATTTTAATGGAAAAATGCGAAGGGGACGAAGCGGATGTTTCTGTTTGGTCGGAGTATAAAAATATTCTGAACAAATACTGTCCCGAAACTCAAATGTCTTTTATGGAGAGATTTGATTATTACGAAAGAGCGAAAAACGCTTATGCCGTTGTTGCCACGGGTGAAAGGCGGCAATACGCAAATATAATTCTGAAAAAAGGGTGTGTACTGAAATGAAAACATTCGCAACTTATTTTGTGAATGATAAAAATAAACCGCTTCAATACGGCAGTGTGGAATTAATAAATCCCAACCGTCAGCAGCTTCGCACGGAAAATCCAAAACCCGGTATAGAAGCATTTCCCGTTTTCTGCGGATTTTGCGGCACTGATTATGAACTTATGAAAATGGGCCGGGAGGGAAAACTTGATAAAAAATTCCCCGATGGGCAATCACGCCTGATAAACGGGCATGAAGGTGTTGTTTGGGTACCCTCAGAAAATCGTTTTGCCATTTTGCTTATAAGGGGCGGAAACAGCTACGACCCCACAAGATTTACAGAAGAAGAAAGCTATTTTGAATATGGCTGTGACGGTGCGGACGGTATCTTCTGCGACCGTAATTATTTTAATCCCGATATGCTTTTGCATTTGCCCAAAGAATATGAGGGCCCTGCAAAACTGCCTTTAAGCCTTGCCAAAAGGCTTGTGTTTTCAGATCCGTATGCCTGTGCTATCTTTCAGCATGAAAGAATGTGCGATATAGGAGTTGCTCAGAATTACAGAGTAGAACTTGCAAAAAATCAGTGCAGCGAGATATTGGCAAAAAATCTGGCGTATCACAGCACTTTTGAAAAGGTGGTTGTATTCGGTCTCGGCACTACAGGGCTGTTTATTGCTCACCAGATACGCCTGAATCATCCGCAGGCAAATATTTTGTTTGTGGGCAGAAGCCCTGAAAGCAGCGATAAAGTATGCTTTGCCAAAGAAGTAGTTAATGCTCAGTATCTTTGCAGCGACTCAATGACCGCTCAACAGACAGCGCAGAGCATTATAGAAAAAATAAACGGCAGAGCAACTGTTTTTGTAGGCGCCAGCGGAACGGATATTGAGCATAAAATAGCGTTTGAGCACGGTGTGCTTGGGTGCAACGGCATTTATAACAGCTTTTCACTCGGCCCGAAGATCACATTTGACACAATGCCGTTCGGGTTCAAAAATCAGGTAATACTGTCTTCTATAAACTTCACCAAAAAGCATATGGAGCAGGCTATAGAAATATTGTGCAAAAGCCGTTTTGATGAGCTTGTTAAACTGATAGATAAAGATGAGTTCATAGAAGATCCTATATCGGCATATGAAAATAAAATATACTGCAAAGGCGCGCCGCTTAAAACAGCGGTGATCTGGAACAGCAAATACATAAATTTGGAGCGATAAGATAATATGAAAGCAGTAAAAATTACAGAACCGTTTAAAATCGGAATTGAAGATAAAGAAAAACCCGTTGCAAAAAAAGGAGAAGCTCTGCTTAAAATCAAATACTGCGGAATATGCGGAGCGGATGTTGCTTCCTATACGGGCAACCAGCCTTTTACCACTTATCCCAGAATTCCGGGCCACGAATTCAGCGCCCAGATAGTTGAGATAGAGCAAAACGATAAAGGGCTGAAGCCGGGAGATATAGTTACGGCAAATCCTTATTTCAACTGCACAAAATGCTATGCCTGCAAAAGAGGTATTGTAAATGCCTGCACGGGCAATGAAACAATGGGCGTTCAGCGTGACGGAAGTTTTCAGGAATACATAACAATGCCTGTTGAAAGAATAATCAGCGGAAAGGGTCTTTCGGCAAAAGAGCTTGCGCTTATTGAGCCGTTTTCAATAAGCTGCCACGCATTGTCAAGAGCTCAAATAAAAGAATCCGATAATCTGCTTATAATGGGAGCAGGCCCGATAGGTCTTTTTGCCCTTATTAAAGCAAAAGCAATGGGCGCAAAGGTAATGATTGCCGATCTGCTTGATAACAGGCTTGCGCTTGCTAAGGAATACGGTGCGGACTTCACGGTAAACACCAAAGAAACCGATATCGTTAAAGCGGCAGAAGAATTTACAAACGGAAATATGTTTGATGTCTGCGTTGAAGCGTGCGGTCTGCCTGTTACTTTCTTAAACTGCATAGACTGTTCGGCAACAGGCGCAAACATTATACTTATAGGCAACGGAAAAAAAGAAACTACATTTCTTCATTCAATAATTTTGAAAAAGGAGCTTAATATTTTCGGCTCAAGAAATGCTTTTACTTCTGATTTTGAGGAACTTATAGACCTTGTATCAGAAGGAAAAGCCGATGTTTTGAAAATGGTAAGCGCAATTTATAATTACACTGACGCGGCAGAAGCTTTTGATAAATTGGCGCACAATGACGGAAGTATTGCTAAAGTACTTTTAAGTTTTGAATAATAGGGGTAGTAAAAATGAAAGAGACAATTATTCAATTCGGAGAAGGAAACTTTTTAAGAGGATTTGCAGACTACTTTATACATAAACTCAATGAAAAAGGGCTTTATTCCGGCAAGGCGGTAATAGTTCAGCCTATTGCAAAAGGCCTTTGCGATAAAATAAATGAGCAAAACGGCGTTTATAATCTTTTTTTAAGAGGTATTGAAAACTCAAAAGAAGTAAATGAACACACGGAAATTCATTCAATCAGCAGAGCAATTAATCCTTATGAAGATTTTGAGGCATTTTTGGAATTAGCTAAAAATGAGGATTTCCGTTTCATAATATCAAACACCACAGAGGCAGGAATCGCATATGACCCCGATTGCCGTGTTTCGGATGCGCCGCCCGCTTCATTTCCCGCAAAATTAACATTGCTTTTATATGAAAGATTTAAAGCCAAGCTGCCGGGATTTATTATTCTTGCCTGTGAGCTTATTGATAACAACGGCAAAGAACTGCAAAAATGTGTGCTCAAATATATTCAGCAGTGGCAGCTCGGAGAAGATTTTTTTGAATGGGTAATCAGTGAAAATAAATTCTGCAACACACTTGTAGACAGAATTGTAACAGGTTATCCCAAAGATGAGGCGGAAACGCTTTGCAGGGAAATCGGCTGGAATGATCAGCTTTTGGACACGGCAGAGATTTTTCACCTGTGGGTAATAGAGGGCGATTTCGAAGATGAGCTTCCCCTTTGCAAAGCAGGCTTTAATGTTGTGTGGACTAATGACGTTTCACCTTACAAAAAACGCAAAGTTCGTGTGCTCAACGGCGCGCATACCAGTATGGTGTTCCCGGCACTTTTATGCGGAGTTGAAAGTGTGGGAGACTGTCTTAAAGATGAACAGATTAACAGCTTTCTGCGTGAATGTATATTTAAATACATAATTCCGATGCTGGGAGCAAGCGAAGAAAACATTTCTTTTGCCAATTCTGTGCTTGAGAGATTTAAAAATCCGTATATTTGCCATCAGCTTAAATCCATTGCGCTGAATTCTGTAAGCAAATTCTCAGTCAGGGTGCTTCCCACAGCTTTTGATTATAAAAATGCTCACGGCGAATATCCGCGCCCCATTGCGCTTTCGCTTGCCGCTCTTATTGAATATTACAAAAATAATGATATTTCAGATGATGAATACGCAGTTGATTTTATCAAAAATAATACCGTTTCGGATATTCTTGCCAACACTCAGTTATGGGGAACAGACCTTACCCCAATGCTTGAAAGCGTTGCAGAGGGCACAGCTTTGATTCAGCAAAAAGGAATAAGAGAGGCTATGAAATGGGCTTTATCGTAATTCATCCCGATGATAATGTAAAGGTAAACCTTGAAAACGGGCATAAATATGCCCGATATAAAATAGCTAAAGGAGAACCTGTTATAAAATACGGCTTTCCGATAGGTTTCGCTTCTGCCGATATTGCAGCGGACGAACATGTGCATACACATAATCTTAAAACAGGTCTTTCGGGCGTGAATGAATATAATTATTCTCCGGTGCTGACAGAAAGAAAAAAAGAAACGCCGCCCGATATTTTTGCATTTGTGCGAAAAAACGGGGATATAGGCATCAGAAACGATATCTGGATTATTAACACCGTGGGCTGTGTAAATAAAACCGCCGAAATTCTTGCTGAAAAAACAGGAGCGTTTAGCTTTCCTCACCCTTACGGGTGCAGTCAGCTCGGCGGCGATCACCTAAGAACACAGCAGATACTCTGCGGGCTCATAAAACACCCCAACGCCGGCGGAGTTTTGGTGCTTGGTCTCGGCTGTGAAAACAACAATATTGAAGAGCTCAAAAAAGTGCTCGGGGAATATGACAGCGAAAGAATTAAATTTCTAAACGTTCAGGACTGTGAAGATGAAATTGCACAGGGCGTAAAGATAATTAAAGATTTACAAAAACAGGCAGAAAAAGACACTCGTAAAAAAGTGCCCGCTTCTATGCTTAAAATAGGATTGAAGTGCGGCGGAAGCGACGGCCTTTCGGGAATAACCGCCAATCCGCTTGTAGGAAAAATGGCAGATAAATTCTCCGATATGGGGGCAACTGCGGTGCTTACCGAAGTTCCGGAAATGTTCGGCGCAGAGCAAATACTGATGAACAGATGCGTCAGCCGAAATGTGTTTGAAAAAACAGCTGATCTCATAAACCGCTATAAATCTTATTTTATATCACACAATCAGCCTGTAAGCGAAAATCCCTCGCCGGGAAATAAGGCGGGCGGAATTACCACTCTTGAAGAAAAATCTCTCGGCTGTGTTCAAAAGGGAGGAAACGCTCCCGTAACTGCCGTGCTTGATTATGGTGACGTTGCAAAAACTCCGTGCCTCAATCTTTTAAACGGGCCCGGAAACGATATGGTTGCTGTAACAAATCTAACGGCGGCAGGCTGCCATTTAATCTTATTTACCACGGGCAGAGGAACACCCCTCGGAGCGCCTGTTCCCACACTTAAAATATCAACAAACTCACAGCTTGCCCGCCGCAAAAGCCATTGGATAGATTTTGATTCGCAAAACTCAGACAGTCTTTCGCTTTTTCGGCTTATTCTGAAAACGGCAAACGGTGAATATTTCGCTAAAAATGAAGAAAACGGATACAGAGAAATAGCCATTTTCAAGGATGGAGTAACATTATGAAAATAATAGACTCGCATATTCATTTATGGAAAATTCAAAACGGAACGCATAACGCAAAGCCCGTTTACAGTGTCGGAAACGGAAAAAGTATGTTTGGCGGCGAAGTCAGGCAGATGATGCCTCCGTATATGCTGAGCGGTGAAAATACCGCTGAAATGCTTATAGCCAATATGGATTATGCTCGGGTCTCAGGCGGGGTTTGCGTTCAGGAAATTATGGACGGAAATCAGGACGATTACCTTCTTTCAGTAAAAAGAACGTATGGAGACAGAATAAAGATCTGCTCCCTTTATGAAGAAAACGATAATTTTGCAGTTGACGGGTTTGACGGCATTAAGCTGTGCTCCTGCAAATTTAAAGAGCAAAATCTTTTAAAACATATAAATGTTTTTGAAAAGGCCGCAAAGCACGGAAAGTTTATTGCCATAGATATGGCAGACGGAGACGCGCAAACGGGTCAGCTTGAAGAAATAATCCGCAGTTTCCCTGATTTGAAAATAGCAATAGGCCATTTCGGCATGGTAACCAGGGAAAATTGGGAACAGCAGATTAAACTTGCAAGATATAAAAATGTTTACATAGAAAGCGGCGGCATCACATGGCTGTTCAACAGCGAGTTCTATCCGTTTCCGAGTGCCGTTAAAGCAATTTTAACAGCCGCCGAAATATGCGGCTTTGAAAAACTAATGTGGGGCAGTGATTATCCCAGAACAATGACGGAAATCACTTACAAAATGAGTTATGATTTTATAATCAAGTCAAACGATCTGAACACACGTGAAAAAGAACTGTTTTTATATGAAAACGCAAAATCATTTTACGGTTTCACGGATCTGCCAGAGTACCCGGTAATAAAAAATATGCTGGAGGATTAGTATGAAAACTCTTAATGCCGCTGAATTCGGAGTGCTTCCCGAACAGGAGATAACACAGCAGCTTTCTGCACTTTTTGACGAAGCCGCAAACTGCAAATGTGAAAATATTATATTTTCTCCCGGAACGTATTATATAAACAGCGAAAAATGCCGCAGATATATGCTCTATATAACCAACACCGTGGGCGATAAAGAGTTTAAAAATAATGAAACGCCTCATCTTAATGAAGTTCCGTTTTATTTAAACGGAATAAAAAATTTAACGATAGAGGGCAGCGGCGCGGTTTTTATTATTGAGGGAAAAGTCACAAACTCTGCGATTGAAAACTGTGAAAATATAGTTGTGCGCAATATGGAAATAAGGCACGCTCATCCCGATATGCACGAACTCAGAGTCGTAAACAAATCACTGTTCAGCGTTGATTATGAGATAGACAAAGATTCTCAGTACACATTTGAAAACTCAAAGCTTTATTTTTACGGCACAGGATATAAGTGCGCCGCAGATTTATGCGCGGCAAACGCGCATTGGATAGGATTGCTGAGAAGTGAAACGCCTGAAAAAATCAAGAGGGTTTCACACCCGCTTTTCGGGGCAGTCCGTATACAGGATATCTCAAACAGAAGATTTAGGGCATACTATCCAAACACAATGAGGTTTAAAATAGATGACCGCTTTTATCTGTTTGATGTAAGGCGGCAGTATGCAGGAATTTTTATAAACAAGAGCAGAAATATAGTTATAGATGCTTTCAAACAGCGCTTTAATTATTCTCTTGCGTTTGTAGCGCAGGACAGTGAAAATGTAACCATCAAAAATTCCTGCTTTGCGCCTGAGAAAAATTCGGCAAGAAAAATGGCTTCCGTTGCAGATTTTATGCAGGTGTGTATGTGCAGAGGAAAATTTTCTGTTTCAAACAGCGTCTTTGACGGAGCAGGCGACGATTGCCTGAATGTGCACGGTATACACTTTAAAATAATTAAAGCAGAAGGGAATAAAATAACCGTTCGTTTTATGCATCCTCAGTCGCACGGGTTTAACCCCCTCCGTGCGGGAGATGAAATAGCATATATAAACACAAAAACAATGCTTCAGGAGGGCACTTCAAAAATACAGAGCTCAGAGCTTTTAAATGAAACGGATATACAGCTTGTTCTTGATAAAGCTTCGGATAAGGGCTTGGGTTATGTTGTTGAAGATATTGACGCCTGCCCCGATGTTGATTTTGAGAATAATTATTTAACACGTATAATCACACGCGGACTTTTGCTTACAACAAGAGGCAGGGTGCGTATTAAAAACAATCATTTTAAAAGCACTACAATGAGCGGCATATTGCTTTCGGATGACGCTGAAAGCTGGTATGAAAGCGGTATGTGCCTTGACGTAAGCGTGGAAAACAATAAATTCGAATACTGCGGAGAAACTCCTGTGCGCATTAAGCCTGAAAACAAAATTCATGCTGCCCCTGTGCATAAAAACATAAAAATAACAGGCAATGAATTTATGAATTATAAAGGTTTTTGTATCACAGCTAAATCAACGGATAATCTTGTTGTAAGCTCAAATAAATACTGCAACAGCAAACACTTAAAAACCGTTAAATGTTCTAATGTCAAGGCAGAATAATTATGGAAAAGGAAATTCGCCTCAGCTACATAAAAAAGATAGATGAAGTCAATAAAAACGGAAAGTACAAACCGGATTGGAGCAGTCTTTCTGAATACGGAGTGCCCGAATGGTACAAAAAAGCCAAATTCGGTGTTTTCATACATTGGGGTCTGTTTACCGTTCCCGAATATTTCAGCGAATGGTATCCCCGGCTAATGTACTACAAGGGTAATCCCGTATATTGGCATCACAAAAGAAAATACGGAAAAAATTTTAACTACCGTGATTTTATTGAATTATTCAGGGCGGAAAACTTTGACGCCGCCGAATGGGTCTCTGCGGTCAAAAACTGCGGAGCGCGGTTTATTATGCCTGTAGCAGAGCACCATGACGGATTTAAACTTTATAATTCTGATTTGAATGAATGGACTTCAGTGAAAACTGGGCCGAAAAAGGATTTTTTGGGAGCAATAAAAACAGAGTGTGAAAAACAGAATTTGATATTTTCCGCTTCCAGCCACCGTGCAGAGCATTTTTGGTTTTTAAACGGCGGCAAAACTATAGGCTTTAAGAATGAAACGCAGGATGAAAAGTACCGAGAGTTCTACGGCGCCTGTGAAAATGTTCATAAGTTTAACAATCTTTACACACTGCTGCGTCAGGAACACGGCATAGAGCCTACCCAAGAGTGGCTTGAGGACTGGCTGGTTTCATCGTGCGAATTGATAGACAAATACCGCCCGAGTTCTCTTTTCTTTGACTGGTGGGTATCTTATAAAGCCTTCAGACCTTATATGAAGAAATTTCTTGCATACTACTACAACCGTTCTGTTGAATGGGGAAAACAGGTGTGCGTTTACTATAAATCAGATGCTGCCATGTATAACTGCGCAATATTTGACAGGGAGCGCGGCCAGCTTGAAAATATAAGTCCTTATATCTGGCAGGGAGAAACCTCCACATCTTACAATTCATGGAGTTACTGTACAACAAACAAATTCAAAACTCCTGAGATCATCGCCTGCAATTTTCTTGATGTCATAAGCAAAAACGGATGCTTTGTGCTCAACATAGGGCCTATGGCAGACGGAACGATATGCGGCGAGGAAAAGAATATTTTAAAGCAATTAGGGAAATGGACTGAAATGAACAGCGAGGCTGTTTGGGATACTCAGCCATATAAGCTTTACGGAGAAGGAAAAAAGCAAAAATCGGGTTCTTTCAACGAGCATTTCAGTTATACAAAAAAAGATTATCGTTTCACTTACAAAACAGGAACGGTTTATGCATTTGCGCTGAAACCAAACGGCAGGGACAAATTTAATATTAAATCCCTTGGTATAAGCGCCGATCTGTTCAACTGCATAATTAAAAACATTACCGTTTTGGGGTTTGACACAAAGTGCAGCTGGATTGAATCAAAAAGCGGGCTTTTGATAAAAACAAGTGAAAAAATCAACAGCACCATGCCTGTCTGCTTTAAAATCTTGTTAGAATAATGAAAAAAGGAGATAACGGCAAAATGGGCGCTTCGGCAAAAAAGATTAAAAAAATATTTGAGGATCTGCAGCTGTATTGGAGCAAGCCTCCGTACGGCAGATATATGCCGTTTAAAGAAATAGCATCTCTTGCTGTGGGCGGAATGGGTGTAAAATTCATTTGTTACGCAGTGCAGACAATGCTTTTGTCCGTCGGCAACACTTTGATAGGAAATACCATCGGCATACCGCCCAGAGAACTATATGTTATATACATTATAAGCGTGCTTTCCGGTTTCCCTTTAACCGCTCTCAGAGCAAAAATGGTTGACAACTCAAAAAGCAGCAAAGGAAAATTCAGACCCTACATATTCACTATGGCAATACCAACTGTAATTCTGGCAATAGGCTTTACATGGATGCCTTATGACAGAATGAATATGCTTTGGAAATGTATTACCGTTTTACTTTTTAACATAGGGTTTCAGTTTTTCTATATGTTTATGTTTGATTCATACACAAACATAATAAACGTACTTTCACCTAACACCTATGAACGCTCCGATGTTAACTCCGTTACCGCGGTAGTAGATTCTTTTTCACCAACTATCATCGGCTTTTTAATGCCGCTTCTTGCAAGTTGGATAACCGGCGAAAATACAATATACGATATGAAAATATACAGAGCAGTATATCCGCCTATTCTTCTTTTGGGGCTGCTTTTAACTATATTCATACACTTAAACACACAGGAAAAAATCGTACAGGCAAAAACACATACTGTTCAGATAAAATTCAGCGATTCTTTAAGAGCCGTTGCAAAAAACAAATATTTCTGGATAATAGCGCTTGCCGGGTGGCTTGGCTTTTTGGAATCATCTTTCGCAACAATTCTTGCATGGCTTTACAATTATCAAAACGCCTGCACGCCGCTTCAGTATTCTATAGTTACGGCGGTTTACGGCAATTCCGCGTTATGGTCTATGCTGTTTGCCCCCTTTTTGATAAGAAAAATAGGCAAGCGAAATCTTCTTATCGTTTCAAATGTTCTCAGCATATTTTTTATAATGATGATGTATCCCGTTATAGCAGATGCGCCGAAAAACATGGTAATCTGGCTTATGCTCGGATGTATGTTCATTAACGGTCTCGGCACATCCTTGGGTAATCTGCTTACATACAGCCTTAACGGTGATATCAGGGATTATCAGCAATATATTTCAGGAGAGCGAATTGACGGCATTTTCCTTGCAATGGGTCTTATCACTAATGTTGTTACCATGATAACGGGATTTGTTTTGCCTGCTATTTATGACTGGGCAGGCCTTAACGAAACGGTGGCAAAATCTTTGGGATATGACGGAAGCAATGTTTATTATGTTTTGTATGACGAATATTATTTCCAAAAGATTTGCGGAATACTCGTTATCGCCTCAGCTATCGGCGCGGCGCTGAATGCCATCCCGTATTTTTTCTACGACCTTACAGAAAAAAAGCAAAAAGCAATGGTAACCGTTTTAAAGATACGTGCCTTGTTTGAGGATTACGGAAACGGCGCTCTTTCAGATGAAAAGCTTGTAGAGGCAATAGATATAATTGAAGAAGCTCAGGATTATGTTTCAAAAGAAGCGGTAAAACCATCTAAAAGCGAAATTAAAGAAGCTAAAAAAAGCCGTGACAGGGAGAAGATAAAAGCCGCAAAAGCAAGGTATAAAAAGCAGAAAGAAGACAACGAAAAAATCGAAATTGCTCAGTATGTAATGAAAGAGATTCACAAATTTGAATCTCCCGTTGTGCAAATGCAGGTTGAGAGAGCAGAAAAAATTTGCGAAGCAGGCATAAACGGGCTTTACACGCTTAATACAATTTCGCTTAAAGACGCCAAAGCTCTTCCTAAAAACAGCGAAACCGAAAAAGAGATGCGCCTTTGCATGATTGAGATAGCGCGGCAGGAGAAACGCTCCAAAAAGCTGCTTTCACGCTGTTATGAAAACGGTATTCAGGAATTTGATTACTCAGTGTTTGACTCTGTTGTGTCAGAAATCTCCGCTCTTGAGAAAAGGCAGGCAGAGTTGATTGATGAGATAAAGCAGGAAAAGAAAAATAAGCAAAACACATTATCTTCAAGAAAAGAACTTTCCGAGATAAAAAGAAAAACAGCCGCCGCAAAGCGTTCGTTAAAGCAGGCAAGAGATGAGTTTTCTTTATATAACCGCGCGGCAAAGCCGTTTCTTGATGCGAAAAAGCTTTTGACACAGCAGGAAAACTATCTTCACTATGAAGAAATAAAAAGCAGATATAACGAGTCAAAGGCCCGCGCCGAGGCTCAGAGAGAAGCTTTAAGTTTGCAGGAAAAGCGCAATAAAGCTGAAAAAGAAGCCTATGCGGCAAAGCTTAGAGAAGCAAGAAAAAACAGCAAGTCAAAGAATAAAAAGTAATTTAGACAAGCGCAGGCAGTTTCTCAACTGAGGTTACGATTGCTTATAAATGCGCTTGGTTGCTTACAGAGGTGCTGAGATGAAAAATTTATCCGTTAAAATAAACACCATGATGGGAAAGCTGAAAACGTATTGGCGAACTCCGCCTGAAGGATATTATGTTAATTACAAAGAGTTCCTTAATTTGGCGTTGGGCGCAGGCTCCCTATCTTTTTCAAGTGTTTTGATAACTTGGACTACGATAGCCATCAACGTCCCTATGATGATAAGCTATTTCAAGGTTTCATCAGGATTTGTATTTATCGCAGGAATGGCAGCGTCCGTTCTCGGCCTTGTGAGGGCGCCTATACTTTCTATGATGATTGATAATTCAAAATCATCTAAAAATAAATTCAAGCGATTTCTGCCGTCGTCTGCAATCTTAACGGTGGTTTGCTTTTGCGCCGTTCCTTTCATCCCTCAGGTATTAACGGAAAATATCCTGTTTTCTTTTTCTATTCCGAGTATACCGATATTCTCCGTTGAAGCCTCTGTTATTGATGTTTCTCTTGGCGCATTGCTCATGTTTATCCTTATACAGGTAGGAACATTCTTTTCAACAATTTTAAATCAATGCTTGGTTGGCATTGAGCAAACGATTTCTCCTGTAGCTCAGGAAAGAGCAAATATAGGAGCGTTCAAGGGGCTTGTATCAAATATTCCCGCTTCAGTTGTTAATGTTATACTTCCGCTTGCGGCAGGAATTTTGTTTGCATCAAGCGAAAATCCCATGAACAACATTGAGCTTTACAGATGGGCTTTCCCCATTTGCGGTTTGGGATGTATTGTATTTGTTTTCTTTGCCTATTTCGGCACGGAAGAAAGAACTATCGTACATAAAGAATATGTTGCGCAGGTCAAATTCCTTGACGGCACAAAACAGCTTCTCACAAATAAATATTTCTGGATAATCACTCTCTACACCATATTTGTGGGTGTAAGAGGAAATATAAATATGTATTTGTGGATATGTAACTATGCTATTTCGGGTCAAAACGGCTCGTTTGCGTTAAGCATATGCAACATTCTGCTGAACAACGCGCTTGTTCCCGGAATGCTTGTAGGCCCGTTTTTGATTAAAAAGCTCGGAAAGCGAAATGTAATGCTCATTTCAACCGTCGGCTTCATGGTAATGGCATTTATGCAGCTTTTCACATTAAATCAGCCATATCTCATACTCGTGGCAATATTCTTCCAAAATCTTTTCAATGGTTTAAGCTATATTTCCACAATTATGATTCCCGATGTGCTTGATTACCAGCAGTGGAAAACAGGAAAAAGGCTGGAGGGCTTCTGGCAGAATTTCAGCGCGTTCGTAACCACCCTTTTCGGATTTTTTACAAGTGCCCTCATGCCTTTGTTTATGTCTTTCGGCGGAGTGGGCTTCGGCGATAATATTGACGTGGCGCTTAAAGACAAAACCGTTATGATGAACACATTTGAAAGTGTAACATGGCTCGGCATAATTTTTTCCGTGCTCAGCATAATTCCTATTTTCTTTTATGACTTATCAGAGAAAAAACACGCTGATTATATACGCGCGCTCAGAGTTAGGGCGGCTGTAAATAATTACGAAAATAACGAGCTTGATGAAAATGATATAAACTTCGTTAAGGAAGCAGTTGAATACGCTTCCGGCAGCGATGATAAATTTATGAAAAAAGAACTCAGCCAATATAATTGCTTGGAAAAAATTACAGGAGAAAAAGATATATGAGCAGAAAACTGAGAATACTGTGCAGCCACATAAACTGCGATTATGAAGTGATCTATAACGGCTTTTCATGGGTGAGTGACGGACGCCGTCCCTATGTTATCATAAGAAAAAAAGCCGGAAGTAAATATATAAGCACATACCGCCCGTTTTCAAGCGCCCTTAAAAAATCAATTGAAACAAAGCCGAACTGCATCATCTGCCGCTACAGTTCTTTTATCGCCTTTGGAAAGAAGCTTGATTTCACACTTATCTGCAAGGCTGAAATCACGGGGGAAAATACTGTTGAATTTTCACTTAAAGCAGAGAATGAAACAGGCTATGATATTCAGGCGGTATATTTTCCTGCGCCGTTTAATTCAAAAAATAAAGGCAAAGCTTCGTATCATGTTGACGCAATGCGTCAGGGCTTCCTTATGCCCGACGGATATAAGGAAAACTTCCTTTCAACCTTCGGCTTTGCTCATTACCTCAGAAGAATAAATACGGGAGACTGCTATATGCCCGTTTGGGGAAGAGTGTGCGACGGAAACGGATTTTCCGCAATAGTAGAAACACCGTATGACGCCTGTATGTTTTCATCATTCGGCAGGCACGCTTCTTTTGTAAATTCAGTTCACTGGATGTCCAGCCTCGGCAAGCTTTCCTATGAAAGAAAAATCCGTTTTACTTTCCACAGCGAAAAGTGCGATTACAATACCATAGCCAAGGATTTCAGGAACTATCTCATTGAAAAGGGCAAGCTTAAAACAATTGACGATAAAATAAAAGAAAATGAAAATATAAAGAAACTTATAGGCTGCCCCGTTCTTCATCATAAGATTTTTTCTACAATTCAGCCGGAATCAAAATTCTATGATAAGAACTCAACAAATCAAAAGCTTTATGCTTCATTTGAAAAAAGAGCCGTTCAAATGCAGGAGCTCAAAAAAGCAGGCCTTAAAAAACTCTATATCCACACGGACGGCTGGGGAGCGCTCGGATACGATAACCTTCACCCGTATATACTGCCGCCGTGCAAGGAAGCAGGCGGCTGGGAAGGTATGAAAGCACTGTCAGATACCTGCAGAAGCCTCGGCTACATATTTGCGCTTCACGATCAGTACCGTGATTATTACTACGCTTCAAAATATTTTGATATGGATAAAGCAGTTATGAAGATTGATTCAAGTCATCCTTACTGCTCTACATGGGACGGAGGGGAACACACATTTTTGTGTGCTTCCCAGGCGCTTGACTTTGTAAAAAAGACATATACGGAGCTTGAAGAGCACGGGGTGGATGTTCAGGGCGCTTATCTTGATGTATTTTCCGTTGTGAACGGAGATGAGTGCTTCAATCCCAAACATAAAATCACACGTGAAGAAAGCATAAAACACAGAGCGTCCTGCTTTGAATATCTGAATAAAAAAGGCTTGATAATGTCATCCGAAGAGCCTGCCTCCCAGCTGATAGACAGTATATGCCTTGTTCACCACGGCCCGTTCACTCTGCGTCCTCAGGAAAACGGGGCGGCTGTGGGAATCCCCGTTCCGCTTTTAAGTCTTGTTTATCATGACTGCGTTATGATACCATGGGATTGGTGGAACAATTGGGGAATACCTAAGGGCGAAAAAGGAGAGCTGTATTGCGCAATGCATGCGGGAATGCCGTACCTTCACTGTTTCGGAGAGGAAAATTTCAAAATAGGAAAGGATAATCGTTCGGCAGATATTGAATTGCTTGATGAACACTCTCTTAAAAATGAATTAAACAGAATAAAGCCTTTGACGGAACTTCAGGAGAAGCTTTACAATAAAGAAATGGTGCGCCATGAATTTCTGGACGGAAAGCGCGTGCAAAGAACAATATATTCTGACGGAACTACTGTTACAGCAGATTTCCAAAAGGGAACATGGACGATAGGGAGTTTAAACAATGATTAAATTTATAACAAAAAATTATCGCTGCTCATCTTTTGCGGAACAATCCGTTGTTCCCGATCTGTCAATAAGCAGAAAACAGCCTAAATTTAAAAGCACAATAAAAGATTATGAGGGGCTGTTTATAAATTACGGCTACAGAGAAACGGCGTATCCGTACACCCAGCAGAACTCATACTGCGATGAAAAAGAACAGCAGGTTTCAGTTGCCGTGCTCGAAAATGATTTTCTGTACGCAGAATTTCTGCCCGATTTCGGCGGCAGGCTCTGGAAACTGTACGATAAGAAAAAAGAAACCGATATACTTTATACCAACGATGTTATAAGATTTCGTAATCTGAGTATCAGAAACGCTTGGTTTTCGGGCGGCGTTGAGTGGAACTGCGGAATAATCGGCCATACTCCTTTTACCTGTTCGCCTATGTACTGCGCAGAAGTAAAAGGCGGCAATTCAGAAGAAGTTCTCAGATTTTATGAATTTGAAAGAGTAAGAGGTATCTATTATCAGATAGATTTTTGGCTGGAGGAAAACCGCCTTATGGCGGCGGTGCGCATCGAAAATCCAAATGATGATGTTGTTCCCATGTATTGGTGGTCAAACATGGCTACTCCTGAGTTTGAGGGCGGCAGAGTTGTTGTTCCTGCAAACGACGCTTATAATAATTCGGACGGTATTGGCATAAAAAAATCCCCCATTCCCATTGACGGGGGAATAGACGTTTCCTACCCTCAAAATATTCCTGATACTATAGATTATTTTTATGATATCGCGCCCCACGAGCAAAAATTCATTGCAAATGTAAACGCGCAGGGAAAAGGCCTTTTGCAGTGGTCAAGTCATAATCTTAAAGGCAGAAAATTGTTTTCATGGGGTCACAGAAAGGGCTCAAAACACTGGCAGAAAATGCTGACGGATAAAGCAGGCGATTATGTGGAAATTCAAGCGGGACTTGGAAAAACACAGTATGAATGTCTGCCGATGCCGCCAAAAACAAGCTGGTCGTTCATAGAATGCTACGCGCTTGCCGATATAGCAAAAGAAAGTGTTGAAGGCGGATATGATGAGCTTGTTGAAGCGGTAAAAAATCAAATTGCCGGTTATGGAAATTCAGATGTGCTGGACAGCAGACTGAGCAGCGTTGAAAGGGATATAAGCCTTGAAAAAGGAAAAATCGTTTTTAAAGGCAGCGGAATCGGAAGCCTCGGCAAAATGCTTTGCGGCGGTGAAAGCGATCATCTTGAATTTGTGCCCGACAGCGAATGTGAATACTGGAATTCTTTAGCTTGCGGCGAAGAGCCGAAAACCGATGTTGTATCTTTTCCGTTTGGAAAAAATGCGGAGCGTTTGCTTAAAAACAGCACAAATCTGTGCGATTGGAGAATTAACTACCAGCTTGCTCTTATCAGTTATGATAAAAGAGATTTTGAAAGCGCCGAGAAGCAGTGCGAAAAAAGCATGATTCTTGAAAACAACCTGCAGAATAAATTCTTATATGCGTTTATTCTTTATCAGCTTGAAAACGAAAGATATATTTATTATCTTAGAAAGTGTATATCATGCGCGCCGGATTCTTACAGCGTATGCGAAAGAATTTTGCGCCTGCTTATCGAAGATGAAAAATACACTGAGCTTATAAACATATTCTGTAAAATCAGTTCTCGTTTGCAGGCAAATGCAAGGCTTAGGATGTATCTCTCCCTTGCACATTTGAAAGCAGGAAACGCTGAAAAAGCAAATGAGATTCTTACCGAAAACGGCGGCCTTGATCTTCTCGATTTCAGAGAGGGAGACAGAATGCTTGATGTTTTATACAGGGGCATAAGAAAAGAATTGTATAATGAACAGGATAAAGACATTGTTGTGCCAGAGAAGTTTGATTTTATAGTGGCTAAAACAGGAGAATAATTATGCACAAACTATGGTTTCAGAAACCTGCCCGCCATTGGCGCGAAGCTCTTCCCATCGGCAACGGATTTACGGGAGTAATGATCTACGGCGGAACAAATTCGGAGAAGCTTTGCTTTAATGACGGCACATTGTGGTCAGGTTATCCTAAAGACTATAACAGCGAAAGAAGCTTTCAAAATCTGTCTAAAGTGCGCGAGCTTATTTTTGACGGCAAAAATAAAGAGGCGGATTTGCTTATACAAAAAGAACTTTGCGGATTTTACAGCGAAGCGTTTATGCCTGTCGGTGAAGCGAAAATAAAAATCTCATCAACAGACGCTTCAGATTATTTCAGAGAGCTTGATTTGTCTAACGGGATACATACTGTAAGCACACAAGGCGTTTTACGAGAAGCGTTTGCATCAAATCCAAAAAACGTAGTTGTATATTCCATAAAAACAGAAAGCCCCGTAAATGTTTCTGTTAAAATGAAAAGCAAGCTCAGGGCGAAGACTTCGACTGAGGGAAATATGCTGTTTCTTACGGGGCGTGCGCCTGATTATGCTGCTCCGAACTATGTAAGGAGCGAGCTTTTCCCCATAAAATACAACGAAAACAAAGGCATGGCATTTGCGCTGGGCATGGCTGCGGATACTGACGGTAAAATTATCGAAAGCGGCAGAAAAATATCAATAAAAGGCGCGCGTGTAATAACTTTGTATTTCGTAACCGAAACGGGATTTGAAAACTTTGACAAGATGCCCGTTACAGATACAGGTTTAATCAAACAAAAATGTTTTAAGCGTCTCAGCGAAATTCGTAAATGTAAATATGAAGAATTAAAAGAAGAGCATATTGCAGATTTTTCATCTTTGTTTTTCAGGCAGAGCATTTCTCTTAACTGCGAATCAGACCTGCCTACTGATAAATTACTGCAAGCCGCTAAAACAGGAGCGGATATAAGGGCATTGTGCGAGCTCTTTTATAATTACGGAAAATATATGACGATCTCTGCAAGCCGCCCAGGCGGTCAGGCTATGAATTTACAGGGCATCTGGAATAATTCGGTAAGACCACCTTGGAGCAGTAATTACACGGTTAATATAAACACGCAGATGAATTATTGGGGCGCCTCCTCCTGCGCGCTGGATGAGTGTATCGAGCCTCTGCTTCAAATGGTTTGGGAAACAGTGCAAAACGGAAAACGCACTGCCGAAATCAATTACGGCTGTTCGGGATTTGCCTGCAACCACAATGTGGATATATGGAGAAAAACTTCTCCTGTTAAGGGAACGCCAAATTATATGCTGGAACCTCTTTGCGGGGTTTGGCTTGCAAACGAGGTTTACGCTCATTACAAAAACGGCGCTTTGCAGAATTATCGTGAAAAAGTTGCCGAAATAACCGAAGAGGCGGCACGCTTTGCGGCAGATTATCTTGTTTTTCATAACGGCGCATATGTTGTATGTCCGTCGCCGTCTCCTGAAAACTGCTTTTCCAAAAACGGCAGCACCTGTTATATGGATTATGCTTCCGCTTTTGATATGGGTCTTGTAAAGCAGGCGTTTCTTAACGCCCTTGAAATTTCACCCGATGAGGAACTTAAAGCGGATATAAAGAAAAAGCTTGAAAAAGCAGCTCCATTTACAGAAGGCAAAAACGGCATTAACGAGTGGCATACGGATTATCCCACTCCCGAAAAGGGCCACCGCCATTTTTCTCCGCTTTATGCCTTTTATCCTGCAAAGCTCATAGGCTATCATACTGACGCAGAGCAGGCTGAATGGGTAAAACGGCTGTTTAAATACAGGCTTGATAACTCAGGCCAGCACATAGGCTGGTCTGCCGCATGGGCTATATGTCTTGCCGCCAGGCTCAGAGATGCAAAAACAGCTGAAAAAGTTACGCGCGATTTTTTGTGCAATTCAGTATTTAAAAATCTTTTCTGCGTTCATCCTCCGTACTATTTTCAGATAGACGGCAACCTCGGTTATGTTGCAGGGCTTAACGAGATGCTTATCACAGAGGAAAACGGCGTTATTGAGCTTCTTCCCGCTCTTCCCGATAAATGGAAAAGCGGTGAGGTGAAAAATATTATTGTTAACGGCGCTTCAATTTCATTTGCTTGGGAAAAAGGCACGGTAACAAAAATAGAAAGCGATAAGCCTATAATAATACGCAAAACACATGTTTCAGATAAAATTATTAAAAGCGAAACGGTGACAGAGGAGTGTTGATATGAAAAAAAGTATTAAAGCGGGGCTGTGCATTTTGCTGGCTCTTTCCGTAGCTGCAGGCGCAGTGTGCCTTGGTGTAACATTTATAGGAAAGGAATACACTCAGGCTCCTGACACGGCATACAAGATCCTTCAGATTACGGACGTTCACATTCTCAATGATGAAAAAAAGGACGCCAAAGCATTTAAAACTATTACAGAGATGGTCAATACCACTGATCCCGATCTCATCATGGTTACAGGAGATGTCACCAGCGAAAAAGAAAATATGACGGCTTTCAGAACTTTCGGTGAATTTATGGAAAGTTTTAAAATACCGTGGGGTTTCGTTTTCGGAAATCATGAGGGGCTTGATATAAAATATGAGAGCACAGATGTTGTTGACGGCATAACTATTGCCGATAAACAGCAGCTTAGTGATTATCTTGAAAGCCTTACATACTGTATATACGAGCCGGGTGACGAAGATGTTGACGGTATGGGAAATTACTACTACAACGTTAAAGATGAAAACGGAAAAGTTTTAACATCTCTTATTATGATGGACAGCCACAGTTATGATGATGTTAACGGAGGGTATGACCATTTTCATGACAACCAAGTTGAATGGTATGAAAAAACAATAAAAGAAATAGCCTTGGAAGTTAACGGCGATGAAAGCAAAGTTGTTCCCTCGCTGGCATTTTTCCATGTTCCCATGCAGGAATACAAAACAGCATATGATGAGGGCGAAATAATCACTGGCAGACGCTTTGAAAAGGAAGGCTGCCCCGTAGTGGATGACGCAATGTTTGAAAAAATGGTTGAACTCGGCTCAACAAAAGGCTGTTTTGCCGGCCACGATCATATGAACAATTACACGGCTGAATATCAGGGAATTCGCCTGAGTTACGGCCTTTCCTGCGACCATAATATATATGTTGTGCCTTTCAGAGGCGGACAGTTAATCAATATAAAAGAGGATGGTTCTTTCACCACCCAGCAAATAATCAGGCACAGAGGGCAAAGCACCGTTACCATATCAAAGGAAAAATAAACCTCCGTTAAAATAAGAAAAAAGTCCGTATAAAATACGGGCTTTTTTTATGTGCTGTAAATTATTGAATCAACGTCAGTTTTTATATGCGTCTGTTACGCAGGGTCTGTGCTTTTCCCCTTTTCGGCATCCATAAACAAAAAGAAAAAAGGAACCGCTAAAGCGATTCCTTTTCTTTGGCTCCCCAAGTTGGACTCGAACCAACGACCCTGCGGTTAACAGCCGCATGCTCTACCGACTGAGCTATTGAGGAATATATATATTACCTGCAACTCTCAAGTGCTTTAATATAATAGCAAAAAATATTTGCAATGTCAACACCTTTTTTGCTGTTTTCTCACTTTTATTTTTAATATGTTTGTGGTAATATCAAATTATGAGGTACGAACATATTATTCACACCATTGATCCTATTTATAATCAAAACAGCAAAATCCTTATTCTCGGCACAATGCCCTCGCCTAAATCAAGAGAAGTCAATTTTTATTACGGCCACCCGCAAAACCGATTTTGGCGTGTTATTTCCGCGGTGCGCGGAGAAGAAGTGCCGCAGACAATTCAGCAGAAAACAGAGTTTCTGTTCAGAAACAGAATTGCGCTGTGGGATACGCTGAGCTCTTGTGACATCACAGGCGCGGCGGACAGCAGTATAAAAAACGCTCAGCCAAACGATCTGAGCAGGATACTGAGCACTGCGGATATAAAAATGATATTCACTACCGGGAAAACAGCGTATAAGTATTACTGCGCTTATCAGCGGGATAAGACGGGTATTGAAGCGGTATGCCTGCCGTCCACAAGTCCCGCAAATGCGCGAATGAAAGCTGAAGATCTTATTGAAGAATATAAAATTATAAACCGCTATCTTTAACGGAGGTGCTTTTATGCAGCATGAAATAACAAGACCTCAGAAACTTCTGGATGAAAACGGCAATATTGCAGAGCCCGGATATGCTAAAAAGCTTTTATGGCAGTATTCGCGCGACGATATAAAAGCCCCTAAGATACGCATCAAGGAATGGGACTATTACTATATCGGCACGCAGGATTACGGAATATGCCTCACTATTTCAGACGCGGGATATGTAGGCACTGTTTCGGCGTCCATTCTTCGTTTCGGGGACAGACCGCGCCAGATGAACGGAGCGCAGATAAAACTGTTTCCTATGGGCAGTGTAAACCTGCCGCCGACAAGTGAAAAAGGCGATATTCATGCCCGCGCGGGTACGGCTGATTTCACATTTGAGAATAACGGCAGTGAGCGACGCCTTTACGGTTCTTTTGACAATTACTGCAACACCAAAAAGGCGCTGATTTTTGATATTCGGCTTACTGAAATTCCGCCTGAAAGCATGGTTATTGCCACACCGTTTGATAAAAAAGCTCATTTTTACTATAATCAGAAAATCAACTGCATGCGTGCAGAGGGCTTTTTTGAATATGACGGAAAACGCCGCGTTTTCAGCCGTGAAAACGGCGCACTCGCAACGCTTGACTGGGGCAGGGGCGTTTGGACTTATGATAATACGTGGCTCTGGGGCTCGGGGCAGACGGTGCTTGAAGACGGCAATGTTTTCGGCTTTAATATAGGATACGGCTTCGGAAATACAAGCGCCGCAAGTGAAAATATGCTGTTTTACAACGGCAAATCCCACAAACTTGAAGACGTAAAGTTCAACATTCCGATGGACGGTAAAAAATATCTTTATACCGAGCCTTGGACTTTCACTTCTTCTGACGGGCGTTTTGAAATGGATTTTAAGCCGATTATAGACAGATATGACCCCATTGACGCCAAAATAATGTGCATGATACCGCATCAGGTGTTCGGACTTATCTCGGGCACGGCAATTCTTGATGACGGCACGAAAATTGAAATAAAGAACAGAATGGCTTTTGCGGAGCGTGTGCACAACAAATGGTAAAATAAAATAAACGCAGACGGCTTCCCGCTTTTTGCGGGAAGCTTTTTTGCGCTTTTTATAAAAGTATCAAAATTATTAAAATGTGGTAACATAAATTGAATAATGTGCGCACATGTGGTATAATTGTGAAAAATTGTGTGCATATATGGGTCTTTTTGTATTTTCGGCAGTTTTTCTGTAGAGGTAAAAGATGATTGTTTATGATATTACGCCGGATATTTTCAGTGCCGAGCTTTATCCCGGGGACAGCGAACCCGTGCTTACAAGCCGCGCGCAAATGAAAAACGGCAGTGAGTATAATCTTTCCGATATATCGATGTGCCTTCATACCGGCGCCCATATAGATGCTCCGCTTCATTTTCTTGAAGACGGGGACAGTGTAGACCGCATGCCGGTCTCAAAATTTGTGGGCAGATGCGTCGTCAGGGAGGCATCAGGCCCCGTAACGGCGGAGTGGATAGAAAAAAATCTGCCGTGGGACTGCAAAAGGCTTATTATAAAATGCGGCTCAAACGGGTATCTTATGGATAACGCAGTATTTGAGCTGTGCAGATTTAATATTGAGCTTGTGGGCATTGATTCCGTGTCCATAGCCTCAGAGGAAAATGAAGGCTCCGTTCACAGGGAGCTTCTCAATAACGGCATTGCCGTTCTTGAAGGAATCAACTTGAGCGGTATTGCGCCGGGGGAGTATTTTTTGTTTGCTCCGCCCATCAAAATAGGAGGTGCCGAGGCGGCGCCGTGCAGAGCCTTGCTTATAAAAGGCATTATTGCAACGGAAGCACAGTTATGAAAGCTTTTTTAAAAAAATGGCTTGCGCCTATAAAGTTTAAGCGGCTGTTTGATATAGTAGCGTCTTTTTTTGCGCTCATAATACTTTCTCCGCTGTTTCTTATAATATGTGTAATAAATCTGTTTACGCCTGATACAAAAGTGTTTTTCACTCACGAAAGGCGGGGCAGAAAGGGCGAGCCTTTTAAGATCTACAAATTCCAGACAATGAAAAATAATACGCCGAACTGCGCCACGGGCGAACTTGAAAACCCGGAGCAGTATATCACAAAACTCGGAAAGATACTCAGAAGGACAAGTCTTGATGAACTTCCTCAGCTGTGGAATATACTGAAAGGCGATATGAGCTTCGTGGGCCCGCGCCCGCTTATTTCAAGTGAGATAAGGGCACACCGCCTGCGCCTTGAATACGGCGTTTACCGTTTCAGACCGGGTCTTACCGGTCTTGCTCAGGTTAAAGGCAGAGACAGTATTTCTCTTATGAAAAAGATGAAATATGATAAAGAATACTGCGATAACTGGAGCCTTGGGCTTGATTTCAGAATACTTCTGGAATCGGTGCGCGTATGTATTAAGCAGGAAGGCTTTCATGAAGGCATATTCCACCGCAGATAATTTTAATTATTACTATAAATTATTTACTGGAAAGAGTTTTGATATATGGATAGAAATTTTTTTGACGGATATCTTGAATGGCAGTCTGATCCCGAGATAACGGGCATAAACAAACTGCCTCAGCACGCTACGCTTATGCCGTATGCGAATTTTGAGGAGGCGGCGGCGTGCGAACGCTACAAATCCTCTAACTGCAAGCTTTTAAACGGCAAGTGGAAGTTCAAACTCTATAAGAATTATGCATATAAACCCACGGATTTTGCGCAGCCGCACTATGATTCCCATAATTGGGACAGTATTCAGGTGCCCGGTTCATGGACTATGCAGGGGTATGACAGAAATCAGTACTGCAACGTCCGCTATCCTTGGGAGGGCAGTGAGGATATCTGCCCGCCCAGCGCACCCACAAAAAATAATCCCGTGGGCTGTTATCTTAAAAAAATACATATTAACAAATCTCTGCTTTCAAAGCGAGTTGTTATTTGCTTTGAGGGCGTTGAATCCGCTTTTTATCTCTACGTAAACGGCGAGAGAGTTGGATACAGCGAATCCACTTTCAACAGAAGCGAATTTGATATTTCACGCTGGCTTGTTGAAGGCTCAAATGTTATAGGCGTTGAGGTATACCGCTGGTGCACGGGCAGCTGGCTTGAGTGCCAGGATATGTGGCGCATGGCGGGAATATTCCGTGACGTGTATATCTATACCACGGAGCGCGAGTACATACGTGATTTTATCATAAGCGCAGAGCCGAGCGAAACCATGACGGACGGCTATTTTGATGTGCTTGTAAAGACAAACGGCGCTTACGAAGGGCTGTCCATAGATATCAGCATACTCGATAAAAACGGAGAGACTGTTGCAATAGACAGCAGATATGCCGAGGAAGATAATGTTACAAGCCTGCGCGCTATAGTTACAGGCGCTAAATTCTGGAGCGCTGAAAGCCCCAATCTTTACACACTTGTTGTAACTCTTAAAAACAACGGTATACCGATAGAATATATCAGCTCAAAATTCGGCTTCAGAAAAATTGAAATTAAAGACGGCATAATACGTATAAACGGGCAGAGAGTTGTGTTCAAGGGCACAAACCGCCATGAGTTTGACTGCGAAAGAGGCAGGTATATGACGGAAGAACTCATGCTCACCGATATACGCCTTATGAAGCTCAACAATATTAATGCGGTGCGCACTTCGCACTATCCGAACTGCCCCAGATGGCTTGAACTGTGTGATGAATACGGTCTTTATATTATAGATGAAAATAATATGGAGACTCACGGTACGGGCTGGTCAAAAATAATAGGCTGCCCTCAGCTGCCCGACTCACGCCCCGAATGGGAAAAAGCGTGTATGGACAGATTAAAGGCGCTTTATAACAGAGATAAAAACCACACCTGCGTTGTGTGCTGGAGCCTTGGCAATGAGAGCCTCGGCGGCGAAACTCCCAAAAAGATGTATAAGTGGATAAAAGACGCCGACCCCAGCAGATTTGTGCATTTTGAGTGCGACCGTGATCCTAATGAAAAAGAGCTTTCCGATGTTCAGAGCAAGATGTACGCAAAGCCGTGGGACTGCGAAGAATATGCAGTAACACAGAGGGACGGCAGACCGTATATCCTTTGTGAATACACCCACGCTATGGGCAACTCATGCGGCTCAACAGATGAGTATACAAAGCTGTGGGATAAATACCCGTGCCTTCAGGGCGGCTTTGTGTGGGACTGGGTAGACCAGGCAATAAAGACAACTGATGAAAACGGCGTTGAATATTTTGCATACGGCGGCGATTTCGGCGAAAACCCGCATGACGGCCATTTCTGCGGAAACGGACTTGTGTTTGCGGACAGAAGAGTTACTCCCAAGCTTCCCGAAATCAAAAAACTTTATCAGAATGTTGATTTTAAAGCAATCGACGCTGAAAAAGGCATCGTTGAAATAAAAAATAAATTCCTGTTTACAAACCTTAATAATTATCTGCTTCGCTGGAGACAGTGCTCAGACAAGGGCGTGCTCAGAGAGGGCGAACTTAATGTTGACTGCGCTCCGAACTCGAAGGTAACAGTAGACCTTGAGCTTAACAGGATAACATCAACGGAATGGTATCTTGAACTTGAGTTCGTCACCAAGGAGGAGACTGCTTGGTGCGGGCAGGGTCATATCGTTGCTGAGGAACAGTTTGTTGTAAACGAGTTTGAAAACACTTATGACGAACTTGAAACGGGCGATGAACTCAGCGTTTCAGACACTTACGGCTCACTCAGAATAATATCTCAGGATATAAATATCAGATTTGAGCGCAGGGAAAGAAACCAGCTTTATTCTATTAAAATAGGCGAAGAGGAACTGCTTGCCGCTCCCGTAAGGCTCAATTTCTGGCGCGCGCTTACGGATAATGACCGCGGAAACAGAGCAGGCTCACGTCTTGGCTGCTGGAGAGACGCGGGCAACGCACCCGGTATATACAACAACACTAAATTCTCCATAGAGGGTTACAAAATACTTGAAAACGGCAAAAAGGTGATAGTTACCTGCGGTGCTGTCATTTGCACACAGCCCGAATCAAAGGCAACAATGATATACACTATTACCTCAAACGGTATAGAGGTGGATATGCAGTTCAGACCTGACGAGGCGCTTCCGGAAGTTCCCGAAGTTTCAATGCTGTTTGAATTGCCCGGTGATTTTGAAAATGTAACATATCTCGGAGCAGGCCCGTTTGAAAACTATATAGACAGAAACAACGCTGCAAAAATAGGACTTTATTCCACCACTGTGGATGATATGTATACAGATTACCTTAAACCGCAGGAGTGCGGAAACAGAACAGGCGTGCGCTACGCAACGCTTATAGGCAACAAAAAGGCCTTTACTGTTGTGGCTGAGCCTGTTATGGAAATGAATGTAAGCAGGTATCTTCCTTTGGAACTTGAGGCGGCGCCGCACAGAAAAGAACTTCCCCAGAGCAACAAAACCATCCTGCGTGTTATAGCAAGGCAGCAGGGAGTTGGCGGTTATGACAGCTGGGGTGCAATGTGCAACGAAAAATATATCAATAAAACGGGCAAGACTTACCGTTTGAAATTCCAGATAAGATTTTAAACAATGCTGCCCGCTGTATAATAACAATACCTTAATATTACATTTCAGTAAGATAAATATTAACAAAAAGAAAATTACTTGACTTTTATTCTTAAAGGTATTATATTGTTATACACATAAAATAAGCAACTTATTATAAATAAATATATGCAAAAGATGAGGTACATGAAATGAAATCTCTGAAAGAGACCGCAATGACTGTTGCGGTTAAGCAGGCAGTAAAGTATGCCCGCAAAGACTTTGATAAAAACGCTCCCAAAATCCTTTCTCTTTTGGAAGCAGCGGATGTAAAAAAGGTAAACCGCTCAACATACGCGGGCCTGCATAAAGTGCTTGACGATCCCAACAATAACTGGATGCAGTTTGCCAAGTCACTTGCCTGTGACACAAATGAAGATGTGCTTATGAAGCTTATTCCGCCTATGATGAATGTTGCTATCAACAGCTATTCAATCAGAATGGAAAGCATCGAAAAATACGGCTGTAATGTGCCTTGGGCTATTCTTATGGATCCAACAGCTGCCTGCAATCTTAAATGTATAGGCTGCTGGGCGGCAGAATACGGCCACACAAGCCAGCTTTCATATGATGATCTTGCAAGAATAATCCGTCAGGGCAAGGAACTCGGCACATACATGTATCTTTATACAGGCGGCGAGCCGACTATGCGCAGAAACGATATCATGCGTCTTTGCCGTGAAAATCCTGACTGCGTATTCATGTCTTTCACAAACGGTACTCTTATTGACGACAGCTTTGCAGATGAAATCGGCGAGGTGGGCAACTTCCTTCCCGCATTCTCAATTGAAGGCTATGAAGAGGAGAATGACTTCCGCCGCGGCAACGGCACTTTCAAAAAATGTACCGCAGCTATGAAGAGACTTAAAGACAGAGGCATCCCGTTCGGCGCTTCTCTCTGCTACACAAGCAAAAATACAGACCTGCTTTCATCAGATGAATACATGGATTGGCTCATTGAGCAGGGTGTTAAATTCGCTTGGTTCTTTACATATATGCCCACAGGAAACGGAGCAGTAAAAGAGCTTATGGTAAGCCCCGAACAGAGAGCTACCATGTATAAGAAGATGCACGAGTGGAGAAGAACAAAAGCAATCTTCGCACTTGATTTCTGGAATGACGGCGAGTATGTTCAGGGTTGTATCGCCGGAGGCCGCCATTATTTCCACATCAATTCAAACGGTGACTGCGAACCCTGCGCATTTGTTCATTATTCAAATGTAAACATTAAGGAGTGCTCAGTGCTTGATGCTCTTCAGAGCCCCCTGTTTATGGAATACAAGCGCAATCAGCCGTTCAACAATAATATGCTTCGTCCGTGCCCCGTTCTTGATAACCCCGGCGCTATCAGCAAAATGGTTGCAAAAACAGGCGCTTACTCAACGGAAATGGTTCATCCCGAATCAGCAAACGAGCTGTTTGATAAAACTATTGAGGCCGCAAAAGCTTGGAAAGTAAAGGCTGATGAGCTCTTTGACCGTGACGAGTATATCAGAAAGCACGTTAAGGATGAAAACATGTATAACTTTGAAAAATCAGATGATGAAAGAGATTTCTCAGAGTTTGAAAAAACAGAAATGCCCGCAGATGCGGAGTAATTGAATAAGTGTTAAAACAGGGCGTGTCGCAAGATGCGCCCGTATCTTTGTTTGTAAAGAAAGTAAAACTGGTATTTTATTTTGATGAGGTGGTCAAATGCTTTTCGGTAAAAAAAGCGGCGGTTATGAATTTATAATAGCCGGTCTGGGAAATCCCGGCGCAAAATATGAAATGACACGCCACAACGCGGGATTTCTTGCCGTGGAGCTGCTTGCGCGTGAAAATGATTTTGATATAAAACGTCTTAAATTTCACGCACTGACTGCTGATTTTTCGGGCTTCGGCAAAAAATGCCTTATAATGAAACCGCAGACCTTTATGAATAATTCAGGCGAGGCAATAGGCGAGGCGGCAAGGTTTTATAAAATACCGCCGCAGAATATTATAGTGGTATCTGATGATATTTCGCTCGATGTCGGTAAAATAAGAATACGCCGCAAAGGCTCGGCGGGCGGGCACAACGGGCTCAAAAGCATAATAGAACATCTCGGCAGCGAGGATTTTCCGCGTATAAAGGTGGGCGTCGGCAAAAAGCCTAATGCCTATACGGATCTTGCGGACTGGGTGCTCGGCAGATTTCCTAAGGAGCAGGAGGCAGACCTCAAACAGGCGCTGATAAATGCCGATGACGCACTGCGTCTTATTGTAAACGGTCAAACGGATAAGGCGATGAATCTTTTTAACTGATAAAAACACATAAATCGTATATCATAAGAGTAAGAAAGAGCCGATATTATGTCTTGTATTTCTGAAATTTTTAAAAACAGCGGGGAGTTTAACCGGCTTCAACAGGCAAAGGGCGCTAAAGGTGCGCTCGGAGCTGCTGATGCGGTTAAGGCCCCGCTTATACATTCTTTAATGCAGGAAGGCGGCAAGGCGCTTGTCATCATGGGTGATGAGGCGTCTGCTGTCAGAATGTGCGAAAATTTGGGCGCACTTCAGGACGGCGTTGTGCTTTACCCGTCCAGAGAGTTCACTTTTGAGCAGGTGGCAGGCGTTTCTCACGAGTTTGAGCATATACGGCTCGGCGCCCTGTCAAAGATACTTGCGGGTGAGTTCACTGCTGTTGTCTGCTCCGTAAATGCCGCGTGCCAGTTTACAATGCCGCCGCAGGAACTTAAAAAGCGCACGCTCAAAATAAAGCAGGGCGATACTGTCAGCCTTTCCGAACTTGCAGAGAAACTTGTTTTTGCGGGTTACAGCCGTTATGACCAGGTGGACGGCGTTTCTCAGTTTGCACTGCGAGGCGGTATTGCGGATATTTTCCCTCCCGGAAACAGTGAACCTGTCAGAATTGAATTTTGGGGAGATTCTGTGGATACACTCTCCACTTTTGACCCCGTAACACAGCGCCGCACGGGAAATATAAAGGAAATTGAAATAATTCCTTCAACAGAAGTTTTATTTGAATCAAATGAGAAATTTGCTAAAAGCATAGAAAAACTTTCCGCTTCGCTTCGCGGAAAAGCAATCAAGGCAAGGGAACTTCTTGATTCAGACGCTGAAAATCTAAGAAACGGCGTTTCGCCTGCGTGCTGTGACAGATATTTGCCCCTTGCTTATGAATCTCACGGCATTTTTGATTATTTCAAAGAGAACGATTTCCTGTTCGTCTGTGAAAGCGCAAAGGTAAAAGAAAGAGCTCAAAATTCGGATAAACTGTGGAATGAGCGCATAAAATACTGCCTGCAGGATTTTACACTTTGCAAAGGCTTAGATAAATTTACCGTTGATTTTGAGGAGCTAAAGGATATTTATGCAAAGTCGGGCGCAGTGTATCTTGATTCACTGCCGCGCGGCTCTTTTGACACGCCTGTTTCCTGCCTTGCCGATTTCAACACTCAAAGCTTCAACCGCTGGAGCGGAAAAGTCAGTGAGCTTGAGGAAGAATTAAAACCGCTTGTCAAAAAAGATTACACCGTGTGCATTATGGCGGGTACTTCAAGAAGCGCCCGTGCTCTGGCAAATGACCTGAATGACGACGGCATTTTTGCCGTTTTTTCAGACGGTATGCCGGAAAAATTCCAGCCCGGCGCAGTTACAGTTACAACAGGCACCATGACTGCGGGCTTCAGAATTGCGGATATGAAATTTGCGCTTATCACGCATACAAAAACGCAGACTAAGCAAAATAAAAAGAGAAAAGTAAATTCTAAAAACGCAATTCATTCTCTTGATGAACTCACCGTCGGCGATTATATTGTTCACAATGTTCACGGTATAGGTGTTTTTGAGGGCATACAGGCTCTTGAAATGAACAAGGTAAAAAAGGATTATATCAAGATAGCCTATGCAAAGGGCGACGCTCTTTATGTGCCCGTAACTCAGCTTGATCTTGTTTCAAAATATATCGGCCCCGGCGATAACGCAAATGTTAAGGTAAACCGTCTCGGAGGCGGAGAATGGAAAAAGACAAAGGCAAAAGTTCGCGAATCCGTTAAGGATATGGCAAAGGAACTTATTGCGCTCTACGCAAAGCGAATGAGCACAAAAGGCTATGCTTTTTCCGAAGATACAGATCTTCAGCGTGATTTTGAACTGCGCTTTGCCTATGATGAAACGGACGACCAGCTTAGATGCACAGAGGAGATAAAGCGTGATATGGAGCGTTCTGTGCCTATGGAGCGACTTCTTTGCGGCGATGTAGGTTTCGGAAAAACGGAAGTGGCGCTCAGAGCGGCATTTAAGTGTATCAGTGAGGGCAAGCAGTGTGCTCTGCTCGTGCCCACAACGGTGCTTGCTATGCAGCATTTCAATACCGCGCGCGAAAGAATGGAAGCTTTTCCTGTTAATATTGAAATGCTTTCGCGTTTTGTGCCTGCAAACAAGCAGAAAGAAGTGCTCAAAGGTCTTGAATCCGGCAGTGTGGATTTTCTTATAGGTACTCACAGAATTATAAGCAAAGATATTAAATTCCACGATCTCGGTCTGCTTATTGTTGATGAGGAACAGCGCTTCGGCGTTGCGCAGAAAGAAAAATTAAAGCAGAAATTCCCGCGTGTTGACGTTCTTACACTTTCAGCTACGCCCATTCCGAGAACGCTCAATATGGCTATGAGCGGCATACGTGATATGAGCGTTATTGAGGAAGCGCCTGCGGACAGGTATCCCGTTCAGACCTATGTGCTTGAATATGATTTTGATATTCTCACCGAAGCTATGGAGCGTGAGCTTGAAAGGGGAGGTCAGTGCTACTACCTGCATAATAATATCGAAACTATAGACAGCGTTGCCTCAAGAATAAAAAAGGCGCTCCCTGATGCAAATGTGGCTACCGCACACGGCAGAATGACTCAGGAACAGCTTTCCGATATATGGGCAAAGGTTGTTAACGGCGAGATAGATATACTTGTGTGCACCACCATTATCGAAACGGGTGTTGACGTTTCAAACGTAAACACGCTTATAATAGAAAATGCGGACAGACTGGGACTTGCCCAGCTTCATCAGATAAGGGGCAGAGTCGGCAGAAGTTCACGCCGCGCTTTCGCTTATTTCACTTTCACAAGAGGCAAGGAACTTACTGAAATTGCGCAGAAACGCCTTGAGGCTATCAGGGAATATACGGAGTTCGGCTCAGGATTTAAGATAGCGATGCGCGATCTTGAAATAAGAGGAGCCGGCTCACTGCTCGGCAGCCGTCAGCACGGTCATATGGAAGCGGTAGGATATGATATGTATCTTAAATTGCTCGGCGAGGCGGTTGCTCTTGAAAAGGGCGAGATTACGGAAGATACCGAAGAGCAGGAATGTCTTATCGACCTGCCTATCGAAGCGCATATTCCCGAAAATTATATCCGCTCAACCCCGCAAAGGCTCTCTATGTATAAGAGAATTGCCGCCGTGCGCACCGATGCGGATGCAAACGATGTGCTTGACGAACTCAGGGACAGATTCGGCAATCCGCCCCCGTCAATCAACGGCTTGCTTCAGATATCTCTGCTCAGAAATTCGGCGTCGGCTGCGGGAATTTATGAAATTTCACAGCGAAACGGCTCCGTGCTTCTCTATATGGCTCATCCCGATGTGCGTTATGCCGTTGAAATGAATAAGGTAATGAAGGGCAGGGTAATGCTGTCCGCCTCCAAAAAGCCGTATATTGCGGTAAAACCGGGGCAGGAAGATGTGCTTGAGACCGTTAAAAACAGTATTGATATAATTGCAGCTGTCAACGCTCAGTCAGCTCAGAATGATACAGTTTCCCAAAACAGCGAAAAAACTGAATAAAAAATCACCTCAGGGGCATAATGCTCTTGAGGTGTTTTTTATGTCTACACAGTCAAATTCAAAAAATTCCGGAAGAAATCTTAAAATACTTTTTTCCGTTGTGTGCGTTTCAATCATTGCCGTAGGTGTTATAGTCTACTTTTCAACAAGCGGCGCAGACGATGTTAACGAACCAACCACTATTGCGGATACAACAGAGGTGCAGCGTGCCGTAACGGTAGAGGATACAACTGCTCAGTCTACAACGGCGCAGTCCACTACTGCCGCAACAACGCAGAAGGAAGAGGAAACTTCAATGGCTCAGAGCGACAAGAATACGCCGTACAAGAGCTATTATGAATATCCTATTTCGGAAACGGCGGTTCAGGGCTACTCTGAGGAGCTTGTAAAGAATGAAACCATGGGCGATTACAGAAGCCACACAGCCGTTGACTTTGCGGGTGCTGCGGGCGATGAAGTAATAGCAATAAATGACGGTATTGTGCTTGATGTTTACAACGACGCACTGCTCGGCATGACGGTAGAAATAGACCACGGCGGAAAACTTGTTGCCAAATACTGCGGACTTGACAGCGTAAGCGTCAAAAAAGGCGGCACGGTGGAGCAGGGTCAGAGTATAGGCACACTTGGCTCAGTACCTTTTGAATCGGGACTTGAGAGCCACCTGCATTTTGAAACAAAGCTTGACGGAAAGTATGTTGATCCGCTCAGCGTAATGGGCAAAACGGAATAAACGGTTACTGATAACCGCAAGAAAAGGAGGCTTTAAGCCTCCTTTTCTTTATTGTTAAATTGATAAATTGAGTTCTTCTATTTTATCCCTGAGAGCCAGCCAGTCCTGAAACGCAAGTTCCTTGTTGTTGGGGTTGCGCAGAATTGCGGCGGGGTGGAAGGTGCCCATCATAAGTACTCCGTTTTTTTCAATGAAAATACCGTGCTCCTTTGTTACCCTGAAATTAGGATCTATAAGCTTCTGAGCCGATATTCTGCCCACGCATACGATTATTTTCGGGCGTATGATTTTAAACTGCTCTCTCAGCCATGTTATACATGTGTCCTGCTCTTCGGGTTTCGGATCTCTGTTCTTGGGCGGGCGGCATTTAACCATGTTTGCTATATATACGTTCTTATCTCTTGAAAGGTCAACCGCCGCAAGGAATTTATCAAGCAGTTGGCCGCTTCTTCCTACAAAGGGCTTGCCCTGAAGATCCTCGTTTTCTCCGGGGCCTTCTCCGATAAGCATTATATCGGCATCCTTTTTGCCGTATCCGAACACAAGATTTGTTCTTCCCTCGCAAAGCGGGCACCTTGTGCAGTTCTTACATTCTAATTCAAGTTCGTCAAGCGTCATATTCATCACCTGCTCAATTATATCAAATTTACTATTGAAAAACAATAAAAAGAGGTATAAAATAAGACTGAACATGAAATAAGTTATTAAGGAGAAAAAGAAAATGGAAAAAAATGAGGTTCTTGTGGAAATATCCGCACGCCACGTTCATCTTACAAGAGAAGCTATGGATATTCTTTTCGGAGAGGGCAGCGAGCTCACTTTTAAAAAGGCTCTCTCTCAGACGGGTCAGTTCGCATCTGAAGAAAAGGTGCGTGTAATCGGCACAAAGGGCGAATTCCCGCACGTTACTATTCTCGGCCCGCTCAGACCGTACACACAGGTTGAGCTTTCACTTACAGACGCGCGTTCAATCGGTGTTAATGCACCCGTTCGCGAAAGCGGTCATCTTGACGGTGCAGGCTCCTGCAAAATAGTAGGCCCCAAAGGTGAGATTGAGGTAAAAGAGGGCGTTATCGCCGCAAAGCGTCATATCCACGCAACACCTGAGGATGCTGAAAGAGAAGGACTTGAAAACGGCCAGATAGTTTCAGTTGAGATACCCACAACTAACGAAAGAAGCCTTGTATTCGGCGATGTTATCGTCCGCGTTTCTGAAACTGCCGCGTGGGCAATGCATATTGACACAGATGAGTCAAATGCGGCAGGTATGGCTCCGAATTCTATCGGAAAGATTATTAAATAAATTATTTGTTTTATAAAAAGCTCTGTCTGTAAAGACAGGGCTTTTTTGTTGTTGACCTTTCATTTTTGCGGCACTATAATATGTTATATATTAAATAATGCGCAGGGGTGATATTGTGAACAACAGCGATAACAGCGAGATGCTGGCAAAAGCTCCGGTGGGCAAATTGCTTTTCAAACTTGCAATGCCAACCGTTACAGCCCAGCTTATAAATATGCTTTATAATATCGTAGACAGAATCTATATAGGCCATATTCCCGATATAGGTGCAGACGCACTTACGGGTGTAGGCGTTTGTATGCCGCTTATTATGATAGTGTCCGCATTTGCGGTTTTAGTCGGTTACGGCGGAGCGCCGCGCGCGTCCATTTTTATGGGCAAAGGGGATAATGAATCAGCTCAGCGCACATTAAGCAACTGCTTTACGATTCAGATAATAATATCCGTTGTGCTTACAGCACTGCTTTTGATATTCAACAGAACTCTGCTCCTTGCATTCGGCGCAAGTGAAAACACGATAACCTATGCTGTTGATTATATGAATATCTACTCGGCGGGTACAATCTTTGTTCAGCTTACGCTCGGCATGAATATGTTCATTACAGCGCAGGGCTTTGCAAAAACGGGTATGCTTTCCGTGCTTATCGGCGCAGTTTCAAATATTATTTTAGACCCCGTGTTTATTTTCGGCTTCGGTATGGGCGTTAAGGGCGCGGCTCTTGCAACGGTAATTTCTCAGGCGTTTTCATGTATATGGGTGCTTGTGTTCCTTACAGGCAAAAAGACCGAACTCAGAATACAGCCAAAGTATATGCGCCTCAGGGGCAATATAATTCTGCCCGCTCTTGCGCTTGGACTTTCAAATTTTGTAATGCAGGCAAGCGAAAGCGCAATCTCAATATGCTTCAATTCATCTTTGCTTAAATACGGCGGTGATATAGCTGTAGGCGCAATGACAATTCTTACAAGCGTAATGCAGTTTGCCATGCTTCCGCTTCAAGGTCTCGGTCAGGGCGCACAGCCCATTATAAGCTACAATTACGGCGCAAAAAATGCTTCGCGTGTTAAATCTGCTTTTAAAATGCTGCTTATTGCAGATTTGTCCTATGCTGCCGTGCTGTGGCTTGCCGTTATGATCTTTCCGCAGGCATTCGCATCAATGTTTACTTCTGAGCAGGCACTCGTAGACTTCACTGCTCCCGCTCTAAGAATATATATGGCGTGCTGTATCATATTCGGAATTCAGGTAGCCTGCCAGTCCACTTTCGTGGCAATAGGCAACGCAAAGGCGTCAATTACGGTTGCCGTTGTTCGTAAATTTGTTTTACTGCTCCCGCTTATTTTCATAATGCCGCTTATTTTCACTCAGGATAAAACAATGGCGGTCTATATGGCGGAACCCGTTGCTGATTTCATAGCAGTAACATTCACATCAATACTCTTCGGCATCATTTTCAAAAAAGCGCTCAAATCCCTCTCATCAGGCATACAGGAAAAAGACAAAACGTTCTAACCAAATAATGTTATAAAAAAGCCACCCCGCACGTTATGTGTGGGGTGGTTAATTTTTTTCAGTGATACTGATTTAAGATGATTATTTTAATCGACAGCCGTTATTATAAACTGCTTTGCAATTATTTTCTTAAAATCAGTTTTTTCATCTTCCTTAAATATTTTCTTGGAATAAGCCTTAATATTTTTCTTGGGATATACAATATCGCCTTGCCTACTCTGAATGTTTCGCTTCTCTTTATATTTTTAACTTTCTTTTCTGATTTCTTTAGTTTGTTTTCTGCAGTTTTTGCTCTTTTCATCCACCAGAATTTTTCTTCTTTCAATTTTTTAATCTCATTATACATGTATTCTTCCGGTGTGTATTCAAGAACGGCGCAGAATTTTTCATATTTATCCTTGTTTACAGAATAAAATTCAGCCGGGTCATAATCGGGAAGTCCGAGATTGCCGAACATTTCTGCTTTTGCCTTATTATAGAATTCACAGAAAACATTTACATCTTTTAAAGAGAAAAGATTATAGATACTAAGCGATAAAGCATAGTTCATAAAACTTTGCTCTACATCTTTAAATATTCCCAGCTCTTCTAATTTGCTTTTCAGCTGAACAAGGGCGGCATACCAGTTATAAGGCGATTTATCATTGTTAGCCTGTAAACTTGTGTCAGACTGGCGGTAGTTTACAAACACATCTTCAAGAATGGTTATCCTTCTTGCAACTGCCATTGTCATGAATATGAAATAAACATCATTACACCTTGGCAGAGGCATAAACTGTATATTATATTCATCTACAAGAGATTTTTTAATAAGTTTGTTCCAAGGGCTTGCGGTGGATAGATTGAAAATGTACTTGTATGATTTGCCTTCAAACGGAATTTCTTCAGGCAGAAAATCATGCTTTAAATAAGTAGCTACCCTTTTGGTCTCTTTAGTGTTTTCATAATAGAGCTGAGCATCAAACATACATATATCAGCATCGTCTTCTTTGATCTTTTTGACGCTCATCTCAAGCATCTGCGGTTCAAAAAAGTCATCTCCGTCAAGGAAAAGATAATATTCGCCGCGTGCTTTTGTCATTCCATAATTTCTGGCAACACCTGCCATGCCGTGGTTTTGCTGCAGGAGACTTATTCTTTTGTCAAAAGTCATAAATTCCTGCACTATTTCAATGGTGTTGTCTTCAGAACCGTCGTCAACGCAGATGATTTCAAAATCTTCAAAAGTCTGCGATACAAGACTTTGCAGGCATTGCCTGAGGTATTTGCCCACGTTATACATGGGAATGATGATGGTTACTACGGGTTGATCTGTTTTTTTATGTTCGTTTATCACGCTTTTTGTACTTCTTTCATTAACGGCCTTTGCATATTCCTCAAAAGATGATGTTTCTAAAAGCTGGTGCAGCGGCAGACCGAATATATTCCAGTTAAGATGACCTTCATGATCTGATAATCTTAACAATTCTCTTACTTTTTGAAGTGCTTTGCCTTTTGTTTCAAGCGGAAGCTTTGTCCACATTTTGTAGATGAAAGACATTCCCTGCAATATGTGTATTTCCGTTTCCTCAGGGAAAACGTTTATACATATATGATAAAATTCTTTCCAGCAATCAATGCGCTGTTCAAAATGATTGAAACTGTATGTGTGAGTTAATGTTTCTATCTCTGAATTTTCATGCCTTAAATAATCGTAACTGATTTCATCCATCCAGATAAAATCAGGCTTTGCCACTACTACTTTTCCTAAAAACACCCTGTCCTCTCCTTGGTAAGAGTCAGGAAAAGTGATGTTGTTTCTTTTAATAAAATCAAGTGAAAAGATCTTTGCGTAAAGGGCGATTTGACTAAGCAATCCCCAGTGGTCGTTTTCTTCGCTGAAGCTGTATGTTCTGTTTACGATTTTTCCGGAATCAAAAACTTCTCTGAAATTCGTTAAAACAAGATCCTTGCCTTCGCTTTCTATTGTATCATACATTTTTTCGTATACGTCTGTGTAAATTCTGTCGTCAGAATCGCAAAAGGCAATGTATTTGCTGCAGGCTTTGCTTATGCCGTAATTCCTTGCATACCCGGGCCCGCGGTTGCCTATGTGATAGGCTTTTATTCTATTGTCTTTTTCGGCAGCCCGGTCAAGCATGACACTGGTTTTGTCTGTGGAGCCGTCATCAATACATATTATTTCAATATCAGGTATATTGACAGCGCAAATGGTATTTAAAAAATTTTCAATATCTTTTTCCTGGTTGTAAACAGGAACGATAAATGAAATATTACTCATTGGGTTCTCCTTGTGGTTTTATTCTGTTTCAGCAATAAGCAATGTTTCAGCAACTATTTTTTTAATAACTGGTCTGTAAATTCTGAATTTATATCCCAAGTTCCACTCTTCAATCATGGGTTTTATCGCCATAAGGTCATCAAGGTTATGATATATGCTGATTAAAAGTGTGGGTTTCTGTTCTCTGATCGTTTTTTTAGCGCCTTTAAGGAAACTTTGCTCGGCGCCTTCTATATCAACTTTTATCATTCCCACGTCTAATTTGTGTTCATCCACAAATTCGTCTAATGTTATGCACTCAACTTTTTCTCTTTTTTTGTCATCCATGCCATAGCGGTTTTCCACAGTGCTTGAAGAACCTGCAATGATGATTTCCATTGTTTCGTCTTTTTCTCCCAAAGCTTTTTTTACGGGCACTGCATTCTTGATGTTATTCAGCTCTATTGTTTTCTGCATCAGCTCATAGCTTTGACTTACAGCTTCAAAAGAATAAACTTTTTTATCTGTTAAAGGAGAAAGTATCAAAATGGAATCGCCTATATATCCGCCGGCGTCTATTATGTCTTTACCGCGTATCTTATCAAGCGTTTTAAGGCTGTCAATTCCGTGCTTATAATAGAACACACTGTCTTCAAATTGATTTGCAGGCAGGTAAAAGCCGTCATAATAATACAGACCCCTTGATATCTTCATTATTTTGTCTGTGAAGTTTTCTTTTAATTCACGTAACTTTTTCTTTTCTTCCTGTGTATATAAATCCAGGTGAACATTTTCCGGCGCCCAGTAGATTTTTTCAATTCTGTTAAAAATCGTTATCAGAGTGTCTACGCTTTCTTTGTCAAGGTTTTTAATAAGCTTTAAAAACTTCTTTTCAAAATCCTCGTCCTTTTTTACGTCGCCGAAAGCTTTCATTATGATGTTTTTCTCAAATTTGTGAACATAATAAGTGTCACAAATCATATTGCTCTCAATTTGATTAATATGATAGTACAATTTGCCGAAACGGTCGGCGATGCTCTTGGATATTTCTTTAAGCTCCTGCGAATTTTCCGCAGAAACAGAAGCGCCTTTTGACGTCTCTTCGTAAATTTCTTTAAGGCTGTTTGAAAAGCGCTGTATATCCGATTCTGTTTTTAATATATTTTTAGATATTGTTTCAATATCATCTGTTATCTCATCAATATCGTTTGAATACTTGTTTTTGAATTCATCTAAAGCTCGGTAAGCTTTTTTATCTGCTTCCGTGATATCGTTTAAAGAAACTTCTAATTTCTTAAAATGCTTTTTTGATGATTTAGCGGGAAGCGGAAATATTTTTTGCATTAATTCTTTAAAGCTCATAATCTATCCCCGGAAATTAGCAATGATGGCAATAAAAAATTTGTATTTATTATGCATGTAACAGTATAGCACAATTAATGACAAATAGCAAACAAATGACAGAAATATTGAAACTTTTTTTGCAAACAATATTTTTTAGAATATATTTTCGGTAATTCCATGTAAATTTGCGATAAATTGTCAAAGATGTGAAGAAATAACAATCATTTTTCGCTTTTTTGCGTGCTTTTATTTCAGAATTCGTTTTACTGCTCTGCCGCAGATTTATTTTTGCTTGACACGGAGCAGTTTCTTTGATATAATACCTGCGCTACCTTATAAAAGGCGGCTATCCTTGCCCGGTCGGTAAGGTCCGGGCCAAAAGTCCAGAAGGAGGTGCTAAAGAATGGCATTAAAAAAGTATGAGCTTGTATTGGTTTTCTCACTTTCAAAGGGCGAGGAAGCAGTAGAAACTCTCAAAGCAAAGTTCTTAGAGCTTATCAAGGCTAATGGCACTCTCGGCGAAGTTGAGGAGTGGGGCAAACGTAAGCTTGCTTATCCTATCAACTACGAAACAGAGGGTTATTACATTGTTGCTCAGTTCGAATGCGAGGAGAGCTTCCCTGCAGAGCTTGACCGTGTAATTAACATTACAGACGGCGTGCTTCGCTCACTTATCGTTGCAAAGAGCGATGAAGCAGATTCAGAGGTGGAAGAATGATTAATTCCGTAGTAATTATGGGCAGATTAACTTTTGACCCTGAACTCCGCACAACACCAAGCGGTGTTTCGGTTGTTCGCTTTCAGGTAGCGTGCGACAGAAATTATCAGAAATCAGGCGAGGAAAGAAAAACTGATTTCATTGATGTTACCGCATGGCGCCAGACGGCAGAATTTGTTTCCCGCTATTTCCGCAAAGGCTCAATGATTGCGGTTGAGGGTTCTATCCAGACCGACAGTTATACAGACAGAGACGGCAATAAAAGGAAGTCATTCCAGGTTGTTGCAAACAATGTTTCTTTCTGCGGCTCAAAGGCTGAGAGCGGTTCAACAAACCCTGTTTACAGCCAGCCGGCTCCGAGCTATGCTTCAGCGGATAACAGCGATTTTGAGGAAATTGTTGACGATGATGACGATTTACCATTTTAAGGAGGAAAACTGATAATGGCATATAACAAGGGCGGCGCAAGAAAAGGCCGCAGAAAAGTTTGCCAGTTTTGCGTAGAAAAGTGCGATCATATTGATTATAAAGACGCATCTAAGCTCAAGAAGTTCACTTCTGAAAGAGCTAAGATTCTTCCCCGCCGTGTAACGGGAACATGCGCAAAGCATCAGAGGGAGCTTACAATAGCAATCAAGCGTGCCCGCCAGATTGCAATCCTTCCTTACAGCGCAGACTAATTTATTAATGCAAAAACAAAGACCGGTCTTATGACCGGTCTTTTTGTATGCTTAAATTTCCCATTTCATAATGGTTTTGCCGAATGCCTTTCTAGCGTCCTTTTCAAACGCCGCTTTTATATCGGCAAGTGTTTTTATTTCATTTACAGAGCTTATCAGGTTTCCGAGGTAGTCTATTATCTCGGGATTTTTTCTGTAAAGCGAAACAGTCTTTTCAAAATCTTTTACGCCGCTTCTTGATGAGCCGAAAAGGCGAAGTCCCTTTTCAAGCACCATTCTTGTGTTTACGGCAACGGGATATTCCGAAACACCCATAAGTGAGATAGTGCCTTCAGGTCTTATAAGGCCTATTATCTGCTCTATCGCAACGGGACTGCCGTTTCCGCCAACACATTCAAATGCGTGGTCTATCTGCATGCCTTCCGGCACGTCTGTTACAAGATATGCGCCGTCGGCAAAAGTGAAATCGGCAAGTTTTTCGTAATTCGTGCCGAAAATATAAACTTTGCTTTCGGGGAAATTCTTTTTGAGCAGCAGTGTGGTGATATAGCCAAGATTGCCGTCTCCCCACACGCCGATTGTATCGCGCCTTGAATGGGCAATCTTGTCAAACCTTGAAACAGCGTGCATTGAAACGGAAACAATTTCCGTAAACGCCGCAACATTCAGATTAATGTCTTCAGGCAGGGCAACAAGCCTTTTGGGCGACAGTTCAACGTATTCCTGCAAAAATCCGTCTGCTGACGAACCGCAGAATTTTGATGAGCGCAGGTAATTTTCAGCTATTACGCTGTCCTCTTCGCAGGGGATATTCGGTATCATAACTACCCTGTCGCCGCACTTGAATGTGCCCGTAGGGTCATATACTACCTGACCTATACCCTCATGAATAAGAGCCATAGGCAATTTCTGCGCAAGCACTTTTGCATCTCTTGTGCCCAGATAATATCTCATATCTGCGTTGCATATTGAAAGATGAGTCGGCCTCACAACTGCGTTGCTGCCGAAAAGCTCTATGTTTTCAAATGCAACTTCAAATCTTCTGGGCTGCGCAAGGCGATAAACGGTGTTGATCATTCTTCCTCGTCCTCCAGAAGGGACTTTGCCACTCTCATATCATACGGATATGTTATCTTGATGTTGAAATTTTCGCCCTCCACAAGCGCCACTTTTTCGCCCTTGAGTACAAATATTTTTGCGGCGTCTGTCAGAATTTCCTTTTCCTCTTCCGTAAGGGAATTGTAAAGCGCTTTAAGTTTAACTGCTTTGAAAGACTGCGGGGTCTGCCCCTGATACATATAATTTCTGTTTGGTATCGCGCTTATAAATTCGCCGTTTTCTGCTTCTACGATTGTGTCCGTAGCTTTAACAACGGTGTCGCACGCATCAAATTTTCTGCACGCTTCAATGTTTTCCATTATGATTCTGTGCGTTATGAAAGGACGTACAGAATCGTGTGTTACGATGATGGTGTCGTCGTTCAGATCGCCGTTTTTATCAATGATATCAACGGCGTTCATGATGGTTTCATTTCTTGTGGTTCCGCCGCAGGCAACCGTTATTTTGTCCTGAGCGGGGGAAATGTATTTTCTGATAAGGTCTTTAGTGTGTTCCTCCCACTGAGCAGGGCAGAGAACGATTATCTTATCTATTCCGGGGCAGGCAAAAAATTTCTCAATTGTGTAAATTATAATAGGTCTGCCCTTTAAATTAAGGTACTGCTTAGGCTTGTCCCCGCCCATGCGCGAGCCGACTCCGCCTGCAAGTATAACTCCGTAAACCATATTTTTCTCCTTGTAATTTATTACAGTTATATATTATCTTAAAGCATTATACATTTCAAGAATATTTTTCTCTGTGAGCGGAATGGGGTTTCTCGTCATCAGCATGCTCATGCTTGCTTTTGTCAGTTCTTCTATCTGTTCCTGTGTTTCACAGCCGATTTCGCTCAGGCGTGTTCTCATGCCCATTCTCTTTTTCATTGCGGCGATTTCATCAGCCATTTCGTATGCGCTGTCAAATCCGCACTGTTTTGCGAATGCTGATATTCTGCCGTCCTCGTCGGCATGATCCGCATTGAATTTTATAAAGTAATCAAGTGTAAAGGCGCATGCTTCGCCGTGCGGAACACCGTAAAGGTTCGTCAGCGGGAAAGAGCACGCATGGCTGCCCGTTGTGCGAGGGTGAGAGAAAGCAACTCCCGCCGTAATGCTTGCCGCCGCCATTTTTTCACGTGCTTCAAGGTCATTCGGGTTGTTATACGCACGCTCAAGATATTTGAAAACAAGCTTTGCGCTGTAAACCGAGCAGGCAGAGCATATCGGCTGATTGAGTGTGCTCCAGTAACTCTCAACAGCGTGGCTGAGAACGTCAAGCCCTGTTGACGCCGTGATCTGTGGCGGAACTGATAACGTGAGTTCAGGGTCGATAATTGCGATTTTCGGGTACATTGCTTCGTCATTCATCGGAGCTTTTAAATTCTGCGCCAAGTCGGTAAGCACTGAAATGTTGGTTACCTCGCTTGCCGTTCCGCTCGTTGTGGTGAATGCTATCATGGGGATTGCCTCATCTGCATTTATTGCCTTGCCGCCCGTGTGGTATGATTCAATAACATCATTTCCCTTTGCAATGGCGCACGCCGCCTTGCAGCAGTCCATAGGTGAGCCGCCGCCGAGGGCAACTGCAAAATCAGCCTTTACTTCTCTGAGCAGCGCAACGCATTCGTTTACATTATCTGTTGTGGGATTTGGCCTTATATTGCTGAAAACGGCTTTTATCTTTCCGCCCGAATGTTCAACGAATTGACGGGCAGTGCCGTTCTTCTCAAAGCTTTTTGAGCAGACAAGCACACCCCGCTGTGCGCCTATCTCATCTATATATTTATTAAGCTCTTTTCTTTTTCCGCTGCCGAAAACTATCTTTACTGGCAGATTGAATTCCCAAAGCATATTATCACTCCGTAATTACAAATATTGTTTGTTTTAATTCTATCACTATTATTTTTATCAATCAAGTTGAAAAAAGAAATATTATGTTTTATAATAGCAATCAGCTTATTTTACATAATGAAGTTTTGTCGGAGAAAAGTTATGAAAAAACCGAATTATACCCATACGCTTGCAGCGTGCTGCCTTGCTTATGTTACTCAATCCGTTGCGGCAATGTTTCTGCCGCTTCTTTTTGTGCAATTCGGCACGGAGTTCGGTCTGTCAATAGAAAAGCTGACCGTGCTTATCACAATAACCTTTTTTACACAGATATTTGTTGACGCCGCAGCCCCGTTTATCGTTAAAAAAACAGGGTACAGAGCTCTCTGCATAATAGCCGCCGCATTTTCTTTTTGCGGTGTGGCAGGCCTTTCGTTTATGGCTGATGTTGTGCCCGGCGCGTTCTGGGGGCTGCTTTTATGCACTGTTCTTTACGCAATAGGCTCCGGATTTATAGAGGTGCTTATCACACCCATTGTCGATTCGTGCCCAACGAATAAAAAGGCGGGTTCAATGGCGTTTGTCCATTCCTCTTACTGTGCAGGATGCGTGCTTGTTGTGTTGCTTTCAACGTTGTATTTTTCTGCTTTCGGCGTGGAAAACTGGCGCTATCTTGCGCTGTGCTTTTCTGCTGTTCCTCTTGCCGCCGCAGTTGCTTTCAGCATCGTGCCGATACGCACTCCTGATGAAGTCAGGGAACGCGGCAGAGCGCGTGATATGGTGAAAAATCCGCTTTTCTGGCTTTTCGGTGCGGTTATGGTCTGTGCCGGGGCAAGCGAACTTTCAATGAGTCAGTGGGCGTCCGCTTTTGCGGAGGCAGGACTCGGTGTTTCAAAGACAATGGGCGATCTTTTGGGCCCCTGTGCTTTTGCTTTTCTTATGTTTATCGGCAGAATTGTTTACGGCAAGATAAGCGACAGGGTGGATATAGTAAAAGTTATGTTTGCGTGCAGTGCGCTTTGCGTAGCTTCATACCTGCTGGCATCGCTTGCTTCAAACCCGATTGTTGCTCTTATGGGCTGCTGTCTTTGCGGCCTTGCCGTTTCTCCCATGTGGCCTGCAACGTTTTCTCTTTCAGGCAAATATATGCCTAATATTTCTTCGGCGGTATTCGCGGCTTACGCACTTCTCGGTGATCTTGGCTGCACGGGAGGGCCTACTGCGGTAGGTATGCTCTCGGGAGACAGCTCAAATATCTCAAAAGGACTTCTTGTGGCTGTTGTTTTCCCCGTAGTGCTCGTTATATGCCTTGCGGCAGTAAAAATAATACATAAAAAGAGCGAAAAAGCTAAAACTCAATCATGCACAAATCTGAAGTAATAAATTTGTGATAATATTTAAAAATTATTAATTTTAGTATAATATTTGAATTACATATTGATTAATTTATCAAATTTTGATATATTTAAAATGTTATAATTCTATGATGTTCGAATTTAAGGGCTAAAATTTTATGAAAGCGGTGGTAATTTGGAAGATCAAAACCTTTTGGCAAAAGAGGAAGCTGAACTTGATAAGCTTGCGTATACTAAAAAGCGTTATTTAACACCCAAAGAAATTGCGGCGTATGTGCTTGTAAATTTCGGAAAGAAAAATATTGATCAGTTTGTAAGCGCGTATAAAGAATTCTTTATGATTCAGTTCCTTAAACTGAATACAACTGCTTATGCTTACATCAACCTTTTCGCATCTGTTTATGACGCGGTAGACGATACACTTTCCGGACTTATTATAGACAGAACAAGAACACGTTGGGGCAGAATTCGCCCGTTCTTTATCCTGCCGCTACCGCTGTGGCTTATAGGCGGCGGCATGATGTTTACCACACCGGATATTTCTTCATCAGGAAAAATATGGTGGTGTGCTATAGCAACAATTGTTTACGGTCTCGGAATGAGCTATTTCGGCGCATGGTATCTGATGACTTATAATATCACGCCGAACCCGGACGAAAGAAACAGTCTTATAACCACAAGTAAATTCTTTGAGCTTTTCGGAACATGGCTCCCGTCACTTGTGCCGGTACTTGTTGAGTTCCTTCCGAAAATCAATTCAAACATCACAATGAAGGGCGTATATACAGGATTTGCGTATTTCATGCTTATTTTCTGTGCCCTCTGCGCTATATGGAGTTTCTTCAATATGCGAGAGCGTGTGCCGCTTCAGTCACGTGATGAAATGAACGAAACTTCTGTGCTTGAATCAATCAAGCAGATATTCACAAACCGCCCGCTTTTCGCAATCATATTTGCGGATTTCTTCAACAACTTCAAGGCTGTAGGCGGATCTTCAGAGCAGTATTTCTGGCTCAATAACACAGGTAACCTTGCTAACCAGACTGTGTGCGGTCTTTTCACCGGTATCCCCAACTATCTTATGGTACCGCTTGCCGCGAAAATGATTAAAAAGTTCGGCGCGCGCACAACAGCTATTATTGCCGGTGTGTTCGGCGGCGTAGCTTATACGGTTACTTTCATTATCGGTTATCATCCGTTCGGTCAAACTTTCAGTGATAATTACATATTAAACCTTATTTGGGTAATCTTTGCACTTACCATCTGCGGACTTCCGAATAAGCTTATCCTTGTTGTTGGCCCCGTTCTTAACGCGGAAACATTTGATTACATGGAATGGAAGCACGGCCTTAGAAATGAAGCGCTTGTAACAACTGTTCAGGGTTATTTCACAAAGCTTGCAACTTCTGTTACCGGCTGGCTCTCAGGTATGGTTCTTACATGGATCAATTATGTGCCTCTTACAGACTCTCTCGGAAACGCTGTTCCTCAGACAGACCCGGGCGTTCTGAATGGTATCTGGGCTGTATTCTGTATACTGCCCGCACTTGCAAGAGGACTTTACGGTCTTTCATTTATTCTTTATCCGATCCACGGCAATCTCCGCAACCAGATGATAGCAGAACTTGCCGATATCCGTGCAGACAGACTTGCAGAGCAGGAAGCTGCCCGTCAGGCTAAGCTGGATGACGAAAGCGGTTCAGAAGAATAATAAAAGTATTTACGGCAAAAACGGCAGAGCCTTAATCAAAGCTAAAGCCGCAGCCGGTATAAATAATAAACAAAACCGCCGAAGCTTTATCGCCTCGGCGGTTTCCTTTTGCCTTTTTAGCTTTAACCGCTTGCCCAACGGCGGCTGTTGTGATATAGTATTTGCGGAGATTGAATTATGAAAATAAGAGATACAGAATTTAAGGATATAGCATTTCTTGCACCTATGGCGGGAGTTACCGATATGGCTTTCCGTGAACTCTGCCACGCATACGGCGCGGCATATACGGTAACTGAGATGGTAAGTTCCAAAGGTCTTGTTATGGGTGATAAAAAAAGCGCTCAGCTTCTGACCCCCGGTAAGGACGAGGAAACTTTCGGCACGCAGATATTCGGCGATGATCCGCAGATTATGGCTCAGGCGGCGGTGAAATGCCTGCAGTTTTCACCTGATATAATTGATATAAATATGGGATGCCCCGCTCCTAAAGTTGCTATGAACGGAGGAGGGGCAAGCCTTATGAAAGATCCAAAGCTTGCGGGTAGGGTGGTCAGAGCAGTAAGAGATGCCGTTGATATACCCGTAACAGTTAAGATACGCAAGGGCTGGGACGATAACAGTGTGAATGCCGTTGAACTTGCCCAAATACTTGAGGCAAACGGCGCAGACGCCATTACCGTACACGGCAGAACAAGGCAGCAGATGTACAGCGGCACCGTTGATTACGATATAATAGCCAAAGTTAAAAAAGCGGTGAAGATACCCGTAATAGGAAACGGTGATATAACCGATATACAGTCTGCGGTCAGAATGCTGGAGGAAACAGGCTGCGATGCCATAATGATTGGCAGGGCCGCATTCGGAAATCCGTGGCTTTTCAGGCAGATAAATGCGTATATAGACAGCTGCATAGTTATTCCTCCGCCGTCGGTTGAGGAAAAGATGACTGTAATGCTAAAGCACATTGCTAAAATGGTGGAATATAAAGGCGAGTACACCGCAATGAGGGAAGCCCGCCGCCACGCCGCGTATTACACAAAAGGAATGAGGGGCGGGGCAAAGTTCCGCGCTGAAATGAGCACGCTTGAAACTTATGATCAGCTGAAAGAGATAACTTTCAGAATCCTGAAGGAGAATTCAAATGATCTTTAAAAATGTTTGCTTTTACAATGAATTGTTTGAAAAAGAAGTTGCCGATATTGAAATAGAGAACGGCAGAATAAAAGCCATAGGCGTAATTGAAGGCGAAGGCCGTGATATGAGCGGTATGATAGCGCTGCCCGGATTTGTGGATATACACATTCACGGCGCCGGCGGCGGGGACTGCTCAGATGCAAGCAGGGAAAGCCTTGATAAGGTAAGCGCTTTTCTCGCAAAGCACGGTGTAACTTCTTTCTGCGCCACAAGTATGACTCTCGGTCATGATACGCTGATAAATATAGCCGAAACCGTGCGTGAATACAAAGGCAGAGAAACAGGCGCCAAAATTGCAGGGATAAATCTTGAAGGCCCGTTTATTGCAATGAGCAAAAAGGGCGCGCAGAATCCTGAGTATGTCCGTGCAGGCAGTGTAGAGGAATTTGATGAGATAAATTCCGCTTCAGGAAACATCGTGAAACTTATTACCATAGCGCCCGAAGCGTTTGACAGTGATGAGTTTATAAAAGATGTAAGCACAAAATGCTCCGTTTCAATAGGCCATTCCGCGGCAGACGCAGAGCAGGCACAGCACGCTTTTGATTTGGGCGCGCGTCACGCAACTCATCTTTATAATGCAATGACTCCCATGACTCACCGCGAAGCGGGCATTGCAGGCACAGCGCTTGACAATGAAAAAGTATTTTGTGAAATTATCTGCGACGGAGGTCATGTCTGCCCCGCCGTTCTGAGAAACACATTTAAAATTCTCGGCGAAAACAGAGCCTGCGTTATTTCAGATTCAATGCGTGCGGCAGGTCTCGGCACGGGCGAATTTGAACTGGGCGGGCAGAAAGTTTATGTGCATGAGGGCGGAAAGTATGCCGTCCTCGAAGACGGAACGATAGCCGCTTCAATCAGCAATGTTTTTGATGAGTTTAAAAACCTGATTTCTTTCGGCGTTGATTTTAAAACAGCGCTCAAAAGCTGTACTATAAACCCTGCCAAGGCAATAGGCGCCGATGATGAGATAGGCTCTATTGCAACAGGCAAGGCGGCTGATATTATATTTGCTGATGAAGATTTCAAGATAAAGGAAGTTTATATAAATGGAACACTCGCTTAATGTGGCGCTTATCGAGCCGGAGATACCTCAGAATACCGGCAACATAGCAAGAACATGCGCCGCAACGGGAGCAAGGCTTCATCTCGTTGGCCCCATGGGGTTTGAGATAACAGAAAAGCGCGTCCGCAGAGCAGGGCTTGATTACTGGGATAAGCTTGATATTACTTATTATGAAAACACAGCTGAATTTTTTGAAAAGAACAAAGGCGCGCCGTTTTACTTTTTCAGCACAAAGGCTCGTAATGTTCACAGCGATATGAAATACGAAAACGGCTGCTTCCTTGTTTTCGGCAAGGAAACAAAAGGCTTGCCCGAGGAGCTGTTAAAGGCGAACGAGGAAAAATGCGTTCGTCTGCCTATGAGGGGCATCATCAGAAGTCTTAACCTTTCAAACAGCGTTGCTGTCGGTGTTTACGAGGTTTTAAGGCAGTGGGATTATCCCGAACTTTCTCTGAAAGGCGAACTTCATAACCTCAGATGGGACGATTGAATAGTAAAGTGTTTAAAACTTAAATTAAATAACGTCAAAAAAAAGGCCCGCAGGTATTCTGCGGGGCGGTTTTTTTTTTTCGCTTATTAAATTGCCAGCCGATTATTCTTTCGTAAGGTCTGCAAATTTTATAGGCACGGCTTTTTGCAGGTCATCTACTTTCATTTTTACCTGGCTTCCTACTCTGCCTGCCGAAAACATTATCTCATCATACAGCAGTGCGCTTTCATCAGCCGCTGTGGCAAACTGCTTTTTCATACCTATCGGTGAACAGCCGCCGTGAACATATCCCGTAAGCGGCAGCAGTTCTTTCTGCGCTATCATCTCTATGTTTTTTTCGCCCACAGCTTTTGCGCCTTTCTTGAGATCAAGCTCTTTTTCAACGGGTATCATGAAAATATAGTGCTTTTTTGATTTTGCAACAGTCACAAGCGTTTTAAATACGGCGTTCGGGTCTTCACCCAAAGAGCGGGCAACATCGGCGCCTGTAAGCTTGCTGTTTTTTTCATATTCAAAGTGCTCATACGGCAGTTTAAGGCTGTCAAGCACTCTCATAACATTAGTTTTGTCCTCTTTCTTTCCCATAGCTTATCCTTTTAAAAATTCTTTTATTTTCTGCGCATTAAGTTTGCCCTGAGCGTAACCAAGCTGATAAATATGCTCCAGCTTGTCCGTGTGTTTCTCAACGGCGCTGCAGTGCAGGTCTTCTGCAGGGGCGATTACAAAACAGTTGCCCTCTTTTTCCATGTCAAATACATATTCAAGCTGGTTGTTATACATTTCGTGCCTGCTAAGCACGGCATCCGCAATAGCGGGATATTTCTTTAATATCCGCCTGACTGCCCTTTGCTGTTTTATGGGCTGTTTCACAAAACCTCTCACCTGAGTCAGTATTACAACGGCTTTTTGGCATCCGTCCTCAAATGCCCTTTTAAGCGGAATGGAATCTGTAAGTCCGCCGTCAAAATATATCTGCCCGCCTATTTCAACGCCTTTTGTTGCAATGGGCAGGGCACAGCTCGCTTTAAGATACGGGCAGCCTACTTCACGCAGATCTTTCGGATAAAAATATTCAGGTTTGCCTGTAAGCGCGTTTGTTGCCACAGCGCAAAGCTGAGTTCCGCTGTTTTCGTAAGTTTCATTGTCAAGCGGCAGTATCTCATAAGTCAGTTCGCCGAAATCCCAGTCTAAGTTAATATACTGGCCGTTTTTAAATGCGCTTTGAATACTCATGTATCTTTTGTCATTGCAGTAGTTTATCGTTATATCGTGCTGGCGCCTGTAATTCTTTCCGATAAATGAAGCTGCGTTGCATGAGCCGGCAGAAACTCCTATAACATATGGAAATTCTATTGAGTTTTCAATAAAAGCGTCCAGCACGCCGCTTGTAAATATGCCGCGGCTTCCTCCGCCTTCAAGCACAAGGCCGCTGCTATACTGTCCTTTCATAAGATCGTCTCCGGTATTTGCAAATTTAAAAAGAGCAACAATATTATGTTGCTCCTTTTCATGATTTATTCAGTTATTATTTGTCCGCTTTTTTTGCAGCCTTTTTCTTTTTCGGAGCAGCAGCCTCTTTAACGGGCTCCTCTTCTTCCTTTTTCTCCTCTTCAACCTCGATTATCTCAAGGTCGTTGCTGCACTCAAAGAAATCGTCGTCATTGAAATATTCAGGCTCTTTTTTGTCTGTGAGTTTCTGAATAAGGAAGTAAACGGCTGCAACAGCGCCGGCGATTGCTACAATAGCGCCGATAACTTTTAATATCTTGCTTATGTTCATTGGAAAAACCCCCTAAATATTAACTACATATAATTATATAAGCATTGCTCTGTAAAGTCAAGCGCAAAAAAATTAACAAAAAAATAACTCCCGCTTGTTTGCGGGAGTAAATAAACAAAATTTAAGCTTTGTTGAGTTTTGTTACAAGATTGCTCTTTTTTCTTGCAGCAGTGTTTTTGTGAAGCAGATTCTTAGCGGCTGCCTTATCAATCTTTTTAACAGCGGCTTTAACAACAGCTTCCTTGTCCTGAGCATTGTCGTCAATAGCGGCGTATGCCTTTTTGATAGCGGTTTTAAGGGCTGTGTTTGCAGCCTTGTTGTTAGCTGCTTTCTTAGCTGCTACCTTAACTCTCTTTTTTGCTGATTTAATCTGCGGCATTCCTTTTCACTCCTTTATGCGGATTTACAAAATATATCAAAACTAATTAAATGCTAATGTATAGTAGCATAACTTTAAGAAAAATGCAAGTATTTTTTTCTTTTTGGGCATACTTTTATTAAAAATAAGCATAAGAGCCGGCAGAATGTGGGGGATTTTGTGCAGAACAGAACAGACCTTGCCGTAGAAAGTTTTGAAGAGAGCGGCAAAACAAAGTTAAACGGCGTCATTGTAAAAGAAGGAAACGGCATCACCTGCGTCAGCGTTATCAGCAGGGACGGAGAACGCCGCCTCGGAAAACCGATGGGCAGGTATATAACTGTTGAAGTGCCGTCTTTTGTAAATGATGCGGATATTTTTGACGGCAGACTCCATAAGATAGCCGCAATATTAAAAAATTTGCTTCCTCCCGATTGCGACAATATTCTGGTTGTCGGTCTTGGTAATATGGATATAACGGCAGACGCGCTCGGCCCGAAAACAGGATCATATATATTCGCTACCCGCCATATTTCGAACAGTCTAAGAAAAGAAATGGGTTTTGAAAATTTAAAAACAGTATCCTGCGTGTGCACGGGCGTCCTTGGTGAAACAGGAATAGAAAGCGCTGAAATAATCAAAGGCGTTGCGTCCGTTGTAAAGCCGTCGTGTGTTATTGCTGTGGATGCGCTCGCTGCAACAAGTGCAAAACGCCTCGGCACCACTGTTCAGCTGTCTTCATCCGGAATAGTGCCCGGTTCAGGCGTAGGAAATCACAGGTTTGAGATTTCCGAAAAAACTCTCGGCGTGCCGGTAGTTTCAATCGGCATTCCCACTGTTATCTGCGCTTCGGATATTTCGGGAAGCGCGGATGATTCCATGTTCGTTACCCCAAGAGAGATAGACAGGCTTACCGAGCAGGGCGCAAAACTCATAGGAATGAGTATTAATGTATGCCTGCAAAGCGGGATAAGTGAAAGGGATTTGTACGCTCTTGTAGGCTGAGGTTATTTTTCGCCGCCTTTTTTCATATATATAATGTATATAAATATCGGCGGGGCGGTAATATGAAAAAAGAGATAATCGTTTTTGTTTCAAATGTGCTCATCGTGTTTTTCGGCGTTGGCATAATTCTCAATACGGCTCCGCTTTACAAGGGCACTGCCGCCGCTGCTGCGGGAAATATAGTTTCCGCTTCAATGCCTTATACAAATCTGAAAGATTCGGCACAGCAGGTTTTTTCATATTTTTCTGATAATTCGGAAAATACGGCAGACAATAATAGTACCTCGTCGGAAGATGCTTCCGAGGTTATGCATAGCGTCAGCTCTAAGGACAGCTTGAGCGTCGATGAATTGAAAGCTACCCCGGATGATATTTTGAAACTTATGGAGGAAGAGGAAAAGGTAATAGGTTCTCAGACGAAAAAAGGCAACACAAGTGAGGAAAGTTACACGGGTGGCGGAACAATAGTAACTTTTGAAAATGTTCAGGTTCAGAATAAGATTCCAAGCGATTTTTACTCTTTGAATATAGAAGAACTTTTGAATCAGAAAGCTGATCTCAAAATTTCCGATCCCTCACAGCCTACCGTGCTTATTTACCATAGCCATTCCACTGAGTGTTATACTCTTCTCGACGCAGGTTATTATACAGAGTCCACCGACTCGAAAACAAAAGATATCACCAGAAATATGGTGCGGGTCGGGGACGAAATCTGTAAGATACTTGAAGAGAGAGGCATAGGAGTAATACACGACCGCGAGATACATGATACTTCCTATAACGCAGCTTATGATTCTTCACGTAAGTCAGTAGTAGAGTATCTAGAAAAATATCCGTCCATAGAAATCACCATAGACGTTCACAGAGACAGTATTACATATAAGGACGGAACAAAAGTAAAGCCAACTGCCGTGGTAAACGATAAAAAAGCGGCAAAGATGATGATAATTTCAGGCTGCGAATACGGAAGTGTAAAAAATTTCCCCAACTGGGAATATAATCTTAGGTTTGCGTGCGCCGTAACTGATAAACTTAATTCTTTATATCCCGATCTCATGCGACCTATTTTGTTTTCTGAACGAAAGTATAATATGGATCTTACTAAAAATTCGTTTCTTCTTGAGATAGGTACGGACGCCAACACTCTTGAAGAGGCGTGTTATTCCGGCAGACTGTTTGCAAATACTCTTGCCGATCTTATCTATGAGGAATATTCATAAAAGGTATTAATTATATAACCTTATATATAATATATCCGGGGTTAAAATTAAAAATATATCCGGGGTTAAAATTAAAGGAAGTGCAAATCATGAAAAAACATCCCGTGTTTTTTACTCTCCTGCTCGCCGCGGTTATTCTCACGGCGGGCGTTTTTACTGCATATTACAATACAAAAAGTTTCGCTTTTGATGAAAATACAGTTATTTTCAGCAGAGATTCAGAGGGTATAACCGTTATGGATTATAAAATTTATTATGATGATCTGGAAACTGTATATTCGAGTGTAAAGCGTTATGTGCCTTCCCACGCTTGCTCCACTGCCCCATATGTTGTGCTGCCATGTGACGCTGTTACTTATATAATGTATATAATTAAATAAATAAGTATAGATACGCTATTATGAAACACACGGCGGGGTGTTGAAAACCCGAAAAAAGTCTTAAAAAAACTTAAAAAAAGTGTTGACTTTTTGCATTGTGTTGTGGTAATATTATCAAGCGCTCAGGAAACGGGCGCACAAAGGACCTTGAAAA
>UQBX01000001.1 GCA_900539425.1 uncultured Oscillospiraceae bacterium | reverse complement strand
AAGGCATATTGATATCAACTCTGTCATATCCTTCGCCCTCAAATTCCTCTGTAAGTCCTGCGAATACTACTGCTACGTCTGCTGATTTTGCCGCTGTTACGGCTTCGTTTATCAGCTTTTCGTCTGTTTTGTCACATGTGCGGTAATATCCGCGCGAATATGATATATTTGTATAAAGAGATTTAAGACTTTCAAGCGCACTGTCAAGCCTTGTGGGATTTATGAATGATGTTCCCGCACCCTGAAAACGCGGAAATTCGGCAAGTTCGCCTATAACAGCTATTTTTTGCCCGCGTTTTAGCGGAAGAATATTATCTTCATTTTTTAAAAGCACCATTGAGTTTTCTGCAATTTTCCTTGCAATATCGTGGTGCTCTTTTTTGCTGTAACTGTGATTGTGACTGAGCGCAGGCTTGGATTTTAAAATAAGGTCAACCACTCTGTCAACACAAGTGTCAAGCTTTTCCTCGTCAAGCTTTCCGCTTTTTAGTGCCTGTGTTATTTTTTTAGTGTTAAGCTTACCTGAAGACGGCATTTCCAGATCAGTGCCGCTTTCAATACCGGGAATTCTGTCAACAGACGCACCCCAGTCGGTTACTATAAGGCCGTCAAATCCCCATTCATCTCTCAGCACTTTTTGCTGAAGCCAGCTGTTCTCAGATGCGTATATGCCGTTGATTCTGTTGTATGAGTTCATAACAGTCCATGGCTGTGCTTCTTTCACAGCAATTTCAAAAGCGGGAAAATATATTTCTCTGAGTGTTCGTTCATCTATTATTTCGTCAATAACCATTCTGAACGCTTCCTGTGAGTTGCAGGCAAAATGCTTCAGTGACGCTCCCACGTTTTCACTTTGAATACCTTTTATTATCCCTGCCGCGCTTTTCCCCGCAAGAAGCGGATCTTCTGAGAAATATTCAAAGTTTCTGCCGCAAACGGGAGAACGCTTGATGTTTGTGCCCGGGCCGAGAATTACGGAAACCTTTTCGGCAAGGCATTCACGTGCCATAGCACGTCCTTCTTCAAGCCACAGCTTTTCGTCCCAGCAGCAAGCGGATGTTGCCGCCGGCGGAAAACACGTGGTGGAAACGGTGTTCCCAAGACCTATTTTTGCCTGCCTTTTATGCTCCGTATCCTGCTTTCTGAGTCCGTTGGGGCCGTCTGTGATCATTATTTTGGGAAGACCGAGTTCCGGTGCCTCCTCAAGATGCCAATAATCACAGCCAGAAACAAATTCTGCCTTTTGCTGTGTGCTCATTTTGCTGATAATATCTTTGTGCTTCATTTTACCACCTTGAATTTATATTCGGGTTGTTACCCGTAATTCAAGTTTAAATCCCCAAAAGCGGTTAATCAATCAAAGCGGCATTTTGATTTCTGATTTGTTATATTATCAAGGTTTTTTGATATAAATAAAAGGACGCGTCTTTCAGACGCGCCCCGAATTTAGGCTTTTAAGCTTTGATTTGATTTTATCTGCCGCTTTTTTAAATGAAGCGCTATAATAGATTTTTCTCAGCAGGATAAATATTCCCGCGCTGAGTGCTCCGCCCAAAGTGTTGTAAAATATATCTGCAATCTGAAAAGTTCCCGCTTTCAGTATTATCTGCAGAGCTTCTATCACACAGCTAAACACAAATCCGCACAAAAATGAGATCAGTGTCAGCTTTTTATCTGTAATATTTCTGTTCAGCGCTGTCTTTATAAATATGAAAAGCACTGTGCAGAGCGGAAGAAACATGATAATATTAAATATAGAGGAAAAATCATAGTAATATATCATATCCTCTATTCCCCAGCCGCCGAATATCTTTGAAAACGGGTCATGCTCGGGCAGGGAAAGCCGCCTGAAAACAGTCATATTCAAAATCAAAGAAATATAAAACAGAATTAAGGCAGAACTGCAAACCGCTTTTAAATTTCCTTTGAAAGCGGTTTTTGCGCTTTTTCCTTTTAATTTTGCCGATATCAGCATTCCTGCCGTAATCAGCACTGCGCCGCAAACAGTTATTATAAGAGCGGCAAGCAGATAATCTTCAAAAAAAGATGAGATATTTATGAAAATGGTATGAAAAACTTTTTTCATACTCAATTATCTTTCGGATGTTGCTGAAGCGGTTGTTTGCTCAGGTGCCGCAGTGGTTGTTTCAACCTCTCCGTATACCTGAATGATAACGGTTTCGCCTTTTGCAACTGAAGAGCCTTCTTCAGGAGCAATACCGTCTTTGCTCTTTACAGTGCCTGCCGTATAAGATCCGTCATTATAGGCATAAACTACTTCAACCTTAAAGCCGAGTTCTTCAAGCTGCTGTTTTGCGTCTGCTTCCTCAAGACCGCCAACATCAGGTATTTCCACCATCTGTGTTCCGCGGCTTACAGTAAGCACTATTGCACTGCCCTGCTCAACTTTTTCACCTGCGGCAACACTCTGCTGAAATACTATGCCGGCTTCGTAATCGGGAGAATATGCGTATTCAAATGTTATTTTGAACTGCTTGTTCCATGAACCGCTGTTTCTTATATCCGATTCTGTGTATCCCACAGAACTGAAATCCGGCACGGTTACCTGCGCAAGAGTCGTCTGCTGAGTAGTAGGCTCTTTTCCTCCGATAAGTCCGGAAAAGCCGAAAACATAAACTGCTATCGCAACAACGGCAATCACAGCAACAACAATTGCCGCTATCTGACCTTTGCTCGGGCCTTTTTTCTTGGGCTGCGGCTGTGCTTTTCTTTGTATCGGCTGGGGTTCGTCTGCCTTAGGCGTCTCACGTTCCTCAACTGCTTTTATATCAGCCGCTTTTGCAACAACGGAAGGAGCGGCGTTAAGCAGTTCTCTGTAATCGTAAACGTTTTGTATTCTTCTTTCGGGGTATATCTGAAGACCGGCACCGAGTGCTTTTATTACATAAGCGGGTATGGTTTCCGCTATTCTGTTTGGTATCATCAGGCGGTCATTCGTTTCCCTTGAAAGAGCACTCGGAGGGTTTGTGCCGACAAGCGCTCTGTAGATACATGCCGAAAATGCGTATATATCCGTAGCGGGGCATATTTTGTGATTGTTATCGTACTGCTCAAGAGCGGTATAACCTTCGTGCTCGTTGAATTCAAGTTCACTGTTTGCCGTGTTGCATTCACTTATACAGAAACCTGCAAGGCGCACTTTTCCGTCTCCGCACAAAACAAGGTTTTCGGGATTGATACCGCCGTGGATTATTCCGTCTTCATGCAAGCGCTCAAGTGTTGTGAGCACGGGCATAAACATAAGTCTTGCTTTGTCCCAGGGAATATTATTGTTTTCGTTTCTTATAAGAAAATCTCTGAGGGAAACCGTTGCCATCCATTCGGAAACGGCATATACTGTCTCATTTTCCTCAAATACATCTACAACTGGAATTACAGCAGAAAGAGAGTTGAGGCTTTTCAGCGTTTTCCAAAGCCCTGTAAAAGATTTTTTATATCCCTCAAAGCTCTTTTTGTATCTTTCGCGTATATGCACATCGGGGTTGCCTTCAAGCCTGTTCGCAATACCCTTAGGCAGTAATTCCCTAATGGTTACTACTGATTCTCTTTCCGTATCATAGCCCATGTAGGTAACGGCGTCGCTCTCCTGAGCCGTGCAGTTGCCTACTACATATCTGTTTGCAAGCAGAGTTTTTCTGGGCAGAAAAAGCATATCGGCGGGTGAATCATTGTCAAAACCGCACTTGCGGCAGATGCTCCCTTCGGTAAGCCTTTCAAAGCAGTTCATACATAAATAATCGAAAGTCAATTTGTTGCCCCCAAGCAAAGTAAGTATTTATAATAACCCTATTATTGTAATTAATATGCTTACCATAGTTTAGCAATCTAATCATGATTTGTCAAGAATACATAACAATTGTTCCATTTTAATTGATAAAAATTTAAAATTAGTATATAATTAACTCAATACAGGAAAAGAGGTATACCAATGAATTTCAAAAAGCTTCAGAACGGCATGTGTGACGGCTTTGTTCTTATAAAAAAATGCGAGGTAAAAAAGACTAAAAACGGCTCGTCTTACCTTGATCTAGTAATAGGCGATAAAGACGGCGAGATGCCTGCAAAGTACTGGGATTTCTCCGGCGGAGATGTTTTTGAAGAGGAGTCCGTTGTAAAAGTACGCGGCACGGTAGAGCAGTATAATGGCAGGGATCAGTTCAGAGTTCAGCAGATACGCCCTGTTGCCGAAACAGATGATTATGACCTTTCTGATCTTGTGCCTGCGTCTGAAGTAGGCGGCAGGCAGATATACGATATGCTTATGAAAAGAGTTGCCGCTTTCAAAGATGCTGATCTCAAAGCGCTTGTAACGGATATTATGGAAAGCAAAAAGGATATCCTTGTTACAAGTCCTGCGGCATTCAGACTTCACCACGCTATGCTCGGCGGGCTTATGCTTCATACAATGTCCATCGTTCGTATGGCGGAGCAGATCTGCAAGGTTTACCCGAATATAAACAAAGAACTGCTGCTTTCGGGCGCTATTCTTCACGATGTTGCCAAAACTTGGGAATTTAAGTTCTCAAAAACAGGTCTTGTCAGCGGGTATTCTGAGGGCGGAGAACTTATAGGCCATCTTGTTGAGGGCGCAATGTGGGTGGACGAAGCCGCAAAAAGGCTTGGCGTGCCCCAGGAAAAAGCACAGCTCATTGAGCATATGATTTTAAGCCATCACGGCGTTCCAGAGTTCGGCTCGCCGGTAAGACCGATGTTTGTTGAGGCTCAGATACTTTCCGCGCTTGATACACTTGACGCGCAGATATTTGAATTTCACAGCGCAACGGCAAAAGTGGAGCCCGGTCAGTTTACGGACAGGCAGTGGTCGCTAGAAAACAGAAAGCTGTATAACCACGGGCTTTCCACAACGGAGCATATAGTTAATTTAGATGATTGATGAGGAGTACTAAATATGGCTCAGGAATGGCAGCAGGACTGGACGGAAATAAAAGTTACCGTTAAGTCGGAAGATATTGAAACAGCGGCAAATATATCAAATATGACAGTACCCTACGGGATTTATATTGAGGATTATTCCGATGTTGTGGATGAGACTCTTGAGATCGCGCATGTTGATCTTATTTCAGAGGAGCTTCTTGGCAAAGACAGAACCAAAGGCATAATCCATATTTATATCAGCCCTGAGGAAAATCCTGCTGAAGCAGTGTCTTTTCTTGAGGAAAGGCTCGGCGCAGAAAATATCTCATATGAAATAACGATAAATGAGTGCAAAACAGAGGACTGGATAAATAACTGGAAAAAATATTGGCATCCTGTTCCGGTAGGCAGCAGGCTGTTAATAAAACCCGCATGGGAGCAGGTTGAAAATGCTCACGGCAGGGCAGTGCTCAATCTTGAACCGGGCCTTGCATTCGGTACGGGAAGCCACCCAACCACAAGGCTGTGCCTTGAAATGCTGGAGGATTACATCAATCCCGCTTCTACGGTGCTTGATGTTGGGTGCGGCAGCGGTATACTTTCAATAGCCGCTCTGCTTCTCGGCGCAAAGAGCGCATTCGGAGTTGATATTGATAAACTTGCCGTTAAAACGGCGCTTGCAAATGCACAGGAAAACGGCTTTGAGCCGCCTGTTTTCAATGCCGTAAGCGGTGACCTTTCAGAAAATGTAAGCGGCAAATACAGTGTTATTGTAGCAAATATAGTTGCTGATGTTATTATTAAATTCACACCGCAGGCGGTTGATTTCCTTAAAGACGGAGGAGTGTATATCACCGGCGGTATAATCGATTCGCGCACGGAAGAGGTAAAACGCTGCTTTGATGAAAACGGTTTTGAAATAGTTGAACACCGTGAAGCAAAAGGCTGGAACGTTTTTGTTTGTAAAAGAAAATGAAAATTGTATTAATTGTTATAACTGTTGCAATTGCTGTGCTGTTGCTTTTGTTTGCAGTTTGCGCAGTTGTTTTAAATCAGCTTATTTCTTTAAAGACTATCCGTATTCCCAAAATCTTTTATTCACTTGTTGCGGGAAATGACGGGCCAAATCAGTACGAAGAAGAAAACAAGAGGGCAGTAAAGCATTTTGAGACACTGCCTCTTGAAGAACTCGAGCTTCATTCAGAGGGCTGTACTTTGAGAGCAAAACTCCTTGTACCCGAAAAAAGCAACGGAATTCTTGTGATAGCCTGCCATGGCGCCAGAAGTTCGGGGCTCGGCGAGTTTGCTTTTGAGGCTGATTATTTCTATAACGGCGGATTTACGGTGCTTATGCCCGAACACCGGGGATGCGGAATAAGCGACGGGAAGTTTATGGGTTACGGCAAGCATGAATCAAGGGATACAATGTTGTGGCTCGATTATGCAGAAAAGCGTTTCCCCGAACTCAGTATATTCCTGCTCGGCGTATCAATGGGCGCAGCAACGGTGCTTATGATGAGCGATAAGATACCCGAAAACAGCGTAAAGGGAATTATTGCAGACTGTTCTTACACAAGCGCATGGGATGAATTTAAATATCAGCTGAAAGTGTCTTTTCATCTCGGCACTTTTCCTATATTGTATATATGTGATCTCCTTTGCAGAATCTATGCGCATTATTCTTTTAAGGACGCATCACCTGTTGAATGTGTGAAAAACGCAAAAGTGCCCGTGCTGTTTATTCACGGCACGGATGATGATTTTGTGCCGTTTTATATGGAAAAAGAGCTCTACTCTGCGTGCACAAGCAAAAAGAAAATGGTAGCCGTTGAGGGAGCTGTTCATGCCAGAAGTTACTTCAAAAACAGCGCTCTTTATGAGAAAGAACTGAATGATTTCTTCAGTGAAAACAGCGAAAAAATACTTATGTCAGAATAAAAATAAACTTTGTTAAAATAGTATAAAAATAAAACCGGATACCTTGTGTGGTATCCGGTTTTTTGTGTGCTTTTTACAAAAAATTAATTGATTATAAAGACTTGGTCTCGATTTCTTTTTCAATTTTTTGAATGAACTCGTCAACGCTGCAAGCGCCCTGCTCTCCGTCTTTTCTTGAACGTACGGAAACGGTGCTGTTTTCTATGTCCTTGTCGCCTGCAACAAGCATATAAGGAACTTTTTCAAGCTGCGCCGAACGGATCTTGAATCCGATCTTTTCTGATCTGTCATCAATCTCACAGCGGATTCCGCGTTTTTCAAGACGGTCTTTAATTGCGTTGAGGTAATCAAGATGTCTGTCTGCTATAGGAAGCAGCTTTACCTGAACGGGTGCAAGCCATGTCGGGAAAGCGCCTGCAAAGTGCTCTGTAAGTATACCTATAAACCTTTCTATGCTTCCGAATACAACACGGTGAATCATAATTGGTCTGTGCTTAGCACCGTCTGCGCCTACATATTCAAGTTCAAATCTTTCAGGAAGCTGGAAGTCAAGCTGAATTGTGCCGCACTGCCATGTTCTGCCAAGGCAGTCAGTAAGATGGAAGTCGAGTTTGGGGCCGTAGAATGCGCCGTCGCCCTCGTTTACTTCAAAGTCATAACCAAGCTCCGTTACGGCGTCACGCAGTGCGTCTGTTGCAATCTCCCAGTCCTCTTCACTGCCCATGGAATCCTCGGGCTTTGTAGAAAGCTCAATGTGATATTCAAATCCGAATGTGTTATAAACTTTGTCTATAAGTTTTACAACGCCCTTTATCTCTTCCTTGATCTGTTCACGTGTCATAAAGATATGAGCATCGTCCTGAGTGAAGCATCTTACACGCATAAGTCCGTGGAGTGCACCAGAAAGCTCGTGGCGGTGAACAAGTCCGAGCTCACCCATTCTGAGCGGCAGGTCTTTGTATGAGTGCATTTTTGTCTTGTATACAAGAATTCCGCCGGGGCAGTTCATCGGCTTGATAGCGTAGTCCTCGTCATCAATAACCGTTGTATACATGTTTTGTTTGTAGTGATCCCAGTGGCCGCTTCTTTCCCACAGAGCACGGTTGAGTATCATCGGTGTCTGTATCTCATAGTAGCCCGCTTCTCTGTGAATTTCGCGCCAGTAGTCAATAAGGGTGTTTTTAAGAGCCATGCCTTTTGGAAGGAAGAATGGGAATCCGGGGCCTTCTTCCATGATAGTAAAGAGTTCAAGTTCTTTGCCTATCTTTCTGTGGTCGCGCTTTTTTGCCTCTTCAAGCATTGCCATGTGCTCTTCAAGCATGGAAGCCTTGGGGAAGGCGGTGCCGTAAACTCGGCAGAGCATCTTGTTCTTTGCGTCGCCGCGCCAGTAAGCGCCCGTGCAGTTTGTAAGCTTGAAAGCCTTAACTGGTTTTACATCCGCAAGGTGAGGGCCTGCGCAGAGTTCAGTAAATTCACCCTGCTTGTAAAAGCTTATGTTTTCACCCTTGTCTGCGTGTTCTTTGATAAGCTCAACCTTGTAAGGTTCGTTCTTTTCCTCCATAAGCTTTATGGCTTCGTCAGGTGAAAGCTCAAACTTTTCAAGCACAAAGCCTTCCTTGACGATTTTTTTCATTTCTGCCTCGATCTTTTCAAGATCTTCAGGAGAAAACGGGGTTTCAACGTCAAAATCGTAATAAAATCCGTCATGGATGGCAGGGCCTATCGTAAGTTTTACATCGGGATAGAGCCTTTTTACTGCCTGAGCCATTATGTGTGATGCGGTGTGGTTGAAAGCACGTTTGCCGTCCTCATCGTCAAAAGTGAGGATTTCAAGCGCGCAGTCGCTGTCAATGACGGTGCGAAGATCTTTTACCTCGCCGTCGATCTTGCATGCGCAAGCATTTCTGTAAAGTCCCATAGAAATGTCTTTTGCAATATCTGCGGCCGTCATGGCACTGTCATACTGCTTAACTGATGAGTCTTTAAGCGTTATTTTCATAATGATTCCTCCGTATATATTAATGGATTTGTTTGTTGCTTTATGAGCAGGTTTCCGTAAAAATAAAAAACCCTGTGCAAAAAATGCACAGGGTGAATAAATATCCACGGTTCCACCTGAATTGCGCACAAGCGCCTCTCATTTTACCCTTAACGCGGGAAACGGCTGTTATTGGCAGCGCTCCGGGGCGGTGGCTTGCGGCAGACTGTACACCCTTTCAGCAAAACGGGTGCTCTCTGAGACATTCCGAAACGCAGTCTTATCCCCATCAAAGCTTTGTTTTATACTCAATTTTGATTATATTATATCATTATTTTTTTACTTGTCAACACCTGCTCAGTTCCATTTTTAAGCAGCTTTTTTATACTCTGAAAATGACGGTTTCGCTCAATTGTAAGGCTCAAGCCTTGACATCTACAAGATATAGGTGTATTATATTTGTTATGAACTATATCAAGTTTATATAGTGTTCATAGAGTTTATACAGCATTATAACCGATTTTTTCAGGTTTGTATTTAAACTGTACCTTTTCTGATGATATTTGATTGAACTAAAAAAATTATTAACAGAAGGAGGTGCTATTGATTCTCATGACTACAACTGTTGCCGTTATTATAGCGGTTGTCTGTGCTGTTGTTTTCGGAGTTGCCGGTTTCATTCTCGGTTCTGTATTCAGGCAGAAAGCGAATGAAAAAGAGATCGGCTCCGCTACACAGGAAGCAACTAAAATTATTAACGATGCCCTTCAGGAGGCTGAAACAACAAAGAAAGCCAGCCTTATTGAGGCTAAGGATGAAATCCATAAGCTTCGCTCAGATGCGGACAAGGAAATCCGAGAAAGAAGAAGCGAAGTTCAGAAACTTGAAAACCGCCTTAATCAGAGGGAAGAATACCTTGATAAAAGAGCGGATTCTATTGAGGCAAAAAATGAGTCCCTGAGCGCTAAGCTCAAGGAAGCAGATGACAAATTGATTGAAATCGATAGCATCAAGAAAAGCCAGTTTGATATGCTGGAAAAAATTTCGGGTCTTTCACAGGAAGAAGCTAAAAAGCATCTTCTTGCATCCCTTGAGGAAGAGCTTGACACCGAAAAAAGCAAGAAGATACTTGAGTATGAGCAGATGACACGCGATCAGAGCGAAGTTATCGCAAGAGAGATCATTGCAACGGCTATCCAGCGCTGTGCAGCTGATCATACCGCAGAAACAACAGTTTCCGTAGTAGCTCTGCCAAATGACGATATGAAGGGCAGAATTATCGGACGAGAGGGAAGAAATATCCGCTCAATCGAAACAATAACAGGTGTTGAGCTTATTATTGACGATACTCCGGAAGCAATCACTATCAGCTCTTTTGATCCTGTAAGAAGAGAGATAGCAAGGCTCACTCTTGAGCGCCTCATTCAGGATGGACGTATCCACCCGACAAAGATTGAGGAAATGTTTGAAAAATCAACCCGTGAAGTAAACGCTACAATTAAGCAGGAGGGCGAAAAAGCAGTTCTTGCCGCAAACTGCGGTCAGGTACATCCGGAACTTGTTAAGCTTCTCGGAAAGCTTAAATACCGTACTTCATACGGGCAGAATGTTCTCAAGCACAGTCTTGAAGTAAGCTATATCGCCGGACTTATGGCGGCTGAACTCGGTTCAAACGAAAAGCTTGCCCGCCGCGCAGGTCTGCTTCACGATATAGGCAAGGCGCTTGATCACGAGATGGAAGGTTCCCATATCGCGCTCGGCGTTGAGTATGCACGCAAGTATAAGGAAAGCGAAGAGGTTATTCACGCTATCCAGGCACACCACGGCGATGTTGAGTGCAAAACTGTTGTTGCTTGCCTTGTTCAGGCAGCTGATGCGGTTTCTGCCGCAAGACCCGGTGCAAGACGCGAAAATATTGAAAATTACATTAAGAGGCTTCAGCAGCTTGAGGAGATATCAAAGAGCTTTGCGGGCGTTAAGAGCGCATATGCCATTCAGGCGGGCAGAGAAGTGCGCGTAATGGTTTGCCCAGAAGCTGTTTCGGATGAGAAGATGCCTTATATTGCCCGTGAGATAGCTAAGAAGATAGAAAGCGAACTTGAATATCCCGGTCAAATTAAGGTCAATATTATTCGTGAATCCAGAGTAAGCGATGTTGCAAAATAATCGTTTGTAATTTATAATAGCGGTATCGGTATTCGATACCGCTTTTTTTATTCAGGAGGTATTTTTATGGTAAAGCATATAGTTTGCTTCAAACTCAAAGAAAGTAATGACAGCACTAAAGCTGAAGCTAAGGAAAGGCTGCTCTCAATGAAGGGCAAGGTTCCCATGATGAAAGATATAGAGGTGGGAACTGATTTCCTCGGCTCACAGAGAAGTTATGATATAATTCTTCAGGTAACGCTTGAAAACAGGCAGGCGCTTGATGATTATCAGCAGGATGAATATCACTGCTCATATGTTAAACCGTATATGCATGCAAATACAGTTTCTTCTGTAGCTGTGGATTATGAATTCTGATAATAATTTAACGCTTGATACGTTTATAACAAACTCGCACGGATTTTTATGAATTATTAACAAAGATACCAATTCAATATTGGTATCTTTTACTTTTATAATTGCCTATTTTAAGTTGATTAGGTTTCTATATTATGATATAATTTATATAAATATAATATTGATTTATATTTATATATTAGGAAGTTTCAACGGAGGATATACAGTGAACGAATCTAAGGAAATAGAGATAGATTTAAGAAAAATCTTTTTAATGCTGAAAAAGCGTATCGTATTTATTATCTTGGGAACTCTTATTACCGCCGTGCTTTCAGGCTGTATTACGGAGTTTTTTATTACACCTACCTATACAGCATCATGCACGCTTTATGTTTACAGTAATACGGACAGAGTCAGCACTGATTCTTCTATTGCTCAGGGCGAGATAACCGCTTCACAGCAGCTTGTAAATACATACATAGTTGTGCTTGAAAGTGATTTCGTGCTTGAGGAAGTTGCTCAGAATCTGAACCTTGAATTGACTGCTTCACAGCTGCGTTCAATGATCTCCTGCTCTCAGATTAATGAAACGGAGATTTTTAAGGTTACGGTTTCAAATGAGAGCCCTGCGCTGGCGGCTGATATAGCAAATGCGATTGCCGATGTTGCACCCGATGCAATAGTTGATACTATTAAGGCAGGCGGTGTAAGCGTAATAGATTATGCAAAGGTGCCGAGTTCACCTTCATCTCCTAATTTCAAACTTAATATACTTATAGGTGCCCTTGTTGGATTTGCGGTTTCGTTTGTAATATTCTTTATCAGAGAGATATTTGACACAACAGTTAATGACCAATCAGATCTTGAAAGAGAATTTAAAAATATTCCTGTTATCGGTACCATACCCAGACTGATTCCTGTTTCATCCAAAGCGGGAGAGCTGCCTGAAGATGAAAATCAGCAAAAGGCAAATATAAAGAAAGGGGGCGTTAAATAATGGCTCTTTTCGGAAAAAACAAAAATGCAAATGACAAATCCAAGTCATTTTCAAGAGATAATATCAAAAAAATACTGAACCCCGAATCGCCGTTTGTAGTAAAAGAAGCTTATTCAGCTATCAGAACAAATCTGCTCTTTATGCAGAAGGGTGAAAAGTGCCCTGTTTTTGTAGTTACAAGCCCCACTGCAAACAACGGTAAAACAATCAACAGCATAAACCTTGCCATATCATTTGCTCAGATGGGCAAAAAGACGCTTCTTATAGACAGTGATATGAGAAACCCAACGATTCACCGTATGTTTTCGATTCCCGTAAAGAACGGACTTTCAGAGATACTTGCGGGGCTTACGGATAATATCACTGTTTCAAAAACGGATATTGAAAACCTTTCAGTGCTGACAGGGGGCAAGATACCGCCTAATCCCGCAGAACTCATTTCTTCATCAAGAATGGACAAACTGCTCGAATTTGTAAGAGAGCATTATGACTGCGTGTTTATTGACACACCTCCTGTAAATCTTGTTACGGATGCCACCGTTTTCGCTCAGAAAACAACCGGCTATATAATGATCGTCAAATCTGAAACCACCGATATAGCAGAGGTCAAAACAGCTGTTTCAAATCTTGACAGCATCGGAGGAAACATTCTCGGATTTATTTTGAACGATGTTACATCCGGCAGACACGGTTATTACTCGTATTATAAGAAGTACGATTACAAATATAAATATTCATACGGTTACGGTTACGGATATAAATAAACCGATCGTTTCCGGCAATAGATCTTTCAGAAGGTTGCGAGTTTTATGAATAAGAGAAAAGCTACTCAGCTTTCAGTTGAGTTTCTGGTTGACCTTTTGTCACTGCTTTTATCTAATGCAATTTCATACATAATCTGTATTTTCATGCATAAAGTTCCTAATAATACAAAGCAGGCTATATGGATATACCTGATTTCACTTATACTTTCTTTCTGCGTAATTTTCTTCGGCTTTTCCGTTTCTATGGATCTGTCCGTCAGAAACAGGGCAAGGGAATTTGTGGCAGTTCTCAGAAACTGTCTTTTAACATATATGACGCTTGCCGTAGCTCTAGTTTTAACAAGAAGCGATTTCATAAACGGCCGATATATGTTCCTGCTTTCACTTGAACTGTTCATAATTTTATCGTGTATTAACAGGTATTTTACGAAAAGGCTCCTGATACGGCATTTTTATCATTCCGGTCTTGTCAGCCTGACAGGTGTAATTACGGTAGGGAAAAGAGCGCAGGACTATGTTGCTGAACTTCAGCAGGACTGGACAAGAAATATAAAAGGCATTGCTCTTCTTGATGCTGAAATGCTTGATGGAAAATATGTTTACAGTGATTCAAACGGTGAAAGGTGTTCTTCAAAAGTTGCTGTAAAGTCTGCCGTAGAAAAGCGTATTTCAGATGTACCTGTAGTTGCAAATATTACTAACGTAGTGGATTGGGTGCGCCGCGAGTCGCTTGATGAGGTCTATATAAATATTCCTTATGAGTATGAAACTGAAGTAACAGAAATTGCAGAAGAGATAGAAAGTATGGGCACCATTGTTCATATAAATCTGCCTTCTCTTGAAAAATTTGTTGAAAACAGTGAATTTGATAATGTTGAGTGTGCTGTTGTGGCAGGTGTGCCTACGGCAACTCTTTCTGCCGCGCGTCAGATGTCACTTTCTGCGGCATTTTTCAAACGTTTAATTGATATTATAGGCGGCCTTGTCGGCAGTATTGTTTCCCTGCCGATCATTCTTATAGTTGCAGTACCGCTTCTTATAGAATCACGCGGTCCTCTTATTTTTAAGCAGCAGCGTGTTGGTAAAAACGGCAGAGTGTTCAATATTTATAAGCTTCGTTCAATGTATGTTGACGCCGAGGAAAGAAAAAAAGAGCTGATGGCGCAGAATAAAATGGACGGGCTGATGTTTAAAATGGATAATGATCCCCGTATCACAAAGGTAGGCAGATTTATCCGTAAAACAAGTATAGACGAGCTTCCTCAGTTCTGGAATGTTCTTAAAGGCGATATGAGCCTTATAGGCACCAGACCTCCTACGCTTGAAGAATTTTCAAAGTACGAAAGCCATCATAAGCGCCGTCTTTCCATGCGTCCCGGCATTACGGGCATGTGGCAGGTTAGCGGCCGTTCGGAAATAAAAAATTTTGAAGATGTAGTAAAACTTGACTGCGAATATATAGATAACTGGAGCATTTGGCTTGATATCAAAATAATGCTCAAAACGGTTCGTGTCGTTATCAGGGGGATAGGCGCGGAATGAGCAATGATAAAAAGCTGAAAATTGCCATGATAGGGCATAAAAGGATACCGTCAAGGGAAGGCGGCGTTGAGATAGTTGTTTATGAGCTTTCCAATCTAATGGCAAAAGCCGGCAACAGAGTTGACGTCTATAACAGAAGCGGAGCCCACGTTTCAGGCGCAGAGTTTAAAAGTGATAACATGCCGATTGACGGCAATATAAAAATAATAACCGTTCCCACTCCTAAGTCAAAAACGTTAAATGCGTTCGTATATAGTTTTCTGGCCGCGGTCAGGTCATTGTTCGGAAGATATGATGTTGTGCATTTTCATGCCGAAGGCCCTGCGGCAATGTGCTTTTTGCCAAAGATTTTCGGAATTCGCACTTTAGTAACTATTCACGGACTTGACTGGCAGAGATCAAAATGGGGCGGTTTTGCTTCAAAATATCTTAAATTCGGAGAAAAAACAGCTGCAAAGTATGCTGATGAGATAATCGTGCTGTCGCGATCAGTGCAGGATTATTTCAAAAATGAATACGGCAGGGATACCGTCTTTATCCCCAACGGAGTGAATGCCCCGGAGATAAGAACAGCGTCGCTTATAACTCAAAAGTATAAGCTTGAAAAGGACGGATATATTCTTTATCTGGGTAGGATAGTGCCTGAAAAGGGTATTCATTATCTTATTGACGCTTATTCACAGATAGATACCCAAATGCCGCTTGTAATTGCAGGAGGTTCCAGCCATTCACAGGAGTATTTTGAGGAACTGAAGCAAAAAGCGCAGGGTAAAAATATAATTTTTACAGATTTTGTTCAGGGCAGGGTGCTGGAAGAACTCTATTCAAATGCTTATGTTTATGTTCTTCCGAGCGACCTTGAAGGTATGCCGATAAGTCTGCTGGAGGCTATGAGCTACGGCAATTGCTGCCTTACTTCCGATATACCCGAATGCACAGAGGTTTGCGGGGATAAGGCTGTCTGCTTTGAAAAAGGAAATACGGCTTCCTTAAAAAAACAGCTGGAGCTGCTGCTGAAAAACAGCGATATTGTGAACGGATATAAAGCAGAGGCTTCACAGTTCATCTGCAATAAATATAACTGGCAGGATGTCTGCCGCCAGACGCTCAGCCTTTACAGGGGAAAATAATGAAGATACTTATGGTCAATAAGTTTCTGTATCCAAACGGCGGTTCAGAAACTTATATGTTTAAATTAGGAGAATATCTGCAATCAGCGGGTAATCAGGTGGAATATTTCGGCATGGAGCACCCGGACAGATGTGTTTCAAATTCGGCGGGCTGTTACACTGAGAATATGGATTTCCATGACAGCAGCGCATTAAAAAAAATACCTCTTGCTCTTAAAACTGTTTATTCCGCAGAAGCAAGAAAAAAGATAAGGAAAGTTCTGGACAGCTTTAATCCCGATATAGTTCATCTGAATAATTTCAACTATCAGATTACCCCTTCTGTAATTTTAGAGATCAGAAAATGGGAAAAAGAAACACAGCACCGTGTAAAAATAGTTTACACTGCCCACGATTATCAGCTTATATGCCCTAATCATATGCTCAATAATCCCAACACAAATGAAAATTGTGAAAAATGTATAGGCGGCGGATATATAAACTGTATCAAAGGAAAATGTGTTCACGGTTCAACTCTGAAATCAGCGATTGGTTTTATTGAGGCAACGTACTGGAATAATAGAAAAACATACGATCAGATCGATAAGATAATATGCTGCAGTAATTTTATGAAGTCAAAGCTGGATACAAATCCGATTTTGAGGTCAAAGACTGTAGCACTGCACAATTTTATAGATATTGACGGTAATTTTGATCTTCCCAAAAAAGATTATATTCTTTATTTCGGAAGATTTTCTCAGGAAAAGGGTATTGAAACATTACTTAAAGCCTGTTCCTTGTTGCCAGATGTGAAATTCATTTTTGCAGGCACAGGCCCAATGGAAAGCGAGATAAGCAAAATCCCCAATATAGAAAATGTTGGATTTAAAAGCGGAGAAGAACTCAGCTCGCTCATTTTGCAGGCAAAAGCAAGTGTTTATCCAAGTATTTGGTATGAAAACTGCCCTCTTTCAGTTATGGAAAGCATATCGTTGGGTACTCCTGTAATAGGCGCCGATATAGGCGGCATTCCGGAACTTGTAGAGAACGGAATTAACGGTCTGCTTTTCAAAGCCGGAGATGCGGAGGATCTGGTTTCCAAAATTTCTCTGATAAACGATGATGAAACTTTTACCAAAAAAATTACGAACGCTTGCAAAAATAACAGTTTCATGTCAGTCAGCGAATACGCAGAAAAATACTTTGAATTGCTCAAATAAAGATTTTTAAAGCAGATTATTTTATCGGCTGTTTGTGTTCACACACCGATAATTATAATTTGCAGGAGTTCCTTTTAAGCGCTTTAATTTTACAGCTATATCAAATCATATTGTTTGAAAATAAAATTTTTCAGAATACTTGTTTTTGATTGTTTTAATCAAAAACAAAGAACGGTGATAAAAAATGTCTAAAAAATTAAACGGAACGGTAATAGTTACATACCGATGTAACGCACGCTGCAATATGTGCAGCAGGTATAAGCGCCCCTCATCACCAGATGAAGAGATAAGTCTTGATACTATCAGAAAACTTCCGCCCATGTATTTTACAAATATTACGGGCGGAGAGCCGTTTATAAGAACGGATCTCAAGGAGATAGTGCGTGAGCTTTACAAAAAGAGCGATAGAATCGTAATATCAACAAACGGCTTTTTTACTGATAGAATTATTGACCTCTGCAAGGAATTTCCCAATGTAGGCATTAGGATTTCAATAGAGGGCCTTGAGGAGACAAATAATGCCATACGCGGTCTTGATGATGGTTTTAACAGAGGATATACCACACTTAAAAAGCTTGTTGAGATGCATCACCCTGATGTCGGCTTCGGTATGACTGTTCAGGATGCGAACGCTAAGGATCTTGTGCCTTTGTATAAGCTTTCTGATGAACTTAATATGGAATTTGCAACAGCGTCGCTTCACAATTCCTTTTATTTTGTTGAGTCAAATAATATCATAAAAGACCGCCCCATGGTGGCTAAGAACTTTGAAAATCTTATAAATGAGCTTCTCAAGAGCAACAGTCCCAAAAAGTGGTTCAGGGCATATTTTAATCACGGTCTTATAAATTACATATACGGTCAGAAACGTCTTTTGCCCTGCGATATGGCGTTTGATACATTTTTCATTGACCCTTACGGCGATGTTATGCCGTGCAACGGCACAAAGGAAAAAGAGGTTATGGGCAACCTCAACGAACAGAGCTGGGACGAGCTTTGGAACAGTGAACAGGCAGAGAACGTACGTAAAAAAGTGCGTTCATGCAACAGAAACTGCTGGATGATAGGTTCGGTTTCACCCGCTATGCACAAGTATATATGGGTGCCCGCAGCGTGGGTAATAAAGCATAAATTCCTGCGCTTTTTCAGCAATAAAAAATACAATATGTATGAATTGCCTATAGTTCGCGATTTCAGGGACGGTAAAGTTACAAAAGCCGAACTGGATTCCCTTTCCACATGCGATATAAATGCCGTTGTTAATGACGGACTTTCTGAAAAATCCAAAAAAGCGCTTGTAGGCACAAGCGGCGAGGAAATCGTGGATGCCGATATAGCAAGTCAGCTCGGTGTAAAATGATATGGCAGATTTAACCGTTTTAACACCCGCTTACAACAGGCGGCAGGGTTTGCAGAAGCTGTTTGAATCGCTTTTGACTCAGACCAACAAGAATTTTGAATGGCTTATCGTTGATGACGGCAGTACGGATGATACTTCGTTATTTTCACAGCAGTGGGTAAGCTGCAATGAGTTCAGTGTTAGATACTATAAGAAAGAAAACGGCGGAAAGCATACTGCGCTGAATTACTCGCTTGATAAAATATCAACTCCGCTTGTTTTTATCGTTGACAGCGATGATTATCTTACTTCTGATGCTGTTAATGTCATATACGAAAAATACAGCCTTTATAAATCCGAAGAAGATTTGTGCGGGCTGAGCTTTCTGCGTACGAAGCCTGACGGCTCGGGCTATTTGAGCCCCCCACTCCCAAGTGACGATATTAAGTCCACATACTGCGAATGCAGGGTAAACGGAGGGCTTGAGGGCGACATGGCAGAGGTGTGGTTTACCGAAAAACTGCGGGAATTTCCTTTTCCGGAGTTTGAGGGAGAAAAATTCCTTGGCGAAGATACCGTGTGGGTAAAAATTTCAGGGAAATATAAAATGCGTTTTTTCAATAAGGCAATTTATGTTTCCGAATATCTTGGCGATGGAATTACACGTAACCGCCGCAGGCACAATATTCAGTCCCCCCGAGGATGCGTTGCAAGGGCAGAGGCTTTTCTCAGCTCGGATGTGGATTTTAAGCATAAAGTAAAGTCTATGCTGCAGTACTTTATTTACGGCAGATTTGCGGGTGAAAGTTTTGCGTGGCTTTTAAGAAATTCGCAAAGCAAAGCCCTTGCTGTTATTTGCGCAGCGCCCGCAGCAGTTATTTATACAACATGGAAAAAACAGTATGAAAAAGGCTAAAAGTAGAAAGACAGATTAAGAGCCTTAAATATTGTTCACTAAATTCAGCCTTAGCAGCTGAATGTTAAAAAGGCAGTTATTATATGATGAATTCTTTTGCAAAGAAAATACATAACACCTTGCGTGACTTTTCGGATAATAATAAGTATTTTAACAGTCTGTATGTTTTTTACAGACGTATTCAGTTTTCTCTTCAGGGTGCTGTTGTAAACACGAAAAGATATTTAAGAAGCAAGGGAATAGGCGGAGCTAAATATAAAAAGCTTTTGGATTATAAAGGAATTCATAACGGCGAAAGATGTTTTATCATAGCAACCGGTCCTTCTCTTACAATGGAGGATCTTGAAAGCCTTAAAAATGAAAATACAATAAGTATGAATTCTATTTGCAAGCTCTATGATAAAACTAAATGGCGCCCAACATATTTTGCTATTCAGGATAATCTTGTTTTTGAAAAATTGCAGGAACTCATAAGAAAACACAAAGAAGTTCCGGTTTTTATCAGCGATAATATACCCGGAAAATTTAAAAGAGAAAAAGAATGGATTGAATTTCCCACTGATACCAAATATCATTCTTACGATATTTTGCGAGAAAAATATTACGCCAAATTCAGCGATGACGCATACGATATTGTTTATGACGGCTATTCAATTGCATATTCCTGCATAGAACTTGCCGTTTATATGGGATTTAAGGAGATATACCTGCTTGGCGCAGATTGCACTTATCTCGGTGAAAAAGAACATTTTGTTGACAGCGGCGTTGAGGACAGGGCAAGAAAATATGCAACGCCTAAGCTGATAGTAGGTTATGAAAAGGTAAAGGAATATGCCGATTCCCACGGTATAAAAGTATATAACTCTACCCGCGGCGGAGTGCTTGAGGTGTTCCCGCGTGTAGCACTTGAAGATGTATTAAAGGAGAGCAGAGTATGAAAATCGTTGCGATAGTTCCGATGAAACTTAATAATACAAGGCTTCCGCAGAAAAACACTAAGTCGTTTACTAATGGCAAACCGCTTTGTTATTATATTCTGAATACCCTGCTCAAAATTAAAAAAATAGATGAAGTATATGTCTATTGCAGCAATGAAAACATCAAAGAATATATTCCTCAGGGTGTAAAATTTCTAAAACGCTCTGTTTCGCTTGATACGGATAAAACATCAATGAACGAGGTGCTGGAAGCTTTTGCCGATGATGTTTTTGCTGATATTTATGTTATGACTCACACAACGGCGCCGTTTATTTCTGCAGAAAGCATTGAAAAGGGTCTTGATGCCGTTTTGAGCGGTATGAACGATTCTGCATTTGCCGCAAAAAAACTCCAGGATTTTCTGTGGAAAAACGGAACTCCGTTCAATTATTCACTTGAAAATATTCCGCGAACACAAGATTTAGATCCTCTTTATGAGGAAACAAGCGGTTTTTATATTTATGAAAGATACGTAATCAACGAACTCGGCAGAAGAATAGGGCAATCACCGTTCATCGTTGAAGTTAACGAGATAGAAGCCGTTGATATTGACGAAAAAGAGGATTTTGAGATAGCAGACGCCATTTATAATCATATGTTCAGAAAGAGTGAAACTAATGAATAAGATTCTTGAGAACTTTAGAAACAAGCTTGAAAATAACGATTGCGTATACGGTATTTTCATGAAAACGGGCGACCCGATGTTTGTTGAAGCAGCAAGTCTCGGCGGGTTTGATTATGTTATTCTTGACACTGAGCACGGACCCGTTTCAATCGAAAACCAGCAGAATAATATAAGAGCGGCTGAGGCGCGCGGCGCGGTTCCCATAATAAGGCTGAAGGATTCGGGAGAGAACACGATAGGCAAAGCTCTTGATATAGGCGCTTACGGAATACAGGTGCCGCAGATAAATTCGGCGGCGGATGCTGAAAAAATAGTTAAATTTGCAAAATTCTATCCTTACGGAATGAGAGGCGTGTGCCGTTTTGTGCGTGCCGCAGATTATTCCGCAATGGACAGGTATGAATATTTTGAAAATTCCAAAAATATTCTTATAATTCTTCAGCTTGAGGGAGTAAAGGCAATAGAAAACCTTGACGAGATACTTGAAGTTGAAGGCGTTGATATTCTGTTTATCGGGCCTTATGATCTTTCACAATCGCTCGGAATACCCGGGCAGGTAAACAATCCTCTTGTTGTTGAGGAAATGAAAAAAATAGTTGAAAGAGCAAGTAAAAAGAACAAGGTTATCGGCACTTTTGTTGATACGCCCGAAGATCTTGTTATGTGGCGTGATCTTGGCGTTAAATATCTCAGCTATTCCGTTGATATAGGAATTTTCCTTGACGGATGCCGAGAACTTACCGAGAAATTCAAAAAAACTGACTGCTGCTAATTGCTGATCTGTTTGTTCTTTAATTACTAAGTTTTAGCTGCTGACCGCTAATTTGATAATTCTGATCCGATTTTAAATAATAAAGTGAGGTGAAACAGTCCGATGAAAATAAGAAAAGATGCAAAAATCACAATAAGTCTTTATGATATTTTTGCGCTTCTTATAATCTTGTTCCCGATAGGAGGCCTTTTCGGAGGTGTCCTTACATATTACGATGAACTTATCGGTGCTGTTTCATTTGTATATATTTGGATACTTGCCTTTATGGGCAAAATAGAAAAAAAGTGCTTCAGAATAATGATGGCTCTAACGGCAGTCACAGCTATAGGCTTTATCTCCAACTTTGTGAGCGGGCTTTTGAAGGAGCCTTTTCCTATTGTTGTAGACGCATTATGGCTTTGGAAGACCTTTGCTACATTTATTGCATTTGCGCATCTTATGAAAAAGGATCATGTTCGCAAGCGTGTTATAAAATCACTTACACTGCCCGCAAAGTTTGCCATTATCGCGCTTTTTGTTCTCTGTTTGGTTGGTCAGGTCATAAATATCGGAGTAGTAGGATCAGATACGATTTTAGGGCTTAACGTTTTCGGCTTTTTCTGGAATAACGGAATTATGACAGGCTGGCTCGGCTTTTGCAGCTTGATGATATTATCTCTTTCTGATCTAAGCAGAAATAAATTTTTATTGTATACATTTATGCTTTTTGTGCCGCTTATTCTTACAAAGTCATCCCTTGTATACTGCTTTATGCTCTGCGTTATTTTACTTGGGATTATGTACAGAAAAGACGACAAATTCAAAGTGCATTATTTGATACCTGTTGCAGTTGTTGTAGCTGTTTTCTCTTGGAGCGATATTCAATATTATTTCCTTACGGATTCCTCTGTAAGAAAAGAATTGATAATAAAGGGCGCTGAAGTTGCAAATATGTATTTTCCCCTTGGCTCGGGCTTCGCAACATACGGTTCGGATATGGCGCAAAGGTACTATTCAAAGCTTTATGATATGTTCGGATGGAGAGATTCATGGGCATTTGGTGTTGACAGTACGTTCCTTAACGATAATTTCTTTGCAAGTATAATCGGTCAGTTCGGCTGGATCGGTTTTGCCATATATTTGTATGCGCTTTATACACTTTTCACTATGGTGAATTCAAAGCTTGTTAAAAAGCGAGTAAAGATAACAGCTGTATCCACCGTTCTCACTATGGTTGTTGTAATGGTAGGAAGCGCATCTGTAAAATCAATTATGGGTATATGCACTTTTGCGGTGCTCGGAATTGTTTTTGCCGAAATAAACTCCGCAACACAGGCAAAAAAAGCGGCAGAATCCGAACTGGTATGCAAGGATGGTTGATATGATATCTGTAATTGTACCCGTGTATAATGTGGAAAAATATCTTGATAAATGTATCAGAAGCTTAACAGAGCAGAGTTATTCAGATATAGAAATTATACTTGTAAATGACGGCTCTTCCGATTCCTCAGGAGAAATATGTGACAGATGGGCGAAGCAGGACAGCAGAATAAAAGTGATGCATCAGAAAAATTCTGGCGTGAGCAGTGCCAGAAATGCTGCGCTGGAAGTTGCCGGGGGAGAATTTTTCGCTTTTGTTGATGCTGATGATTATATCGATAAAAATATGCTGTCAAAACTTATGTCAGCAATGGACAGTAATACAGATATGACTGTGTGCGGATTTAAAACCGTATACGATGGCGCTTCAGACAGCGTTTCATGCCATAATTTACAAACCGTTGATAAGCAAGAAGCAATACGCAATATTATTTCAAACAACTCATGGGGACTTGTAATATGGAATAAACTTATCAGACGAAGCGCAGTTTATTCTGAAAACGGTGAAGCCGTTACTTTTTGCAAGGATCTTTTTATTGGGGAAGATGCGCTTTGGATACTTATGGTATGCAATAACTGCAGGCAGGTTTCTTATGTTCCTGAGGCGCTGTATTATTATATAAACAGGCAGGGAAGCGCTGTCTTTAAAAGCAAGCGTGAAAGGCTGATTGAAAGCTGTATTTCAAGATATGATTCTGCTATGCGCGGCTACGATTTTCTTGTTGATGCGGGCAATCCTTATGCATATATGATGTTCAGAAGATGTGTTTTTTCCGCGCGGGATATAGCATGCGAATGTTATTTCAAAGGTAAAGCCGGCAGTTATTATTATTGGTTGAAGAAGTTTTTTTCTGCACTTCGGAATTATAATAAGATGACCGGAAAATCTGAGGACAGAATGTTCATCTTAAAAAATTATTTACTCTATTATTCAATGCGCCTGCATATGCCCGTATCTTTGGTGCGCAGGCTTCTCAGCATAAAATAAAAATTCATCATATGCCCCACGGAAAGAGGTCAATATATGAAAGCAGGTATAGTCACATTTCAAAGAGCTGATAATTACGGATCATTGCTGCAATGCTACGCTCTCTATAAAAGCATAGAGGCGCTGGGAGCAGAAGCAGAAGTGATTGATTACAGAAATCCTTATATTGAAAGAGCTTACGTAGGACTTCCCAATTTTCAGAAGAATTTTATTGAGTGGGGAAAAAAGGCTGTTAACAGGTATTTGAATTATGACCACGTTATGAAAAAACATCAGGCATATGAAGAACTGATAAAAGAAATCAGGTACTCACGCGGTTACAAAAAGAGAGAAATACTTAAAAACGGCCTTGATTATGATGTTATTTTTGCCGGAAGCGATCAGATCTGGAATCCGGTAATGACAAACGGGTTTGATAAAGTTTATTTTCTGGATTTTCCGGGAAACTTTGTGAAATGCTCATATGCGGCAAGTCTTGGTAACTCAAACAGCAGTGAATATAAAAAAGAAAAATTTTCAAAACTGATAAAAGATTTTGATTTTATATCTATGCGTGAGCGCAGTGCATGTGAAACAATTTATAATTGTGCTAAAACAAAAACCGATGTGTGCGTAGATCCAACTCTTTTGGTTGAAAGAAGCGATTGGGAAAAGCTTGCTGAAAAATCAGATCTTGATATTAAAAATGATTATATCGTGCTTTATTATCTTGACGGTAATAAGGAACTTCATAAAATAGCCGAGTATCTTTCTGAAAAGTATTCATGCCAAATAATCTGCTGTAACAAAAACCCGGTCAGCGGTAAAAATATAATTTGGATGGGCGATCTCGGGCCGGTTGATTTTCTTGCATTGATAAAGGGCGCAAAAGCTGTTGTGGCTTCGTCCTTTCATGCGTCTGTATTTTCTGTTATATTTGATAAGCAGCTTTATGCAACACTGCATCCTGAAACAGGGGAAAGAACAAGGTCGCTTTCTGAAATCTGCGGCTTTTCTTCAAGGCTGTATAATGATTTTGAAGATTTCAGGCGAAAATTTGATGAAAACGATATCATTTCTTATGATTATCAGAATTTAGAAAATACTGTACGCAGTTCTAAAGATTTTATAAAAAAAGCTATTGAAGCGGCACGTAAGCGCAGCTGACGGCGGAGGGGGCATATTAGATTGAGCAGAGGAAAGGAACTTGCAAAAAATACTGCTATCCTCACTTTCGGTAAAATCTGCACGCAATTTATAAGCTTTTTCCTTCTTCCGCTTTATACAGCAGTTCTTGATACTGCGGAATATGGTACATATGATCTGCTTATAACATACTCAACACTGCTTCTTCCTCTGTTTAACTGGCAGCTTGATCAAGGCGTTTTCAGGTTTATGCTGGACGTCAGGGATAATGTTGAAGGCCAGAAAAAGATATTTTCAAGTATTTTTGCTGTCAATACCGCTCAGTCGGCAGTTTATGTTGCGCTAATTGTTATCGTTTCGCGGTTTGTTAATCTTTATAATGTTTGGTTCCTTGCGCTATATGTTGTTGCTCTGATTTATCTTAATCTTCTGCTTCAGTTCGCAAGAGGTCAGGGTAAAAATGTTGTTTACGCTGTTGCAGGTTTTATATCTGCGTCAGTAACCGTAGTATTGAATGTTATTACTCTGGTGATTTTAAAGCTTGGGCTTGACGGGCTTTACATATCCACAATTACGGCATATATACTTGCGGTGCTGTATTTAGTAATTGCTGTAAAACCGTGGAGATATCTAAGAATAAAAGAAATTAAGCTTCCCGTTTTAAAAAGCGTTTGCCGTTATTCGCTGCCTCTTATTCCAAACAATCTTGCTTGGTGGGTAGTCAATGTTTCAGACAGACTTATTGTTTCTCATATTCTTGGAGTGGGGCAAAACGGTATATACACGGTTGCAAATAAGTTTTCAAACGTGTTTATCTCTTTTTACAACATCTTCAATCTTTCATGGACGGAATCGGTTTCACTTCATTATCAGGATGAGGACAGGGATAAGTTCCTGAGCGAAACGATGACAACCCTTTACAAGCTTTTTTCATGTGCTTGTTTAGGTATAGTGGCTCTTATGCCTTTTATTTTCCCTATCCTTATTAATGAAAACTATAATGAAGCTTATCCTCAGATACCGATACTTATGTATGCGATGCTTATGCGTGTTATAGTAGGGCTTTACAGCTGTATCTACATAGCAATGAAAAATACGAAAAAGGTTGCATACACCTCAGCAGCTGCGGCTGTTATAAACATAGCCGTTCATTTGCTGCTTATAAATAAAATCGGCTTGTATGCGGCATCAATATCCACGCTTGTTGCTTTTGGAAGTATGGCGGTTATAAGATATATCGATATAAATAAGACTGTCAAAATGAAGATTTCAACCCCTGTTCTTATTTCTTCATTTGCTCTCGGAATCGCGCTTATGATATCATATTATCAGCAAAACACTGTGCTTGATATAATATTCCTTGTTATTGTATGTGTATATTCCGTTGCGATGAATTGGAAATTTGGTCTGAAATGTCTTTCAGAGGCAAAGGAAATAATAAATAAATATAAAAGCAGTTTAAAAAATAAAAATAAGTGATCCGTATAACGGCAGGTCATATACTTGTGCTTATTTATTATAAATAAACATTAGAAAAGGAACTGGCTTTCTTAAAAATATTTTAATAACAAAGCGCCTGGTGAACGCATAGTTCACCAGGCGCTTTATATATTCTCTTAAATTGTTTTCTGTCAGTTTGAAACGGAGTTCCTGAACATATCTGAAATACTGTTTGCAAGTGCTTTGTATTCAGGCTTGTCAAGGTTGAAATCTTCGCAAAGAATATCGTCCGCACATCTGCGGCACTCTTTAAGCACTTCTATATCTTCCAGCATATCGGCTATTTTCAGCTTGGGCAGACCGTGTTGCCTGTTGCCGAAGAAATCGCCGGGTCCTCTCAGCTTGAGGTCAACATCAGCTATCTTAAAACCGTCGCTGTAATCTTTCATCGTTTTAAGGCGCTGCCTTGCAGTTTCGCTTTTGCTGTCTGATACAAGAATACAGTATGACTGCTCTTTGCCTCTTCCTACTCTGCCTCTCAGCTGATGCAGCTGAGAAAGACCAAATCTTTCAGCGTTTTCAATCACCATAACGGTGGCGGACGGAACGTCTACGCCGACTTCAATTACCGTTGTGGCAACAAGAAGTTTTATATCTCCCGCAGCAAAGGCGTTCATAACATTGTCTTTCTGCGCGGGTTTCATCTTTCCGTGCAGAAGTCCTATGTTTATGCCTCTGAAGTCGTTTTTAGAAAGCTCCTCCGCGTATTCCTCGGCAGATACCATATTTTCTGTTTCGCTCTCATCAACGAGGGGGCAAACGATATATGCTTGATTTCCCGATTCAATTTGTTTTTTGATAAATGCATAAATTCTCTTGTGATACCTTGAATCCACAACATCGGTTCTAATAGTTTGTCTGCCCGGCGGCAGTTCGTCAAGTACCGATATATCAAGATCACCGTATATCATAAGAGCCAGCGTTCTCGGAATTGGCGTGGCACTCATAACGAGAGTGTGCACCTCACTGCCTTTCATGGCAAGATTTGCACGTTGATTAACGCCGAATCTGTGCTGTTCGTCTGTTATCACAAGCCCTAAATTGCTGAACTCCACATCGTTTTGAATAAGTGCGTGAGTTCCGATTATAAGGTCGGTCTCTCCGTCAATAAGCGCTTCTTTTATAATGCGTTTTTCGCTTTTAGGGGTGCTTCCGGTCAGCAGTTGTATTCTTATTCCGGTATTTTCAAGCATACTGCAAAGTGTTTGAAAATGCTGCTGTGCAAGTATTTCGGTAGGCGCCATAAGCGCACACTGCCAGCCGTTTTTTACGGCGGTGTATATAATTCCGGCGGCAACTGCAGTTTTACCGCTTCCCACATCTCCCTGAAGCAGTCTGTTCATAGGGTAACCACTTGCCATATCTGAACAGCATTCATTTATTGCCCGTTTCTGGGCGCCTGTGGGGCTGAATGGCAGCAGCTTGTAAAACTCATTACTGAAATCCTTTTGTATAACAGCCTGAGTTTTAACACGCCGCCTGCTTTTTAATTTAAGAAGCCCAAGCTGAAGCGTCAGCAGTTCCTCAAAAATAAGCCGTCTGCGCGCTTTTTCAAGGTTTTCCTTGCTCTCAGGACAGTGTATTTGCCTGACGGCAAAATCAAGCGAAACAAGTTTGTATTCAAGTCTTATTTCTGCCGGGAGCGTTTCCGTAATTTTATCTGTATTTTCAAGAGCGGTCTTTACAACTTTTTCGATTGCTTTTGAGTTGAGTTTGCCGGTTGCGCTGTAAATAGGACGAATAACTTTGCTGTTTTCGGCTTTCTCGATTTCGGGTGATGACATTTTTGCGCTTGTGAGCGTTCTTTCCACACTGCCGAAAAGTATGTAGTTTTCATAAAGTTTCAGCGCAGCTGCAAGGTATTTATTATTGAATATAGTAACGTGGATTACCGTTTTACCGTCCGAAAAATCGCACTTGTAAAGAGTCATTCCCTTGCGTACATAATGCTCCTTAACAGGTGTTACCATGGCGGCCTCAATACATGCTGTTTCTCCGCTTTCGCATTGATCTACAGTCTTTTTCACTGAGCGGTCTTCGTATGCGCGCGGATAATATTCAATAAGGTCACGTACGCAGAAAATGCCGAGCTTGTTGAAAAGCCCGGCTTTTTTTTCTCCTACACCTTTTATATACTGAATATTGCTGTTTAAATCAAGCATTTTACTCCACTGAAATTATGAAATAGTATATGGGCTGACCGCCGTTTACTATGCTGATCTCAAGATCTGAGAATTTTTCTTCAAGTCTTTGCTTGAGTGCTTCGGCTTCTTCTTCGGCGCTTTCTTCACCGTAAATCAGCGTAACTATTTCGCCCTGGTATTTCTTTATTAATTTTGACGCTGCCTTGAAAGCAATATCAACTTTATCAGCGCCTACAAATCTTATCTTTCCGTTGCAGAGACCCATTATCTCGCCTTTTTTTACGGGCACGCCTTCAACCTCGCTGTCTCTGGCGGCAAAAGTAACAAGTGCTGTCTGAACACTTTCAGCCGCCTGAGTCATTGCAAGTGCGTTTTTGTCTGCGTCTGCTTCTTCGTCAAACATAAGCATGGCTGAAATACCCTGCGGTATGGTTTTTGTCTGCAATACAACAACTTTTCTGCCTTCTGCAAGTCTTGCGGCCTGTTCAGCTGCCATAATTATGTTTTTGTTGTTAGGCAGCACAAAAACTGTTTTTGCCGGTGTTGCTTTAACGGCATTCAGAATGTCATCGGTGGAGGGGTTCATCGTCTGACCTCCGCTGACTACAACATCTGCGCCTATATCTTTAAACAGCTCAGACAGACCGTTTCCTGCACATACTGCAACAAATCCGTATTCGTTATCAGGAGATACAGGTTCAAGCTTTACTTCGCTCTTTGCCTCGTCCGCGCCCTCCTGGGCATTTCTGTGCTGATAACGCATATTGTCTATTTTAATATTTATCAGCTGACCGTATTTAAGCGCCGCCTGAATAACATTGCCCGGCTCGTTTGAATGCACGTGAACTTTAATTATATCCGTGTCGTCAACAACTACAACGCAGTCGCCGATAGATTCAAGAAAAGCCCTGAGTTTAAGCGGGTCTTTTTCCTTTGCGTCCTTTGCTTTTTCTATAAGAAATTCAGAGCAGTAGCCGAATTCGATATCATCGGATGCCGCTGCCACCGTGCTTTTTGATTCCTGATTTGCGCTCTCCTGGGGCGCCTCAAGCGGCTGTACGATAACTCCGTTTGCAAATACACTGTGAAAGCCCTCAAAAATGAGCACAAGACCCTGTCCGCCTGCGTCAACAACGCCGGCCTGCTTTAATACCGGCAGCTGATTTGGCGTTTCGGCAAGAGCCTCTTTTGCCGCCATCATTGCGGAAAAAGCCACTTCCATGGGATCGTTCACTGTTTTAGAAAGCTCTGTTGCCGCTTCGCTTGCTTTTCTTACAACTGTAAGTATTGTGCCCTCTGTCGGCTTCATAACTGCTTTGTATGCGGCTTTTACACCCAGTTCAAAAGCTTTGGCAACGTCTTTTCCGTCTGCTTCCTCAAGCTCCTTGAAACCTTTTGAAAACCCTCTGAAAATAAGTGAAAGTATAACGCCGCTGTTTCCGCGTGCACCTCTTAAAAGCGCAGACGCGCATTTTGAAGCCGCTTCACCTATTGAACAGGTATCCGGCAGAACTGCCATTTCCTTTGCCGCCGCACCGATAGTCATGCTCATATTGGTGCCTGTGTCTCCGTCCGGAACAGGGAATATATTAAGAGCATCAACCGATTTGCGGCTGTTTGCAATATTATTTGCCGCGGAGATTACTCCGTCGCGAAACATTTTACCTGTAAGCATTTACGAATAATCTCCTTTAGTTTATTGCGTCAACATACACATTTATTTTTGAAACCTTTAAATCTGTAACGGTTTCAACGCTGTAACGCACTTTATTTGTAATACTGTTTGCAATGGCGTTTATATTTACTCCGTAAGAAACGGCAATGTGAAGGTCAATAACCAGACTGCCGTTAATGCTTTTTATACATACGCCGCGGTTATAATTGTCCTTGTCCGTCTTGCTGGAGATAATGGATTTCAGGCTTTGCATAGGGCCTGAATTTACCATGCCTGTAACGCCGAAGCATGACTGGGCAACCTGCCCCACAAGTTTTTCGAAATAATTGTTAGTGATTTCAATATATCCGTTTGGATTTTCAAACTTAATCATAACAAACCTCCGTTTGTTTTAAATATTGAGTTTGTGCTATTAAGATTATAATATATTTTGTAATTCTTATCAAGAAGCATAATATTATGAGCCTGATTTACTGCTTGGTTCTCAGTCCGCCTCAAAATACCAGTCCTCAATATTTGAAAAACAATCATAGTATGTGCCCTGCACATCGCCGTTCATAGTTTTTGTAAAACAAATCATACCTCGTCTGTAAACAACAGGGATAAACGGCATTTCATCAGAAAAATCTAACAGAAATTCACCAAGCTTACCGCTGCCGTCCATATAAGCGCTGTATGCCGCCGCGCTTTTGCTGGTTGAGGCATCTATTCCGTATCTCGCAGTTCCGTTGCTGTCAAAGAAAGACCAAAGGCTCATGTCGGGCGGCAGTTTTATTTCTCCTATATAAAGGTTAAACTGTTCTTTGGAAATCCTGTCAAAATATCTGTCGTCTGTTTCCTCGTAAACAGTTACGCTGAAACCTGCTTCCTCAAGCTGCTGCTTGATAAGTTTTGCGCAAGCCACACGCTCTTTGTTTGATGAGTTTACAACTATAGAAATGCCATAGTCTGAAACCCCGCTTGAAAGCAGTATCTGCTTTGCCGCTCCTGCATCACCCTCTTCAGAAAAAAGCTGAGTTTCTGAAAGTTCAAACTGCGGGTTGAATACTCCCGTGGCGGCCTGAGCAAATCCGCCGTATGCGCTTTTTGCAAGCGTGGAGCGGTTTATTGCAAGGGATATAGCTCGCCTTACATTTGCGTTTGATGTGATTCCGCTTTTATTATTTACGCCTATAAATACAAGATTATTCATATTTATAAGCCTTTTGTTGGCTGTTATGCGGCGCGAAGAATTACTGCTGAGGTCACGGAAAGCAAAGCTTATGTTTCCTATGTTGACGGCATTGTCAATTGAATCTTCAGAAGCAATGTTTTCAAGATGGATAACAGTGATATGCGGCTGAAATCCGTTTTCAGTGTTTGCTTTAAGCACTGTTTCACCGTTTTCGTCAGCGTAATAATATCTGCCGTTTCCAATAGGATAATTTCCTGATGAATCTGAGCTTACAATCGGGAATACGAGAAGATTGTGAGCGTATGGATTAGGCGCGCTCAGGCTGAATTCTATTTCGGTTTCAGAAACAGCACGGCAGGAATCTATTCCGGAAAGGGAAGAGCCCCAGTATTGAGAGTCCTTTGCGTCATTGAAAGAACTTACAACGTCCTGGGCAGACAGGGTACTGCCATCCGTAAATTTCAGACCTGCGGTTATGCCAACATCAAGCGTTTTGTTGTCCTTGTATTCATAGCTTGACGCTATGTTAAGACTCGCTTTGTAATTCTCATCAAGGTCAAACAGGCTTTCAAACACAAGCTGACTTAGCACCTGATTGTTGAGTGTCAGAGCTTCATAAGGGTCAAGGCTGTCTGCCTGTGTGTAACTCAGCTTGAAAGTGCTGTTGTCCTCACGAATAACCGTTTCCTGCTCTATCACGGCTGAATTTGTGGTAGTTTCTTCTCCGCCTGAATCGGAGCAGGCGGTAAGGCAAAGAGCTATGGTTGCCGCGGCAAGAATAAATGCAATAATTCTTTTTGCCATTTTTACCTCCTGAAACCTTCCGTGTAAACGGTTTTACCCGTTTTGTTGTCTATCTCAAAAAAGCAGCCCTCACAAGTACATTCACCGTCCGGGTTCTTAAATCTTACAGGCAGATTTGTGCGCATTTTCCATATAGCGCATTCAGGCTCAACTCCCAAAACAGATTGCAGAGGCCCCGTCATTCCAAGGTCTGTTATATATCCCGTTCCTCCGGGCAGAATCTGATTGTCCGAAGTCTGCACATGGGTATGAGTGCCGAAAATCGCACTTACCTTTCCGTCCAGGTGAAAACCGAGAGCTCTTTTTTCACTTGTTGCCTCTGCGTGAAAATCGATTATAATAATATTCACACCTTCGGCTTTTGCTTTTTCTATCATTTCATCGGCGCAGTCAAACGGGTTTTTTATCGGGTCAAGATAGACCGTACCCTGAAGATTTATGATTGCAGCCCTTATATAACCTTTGTCAATTATAACCATTCCGTTCCCGGGAGCGCTTTCATGGTAATTTGCCGGGCGGATTATGAATTCATTCTCTTCCAGATAATCGCTGATTTCAGGCCGTTTCAAACTGTGGTTTCCCAGTGTTATAACATCTGCACCGGCTTCAAAAACCGATTTTGCTGATTTCGGCGTAACGCCGTTTCCAACCGCAGAATTTTCAGCGTTAACTATTGTAAGATCAGCTTTGTAGTTTTTTTTCAGACGGGGCAGAACATCCCTCAGATATTCACACCCGCTGGCTGATACAACGTCACCTATTGTAAGTATTTTCAAATTTACACCGATTCTATACTTTAATTTTTAATTATTATACAATATCCCGCCGCCAAAAACAATATAAAGAAAATTGTTTATTTTTATTTAACACTAATTTAAAAAATGAAAATAAATCTTGACAAATCAAATTAATAGGTTATAATAGTAAACGCACTGATTGCAAAAGACAAATATAGCGGTATAGTGTAACGGTAACACACCGGACTCTGACTCCGTATTTTAAGGTTCGAATCCTTATACCGCTGCCAAAAGAAACAGGAACACTTTTGAGTGTTCCTGTTTTCTTATGTTTCCTATTTAAATGCGATATTGATGCACCACAAATATTAAATTCTAATTGTATAAATTAGCCAAATTAGACCATCAAAATTGCAGACACTTGACAGACATATTTAAATTTCTTGTTTATAAAACATATAGTAATATAACAATATTTTATCATTTATGCTATAATTATTTAAAATAGCTAAAATAAGGAAAATCATTATGGAGAATGAAACTATTTTTGAAATAATACAGGATTTTACATACTTGTATTTTTTAGTTGCGACTGAAAATGAAACTGATGATGCCGAATTACGTTCTTTGTTAGATTCTGTTAATGGCTTTTTTGTTTCAATATTTTCACATGAATTAATTAATTCACAATATTTCAACAAAGAAGATTTCGGTAATGGCTATTTAAAAGCTATTAGAAAGATAAGAAATGCTTTTTTGAAAAACTCTCCTCAGCCAAATGGGAAATTAATGAATGAATTAAAAAATTCTACAGGAGTCGATTTTGAACATGTCGTATTTGATAATGTTATTATTGTGGATAAGAAACATTCTAACGATTTGATTTGCACTAACTTCAGTGATTTTGTAATCCGTAAATATTGCAGAGATTATGCAGATTTGTTTAGTCAGCTTTCAAAAATACCGAAAGCCGTTGTTGATTCTTTTTTTTAAGGTATTTATAGCGGTCTTAAAATAGATAATTATGAGTTATATAATGAAATGAAATCTCTAAGCAAAAGGATTACTGATAACTTACACCAAAAATTTTTATTTAAACGCTATTCATATTCAACAGCCTTGATTTTTAAAAATAGCAAGCTTACGGATGCAGAAAAGTACTTTATTTTATATAGGTATAATTTGGTTAAATTTGCACTGATAATAAAAGATTTGCAACCAGTTTCCATAAAAATTAGTGGAGCAGTTTCCATCAATATAGATATAACATATAGAAAAATAAAAGCGCTTGTTATTGAAACAATATATAATGATATGAAGAATATGGAGAGCCAAAAACTATCAATTCTAAAAAGAATAGACGAAAATATCTCTAATAATATTAAAAACAGTTTATTCTTTTCTATAAATAGAAAATTGCGAAATAATATTCACTATAATAAAAGAGCGGAAATTTCAGAGGAAGAATTAACATTATTAGATAAATATCAGGATGTATATTTAAATACAGTTTTAGATGTTTTTAATGAAAATATAAGTGTATCAATTAACCGTCGTTATAAGTTTAGAGAATGGGTGTCTGAAAAAATGGATCGTGATTTCAGAGAAAAGGCAAAGAAAAGTGGTTATAAATTTATGAAATTTAAAGATATATTTAACGATGACTATTAAGAAAAATATCAATTATAAAATTTAGTGCTAAGTTAATATTTATATTGTTTTTCATTAAATTTACCCTTAAGTTGTGGCGTTTAAAAACATTTATATTAATCTAACTGGATAATTCAAAATTTAATTCTTCTATTGGATACTATATAAAATATCTTTTTGTAATGGATAGACAAGAAAAAAGAGCATCTTTTGATGCTCTTTTTTTTAGTAAAATCAAGTCTTAGAACCTAATAATAAATACTTTTTTCAAGGCATTTAATTTCTTAATGCTAAGAACTAAGTTCGATTTCATCATAGCTCATATACAGATTATATAAAGAGTTGCAAAAATAATTAACAGATTAATATTTAAAATAAAATTGTATGTTTAACATTTATAAAAGTGCTGTATTTTATGTTGCGGATTTATGGCAACATTCATTTTAATTCGTTAATATGAACTTGATTGTATAAAATGAGTTTGATATAATTAATTTGCAAGAATATCGGAGGAGAATATATGTGATCGAAAAATATTTAATTAATCATCCTTATTTAGTTATTGCGTTTATCGTAGTATCACTCGCTACAATATGGATAGTTCTTTTTACAAATACTGAGGAGAAAACACCTGCTACCGGTGATCAAGTTAGCGCAGAATTGGTTGAACTCGGTTATGAACCGGCGGACGTTACGGATTATTATGAACAATATTGTCACGGGCTCAAGAAAACTGTTTTTACCCAATCTCGGTATATTCGTTTCTATTTTTTTGAATTAAATAATAATGATAATGCCGGGGCAGTATATAGAAACTGGTATCATCAAATAAAAGAAGCAACAGGCGGAGCAGTTTATAGTAGTACTGAAGATTATTACAACTATTCAGGTTTCTATGTTTATGATGATGATATGTATTACCATTTAGTTTGGGTTGATAATACCGTGGTAATGGCTTTTGGCGGTAAGAACTATAAGAATGATATTTTCAAAATTTTAGAAGCAATAGGTTATTAATAATATGGAGTATAAAGGTAACTGATTAGAGACAATACTTAAAGCCTAAATATATAGATAAATAAAATTGGGGATTGTTGATATTGAAAAACGAAGAATACAAACACATAATAGCTTTTAGAAAAAGCGACTTGATTTTGCCGATTATTGTTACAATATTTTTTATTGTTATAACATTCTTTATTTACAGGGATGATAAATTTGCGGGCTTTTTGGTAGGAGCATTGGCAATACTTTCCACCGCATTAACCCTATATTCAATATATGCCACGCTGTTTATTAAGGTTTACATAGGTGAAAACAGCTTTACACTCCAAAAAGCGCCGGGTGTATCAAAAACTTATAATTACAGTGATATTACTGAGGCTTGGGTTAGTTCCGGCGCCGCCACAAACGGAGCGAGCAGCCGTTATTTTAATTACAAACGAAAGACGGCAGGGTGCACAAATTTGTAGTTTGTCTTTATCAGTGCGACGAAACCGATTATCTTTTGGAAAAAATCAACGGAGCGGAGATGACAGACGATGAATGACGAGTGGGATTATACAATAAGCGGTAAGACAGGCAATACAATTTCCTTGATTTTTTTATTTGCGGTATCTGCATTTTTCACCGTTTTATCAGTTGACCAGCTTATAGGCGGTCAGCATAAATCTGTTGTATTGGGCTTATTTCTCGGCTTAATGGCATTATCCTCAATTGTGCTGTTTGTAAAACTTGCTGTAATGTTTTTCTTTGTAAAAGTTCGAGTAGGTAAAAAGGGTTTTTACTTTCAGTCGAATCCTTTTAACGGCAAATATTATGAATATACGGACGTAAAAAACGGTTATGAAGAATTAAAAAAAACCAGTGGGTGGTTTTTCTGAGTCAGGTGCTTCAACACCGTATTTATACTACTTTTATTTTACGGATAAAGACGGAAAAACTCATAAAATGCTGTTTAACAAAGCTTTGTATGAACATGAAATTAATATCTTGAAAGAGCGTATCAATAATTCGAATCAATAAACATCAGTTTGGATGCTAATGGTTTTTAAGAAAGTTTATTTGCCGGATCCAACTGATATTGGTTATGAAAAACGGTGTTTTTTTGTGTTCAGCAATAAAGGAGAGTTAGTATGGCAGATTTTCTTACAAGCAAGGCGGCTGTGATACTGTGTATATTTATTATTGTTGTTTCAAGGCTGTTTGTCGCTTTAGTAGTATATATTAATTGCAAGGACAAAGATAAGTATTTAAGAACTGTATTGACTCTTTTATCAATTGCATTTCCTATTGTTACAGGAATTGTATCTGCCGCGGAATGCAAAAGAAATCCTAAAAAAGTTGTTTCAATAATAATATCTTTGATAATTTATTTCGCAGTGTCTTTATCTGCAATTTCTGTGCTGTCATATAATATTAGTTATAATCAGTCTGAAAAATATTATGACAGGGAAGGAAACGAGTTTTTAGACCGCTCTGAGGTTACATTTCAGGATACTGACGGCAATGAATACTCATACAATTTTGACAAATCCGGATATGATTATTTATACATAAACGGCACGCAGAAGCGCCTTAATTCAGACCTTTGTTATATAGACATTGACGGGTATCTTCATTATGATGAAGATATGTCCATTTTGGTAAAAGACAGCACTTGTTGCGTTGATGAGGACGGTTCTTTGTACTATCCCGCAAGATATACCACTTTCAATGAGGACGGCTCAATACATTATTTCTTTAATGTGAATAATTTCAGTTATGACAGATTTAAAAATGCCTATACGTATGATTATGTTCCTTATTATGACAGGGACTTAAATAAATACATGTATTCATTTGATTCCAATACCCTAAAGGGTAGTTACACCAATGTTAACACGGGCGAAGTTTTTGAAAACGAGTATTGCTTTGTTGATGAAGACGGCTATCTTGTGTATGACAATGAACACAGCTTTACAGGTGAGAAAAATGAGGACGGCTTTGATGTGTATACTTCCCCGGATGGTTCAATTTATTATTGGGCATCGTCAATATCGTGGGATAAAGACGGAAACCTCCTCGATTCCTTCGGCAAAGTTATCGATTAAAAAGTATTTACAAAACCAAATTTATGTGTTTATATTAAATTGACGGTATAGTTCTCTGAATTATCAGCTATATATGCAGAAAATTTATCCGTGCACGGTCTTAAATTTAATGTTTGAAGGTGAGAATATGAAAAAGGTTTCTAAAAGCACTATTGCCGGCGCTGTTATAAGCGTGGTTCTCGCAATTATTTCTTTTGCTGTTATTCCTTATTACAAGAGCGGAATTACGGAATATAATTCGATCCTTGACAAATATCTTAATTTTTTCACAATAACTTTTATAGTTGTTTCAACTGTGGCAATAGCAGGATTTGCGGTTGTAAGTCTTATTTGTTTTATTGTTATTATTTTAAGAAGAAACAAAATGAAAAACAAAACGCCTAAAATAATTTCGGCAGTACTTGTTACAGTGTTTCTTGTTATCAATATAGTGCCGCATATAGGAATGGCAGTTATTCAGGCAAACGAATCGTCCGTTATTGATTCTGTTACTGATAATGCGGACAGGTATATTCGTTTTGATTCCGTTTTTGATAATTGTGATGAATCAAATTACAGAGAGCAGACGGAGTTTAAAAAGATATGTGATGAGATACCTGTAAATTATGAAGTTCAGCTGTCTGACTTTAATAATGAGGTATCCACTGAGTGCATATACATAACAAAACCGGATCTTATGAATAGATATTATAACGAACGCCGAGAACTTTACAGCGATTTCGGTATTGCGGTTTTCAGTGATGATGAGCTGAAAGCGATGAATTGCGATGAGGGATTTTATTATACGATGGATAACACCACAGATGTTGTTGTTATAAAAGGCGACGCTATATTCCATATCAATCTTTGGGGGCAGCAGGGAATGAGCGGAAATTTAATGGCGCAGATTGCCGAGCTGTAAAATATTGATTATGCTGCCCGAATAAACAAAAAATAACGCCCTGTTCTGATTTTCAGAACAGGGCGTTTTTCTATGCATTGCCGTCAAGATTTAGTTCAACTGTAAAGCAGCTTCCTTTTCCCGGTTCGCTTTCAACATATATATTTCCGCCGTAAATGTCTATTATTCTTTTAGCAAGCGGCAGTCCCAAGCCGTTGCCGCCGCTGTGGCGGGAGGTATCCGCCTGATAGAATTTTTCAAAAATGTGGGTCTGTGTTTCAGCGCTCATTCCAATTCCGTAATCCTTTAATTTTACGATTGCCTTGCCGTCCTGTGCTTTTGCGGATATATCAATCGGTGCGTTGGTTTCTGAAAACTTTACTGCGTTTAATATAATGTTGTGCCAAACGTGATACAGAACCGATTCGTTTGCATTTATATTTATATTTTCAAGATTAAGATTAAAGCATATGTTCTTTGCGCGGATTTTAGGTTCTAAAAGCAGTACGCACTGCCTTATCTGCTCGTCAAGTCTGTACCATTCTTTGTTGTCTGCAATCTGCTGATTATCAAATTTAGTGATGAAAAGAATGTTTTCAACAAGTTCAGTCAGGTGCTTTGTGTTTGAGATTATCTTGTCTAAATATCCTTTTTCGCTGTCTGACAGATTTGGGTTGTCCTTGATGAGCAGAGCATAGCCCTCTATTGCAGACAGCGGCGTTTTTATTTCATGAGAAACATTTGAAACAAAGTCCGACTGAAGCATTTCAACAGAGTTCAGATGTTTTGTCATTATGTTGAAATTATCTATGGCATTGTTTATAAATCTGAAACTTCTTCTTCTTTTAACCTCAACCGAATAATCGCCTTTGGCAACCTTGTCCGCAGCTTCTATTACATTATATATCGGGTGAACTATCAGTCTGCTTATAATCAGAAGATAAATTGAGCTTATAAACAGATTTACAACAAAAAACAGCAGCAGCATTTTTCCGATTGAAGACGGATCAAAAGAAGTTACTGAAACGGAGATTCTCAGATAAATAAATTCTTCCATTATCCAGTATAATACCAGTGTTGTTGCCGTGGAAATGCTAAGCGTAAATCCCAATATTATAAATATCAGAAATATTTCTTTTTTTGAATAACGCACTATTCTATCCATTTTTCTTTACCGCCTTGTAGCCCAAACCTCTTATAGTAACTATTTCAAAATCCATATTGCTTTTAAATTTTTCTCTTAAACGGTTTATATGAACATTTACCGTTTTTTCATCTGATTCATTGTCAAATCCCCAGATCTCGTCCATAAGCTGCTGCCTTGTAAATATCTTGTTAGGGTAGCAAAGCAGTTTATATAAAAGATAAAACTCTTTCTGAGGCAGAAGCGTTTCATTGCCGTTTTGAGTAACGGTAAGCGCGTCATAATCAAGAGTGGTGTTTCCTATGACAATTTTTTTGTCGTTCGCTATCTTAGAGCGTCTGAGCAGAGCCTTTATTCTTAAATTAAGTTCATCGTAATTTATGGGCTTTACAAGATAATCGTCCGCTCCCAGATTAAAGCCTTTTTCCATATCTACAAAAGCCGATTTTGCGGTAGTTACAATTATGGGAAAGTCATAATTATGCCGCTTCAGAAGATCAATAAATTCATAACCGTCCATCTCAGGCATCATAAGATCCAGAACACAAAGGTCAATATAATTGCTTTCAAGTTTATTAAGCGCTTCACTGCCGTTTTCGGCAGGAATTACATTATATCCCTTTCTGCTCAAAAAAACGCATGTGATTTCAAGCAGATCTTTGTTGTCTTCAACTACAAGAATATTAAACATATTAATAATTACCCCTAAAAAATATTAAAATTTTTACAAAAATATAATTTTTATCAATTTTTATTATACATATATATCCCTCTAAAGTAAACTCAATGTAAACAAATTCATTTTAAATTTGTTTTACAGTTAATAAAGGATTTACGCAGAGTTTATGTTAATTAATTATCATAATTACGGATTTTAAATCGGTTATTGTCAATTTTATTGGCAGCACGATACAGGAGGGGTAAATATGAAGTTATCCAAAAGATTTTTGAGCGTATTGCTTGCATTTCTTATGGTAATGTCGTCAGTATCGGCAGGTCTGGTTGCTTTCGCACAGGAAAATGCAGAGGCCACAGCCTACGAGGGACTTGATGAAAATTACCGCACGCTTGCTCTTGCGCTTACAAAAGAGTATGTTACTAAGGCGGAATACCAGACCGCTGAAAGAAATGTAACGGTAACAGACAACGAAGACGGGGATGTTTATGCCGCGGCAAAAGCGTTTTTTGATATTTTTGCCACCATGGATTATAAAAAAAGCCCGTCTTCAGATCAGTCAAATCTTGTGAATTTTGCAAATACCATTTCACAAACGCTGAAAAATGAAATGGGAGAAAATTACACGGCTGAAATGGAAACCGTTGTTACAAAGTATTTCAACGGCCTTGGCTCCAGCGCAAACGCCAACAAAGCGGGCGAGTACGGAATTACAATTAATTATCCCGAAAACTCTCAGCTGCTTAAATACGAAGCGGCGGGCGATCTGCCGGACAGTGTTTCTACTTCTTCAAGATTTTCCTACACGGTAGTCAGCAAAGGATTTATCTGGTATAACTATCCGTGCAGTGAAATTTCCGAAAATGATGCGTTTACCGTTGATACGGAGTCTCCCTCGGCTTTGAAAGCTTACGGTGCGCTTTTCAGTAAAGAGGTGCTTGGCACTGATCATGACAAGCTTGATGCAGAACTGTTTCAGAAGATAGTTCAGGACGGGCAGAAAGCAATTGATGCCGTCTCAAAACTGGCAGATGATGTCTACAAGCATTTCTTTGATTTTGAGATAGCAGAGGCTCAAAGTTATCTCAACAATATGCTCTCAAGCCTTGTAAAGGATTATAAGACAGTTGTTGCACAGCTCAATGAACTGTGCAAAGGCAAAGATAAAGAGGATTTTGATTATACCTCTCTTGAAGCAGTGAAAAAACTACTTGATAATGCTGAAAAGCTTTACAGCAGTTACACGCAGTCACAAAAAGATGAAGTTAAGAGCGAATACGCTGATTATCAAAAATGCAGTGAGCTCTACACCCAGTCTTTTAATTACAATGCAAAAAATGAATATGTTGAAACCGTTGCGCAGCTTGAAAAATATGCGGCACAGGATTACGCTATACAGAAAAATGAGCTTTCCGCTGTTAAAGAGCAGCTTGATAAAGCGGCTCAGGTATATGCCAAATTCATAGGCGAGATAACAGATGAGCAGGTGCTTGACTGCAAATCAGTTTTTGACACGGTTTCAAATAAATATAACAGCGCTGTTGAAAAGTATGAACTTGAAGAATATAACGGCAAAATTAAAATCATTGCTGATCTGTTCAACAGCGGAGCGCTTTCAGGGGTTGCATCATCTTCCGTAACGGATACCGTGAATAATGATGTTGTAACAGCTATGGAAGCTTATAAGTTCGCGGCTGAATTTCTTAACAAAAAAGACAGCACCGCCTATTCCGACAGCACTAAGATCTCCGTTAAAATATGTGAAGACCTTAAAGCTGTTATGGGCGAAAATTATGATAAGCTCAATGTCAAAACCGTTATAACGGAATATATGGGCGGCGGATTACTGTCATCAAATGATTATAATAAAACATTTACGGTAACCCCTTATTATATGGCTGCATATAATAGTGTTTCCGATATACCGCAGACTATTGATTATGAAATAATTGTATATACATTCAATCACACTGTTTCAGGCAAGGATTATGTTTTCGGCGGTATTACAGAATCTAAGGAAAAGAAGCAGGATACCACTGCTTATGCTGTGTTTAATGAATTTAACAGAGTGTTTACGGACAAACTGTTTACCGCTGATTTCTCGGTATACACGATAGAAAAGCTTGCAAATATAAGAAGCGAAGCAGAAAACGCTTTGAACGGTATTTCTGTTTACGATGAAAATATCATCAGCACACTTTTAGGTCAAAACGCAGAAAAGGCAAAAACGATAGTGCCAAAGTGCGACGAGTTCATGGTAAGCAATTTTACAGCCATGATAAACAGCCTTGTAAAAGACTTTGACGGTGAAAATCCTAATATAAAGGAATTTGTAAAAAGGTGCGATGAGATAGACTATTCTTACGGCAAACTTTCCGAAACCGCTAAAAGCAATGAAGCTGTTACAAAAGCTTACAAATCCTATGAAGAACTTAAATCAAAGCTCAGCGAGGATGTTGAGGCTTTTAAGGTGCAGGAATATATCAGGCACGCGCTTGAATTTGTAAACAAATATCCTGATGAAAAGATGACTTTTGAAATCAGCGAGCAGTTTGCGGCGGATCTTAAAACAGTCATTGACGAGTATGCGGCACTAAGTGAAAAATCAAAGACCATTATAGAAGTTGCCGATACTTTCAAACTTGTTGAACTCACCAGCCAGAAGATGGAGGCAGTAGTTCAGAAGCATTATGTCGATGAATATATCGAAAACGCAAGTAATCTTCTTTCACCTTACTATACGGATAACGGCGGTTCGGTAGAGATAAATGAATTCAATATTTTTGAAGTGTCAAAGATAAATTCAGTAATAAGAAACCTGAACGATACTTATTCGAAGCTTGATGAAGATTCAAAGAAGAACGAAAAAGTTGTTTACTACAACGATATAGTTATCAAACTTCAGAACAAGGTAAATGACCTTGTAGGCAATCCTAAGTTTGAAAAATACGATGTTGAATATCCTGACGGCGTTACAAAAGAGCAGGTAGAGGACATACTCAAAAGGCTTGACGCTGTTATTAACGGTCCTGTTATAGAACAGGCACTCGGGAAACCGCTTGATCAGTATGTTATTGACCTTGCAAGAGATAAGCTGTTCAAGGATGAGACTGTCAACACAATTCTGGCGGCGCTCTATCCGCAGGTGCTGAATGCAGTTAATGATTACAAGAATTTATTAGGGATTGTAGGCCTTTACGTAACACCCAAGACTGTTTCCGAAAGAAGTGCCATGGATGTGTATCCCAAGGCTCAGAAAGCGCTCAAAGAAGCGGGCGACGACTGGAATAATGTTAACTGGGAAAAGTGCGTATGGGTAAAAACAGACGGCACTAAGGTTACTGATATTGAAACATTCTGTGATGCGCTCGGAGCAGGTCTTCAGGGTATAAATAACGCACTCAAGGCGCTTCTTACGGGCGAAGATATAAAGGTGTTGCTTGTTACGATAATCTCAGGCAACGAGGGATATGAAAAGGATATCCTTCCGCTGCTTGAAATTCTGGGCTGTCAGACAGTTCCAACAGAGACATTTAAGTCACGCAGCAATTTGGCTTCCAATATGCTCAGGGATATTCTTATCCCGCTTTACAGCAGAGTGAAGGAATTACTTCATGAGAACACCGCAACACAGATCGTGGAAATGCTTCCCGATATCTCTTATGTAATGGCCTATAATCTGCTTGAAAAGGGTGTAGTGGATTTAGCTTCACCGCTTGCCAAATTTGGCTTTGATGTCCAAAAGATCCTTGCCGACGCAGGCATAGATCTCGGAAATGTTACCGGCCTTATAAACAAGGCTCTCGCAGGTACCGGAATAGTTCTTCCTGATATTAACTGGGCGGAATTTGCCGGTATCGGCGAGTGGCAGACCGATTATCCCAGCAACCGGCTTTCAGGTGTAAGAAATCATATAAAAGGCGATAACGCTGATGTAACCGTTCAGCTCGTTTATTATGTGATAGAAGCGCTCAAGGCGAACAGCGATGTTGTTACTAAGCTCATTGGAAACGGCAATCCCAATTTCATCGTTTCCATGGTTCTTAACACTGTTTTCAAATGTGAGGACAAAAAGCTTGCACAGGCTTTGTTCACACTTCTCACAGCTTATGATGTTCCGGATTACTCTTGGAACTTCAACTGGACAAAAACAAATGTTACTTACCCGTCCTCATATTCCTCTAAGGATGTTGAAAGGCTTGTTTCCGTAATTTCTGATATAGTAACAAATGTTGTGAATACGCTTCTTGATGATTCGCTTGACGGTATGGTGGCAGAAAAAGTCTATAACGGCAATAACATCAGCAAGTTATTCACCGCTGTTTATTCTGCTCTTCAGGACGAAACAGTTTTAAAAATACTTTCATTTGTGAAGATAACGGATGCTGGCGGCAATGTATCATATATTGATATTTCAAAAGACGCCGTTGTTAAGATGCTCGAAAAGGATTATCCGCAGGCGGCAAAAGCTGTTAAAAAAGCGGATACTTTCAAGGATGCACAAATCTCGGCGGATGCTTGGAATGTAAAGGACTCAGCGTCATTCGCAAAAGCGCTCTGCACCGTACTCAGCCCGTTTGACAGCGTGTTGACTGCACTCCTTGCAGGCAAGGGCATGACTGTTGATGTGGCGGGCGCGCTTGTTATCAACGGCGCAAACGGCTACAACAACGCATTAAAGCCTCTCATGGATGCGCTTACCTGTAATGCTCTTTCCGTTGAAGAGTTCAACGCTCAGGCAAAGAAAGATAATTCCTCAGTGCTTTACAACGTAGTTCTTCCTCTTCTTCAAGTGGTAGATAAAGTTGCTCAGGATCCTGTAAACGCAGTAGTTGAGATAGCTCCTAAAGCGGCGCTCTTTATAGACAACGGCGGAATACAGACGGCTGTTGAACAGCTTCTTGCCCCGCTCAACAATGTACTCAGCGCTGTTGCTATCGTTATCGGCACAGACAATATTTATGAGTGGCTCACCGCAACTGTATTGAGCCCTATTGCAGGCGAAAAGCTTGAATGGAAAAATCTGCATAATCAGATAGTTCCTATACTAAACAACAGAGTACTCAGAGACCTCAATATCAACGGTACGAAGCTTTCTCTCCGGCTTCCGGATATTGATTGGTCTGTTATCGCAGGCTGCACAGTTTCCGCATCGGGACAGACCGTAAAAGCCGACAGTGCAGTAACTATACTCAAGTATCTCTGGAAGACGGTTCAGACAAACAAGTCTGAAATCACAGGCCTTGTAAAGAAACTTGCAGGTGATGAGACGTATAACACGCTTTCGCCTTATATTGATAAGCTTCTCGCCGTAAGCGGCGACAAGGCCGTAGAGATACTTGTAAACCTTTCAAAAGGTCTGGACGCTTCATCGTTCAAAGCCGATTGGTCTTTCCTTTACAAAAATTATACTCCCACATCAGTAAGATATCCTAACGGTGTGTCTGAAAAAGATATTCAAAGTGTAGTAAGTATTCTTTCAGCAGCGATAAATAACGCTCTGTCATCTCTTCTTGATGTTTCACTCAGCGGCGCTCTGACTGATAATCTCTACACAAACAATACAATAAATAAACTCGCAAAAGCCGTTTATTCTGTGGGAGATAACAAAACGGCTGTAACGGTGCTCAATATTCTGGGCGTTGATGTTTCAAAGGACGCAATTGCGAAGTCGCTTAAGAAAGAGTATCCCGAGATTTCAAAATCCGTTGCTTCCGCATCATCTCTCTCAAAACTCAGCACAGGCGGCTGGAACTGGAATGTAAAAGATAAAGACAGCTTTATCAAAGCGTTCGTCGCAGTATTAAGACCGTTTTCAAATGCGCTCAATCTTCTGCTGAACAGCGGAAATATCAATATCGCCGGGGTGGTTGGCTTTACGGGCGCAAACGGTTATGAAAACGCGGTGAAACCCATTCTTGATGTGCTCGGCTGCAGTTCCGTTTCAGTTTCCGATTACAGCAAGGACGCCGCAAAGAATACCGATAATCTGCTTATCAATATTCTTGATCCGCTCCTTACAAGAGCAGAGCAGACAGTTAAAAATCCGCTCAAAGAAGTTTCCGCAATACTTCCGCAGGTATCAAACTTCATCTCAAAGGGCGGTATACAGAAAGCAGTAGAAAATCTTATCTATCCTGTTTCAAATCTGTTGAACCCTGTTCTTTCGGCGGTTACTGACGAAAGTGTTGTCGATTTGCTTCTCGGTATTCTCAAGGTTAATGTGAACTGGAACAATATTCAGAATGAGATAATACCTCTTCTCAATAAATCCGTGCTTTCAAATATAAACATCGGTTCAAAGAATGTTTCGCTCAATCTTCCCAATATTGACTGGGGCGCGCTTGCAGGCTGCGGACAGCTAAACGGCAGCTCAATAAAGGCCAATACAAGCGCTCAGTTTATGTACCTTGTAAACTATGTTTTCAAAGCGCTTGAATGGAACAGAGCGTGTGTGATTTCACTTATCGGATCAAACGCAGTTGTTTCTCAGATTATTGATAATATCATTACACTGGGTCCTGATGAGTTTACAAAGATAGTTGTAAATATTCTTCTCAAAATGAAAACATTTGATAATGTTTCATGGACTTTCAGGGAAGTTGGTAAAACAAGCGTAGCTTATACCAAAAATTACAATAAGGAAGATTACGCAAATGCTTTGACAATGGTTGACCCCATGATAGACAATCTGCTTGCAGAGTTTGCTGGAGCTTCACTCAAGCCGTTTGTAACGAATATGATTTATACAAACGATATTGTAAACAAGCTTGCAGAACTTATTTACACTTCACTTGAAAACCTTGATATAGGCATTGATCTCAATACCGTACTCTCTCTTGCCGATATTGATATTTCTACAAAGGGAGTAGCTTCAGCTATCAGCGATTACTCCTCAGCTGCAAAAGAACTCAAAAATCACAGCAAGTGGAAAGATGTAAACTTCAGCAAGATAAACTGGGGCTTCAAGGACGGAGACAGAAAAGGATTTGTAAATGCTCTGGCAGCAGTTCTCAGACCTCTTTACCCCGCTCTCAGAGCAGTGCTTTCAGGCGAGGATCTTGTGCTTCTCGGCTCAATAGGCATCAAAGGCGGCAACGGCTACAACACCGCGGTTATTCCTGTAATGGAAGCTCTCGGAGTTGACGAAAAGTCCATCGTTTCACCGTCTGAATATTCAAAGCAGGCGGATACGGATAAGGTGGTAACCAATATCCTCAATCCTCTTCTTGACAGGGTTGAGCAGATACTTCAGTCGCCCGTAGTTTCGCTTGCCGAAACTCTTCCGAATCTTGCTTACTTCATCTATAACGGCTCAATTAAGGAATGTGCTGAAAATCTTATTGCTCCCGTAACGAATATTCTAAGGGAAATAGACCCCATATATTCTGTAAATATCAGTCTTTCATCGCTTGATAATCCTAATCTTGCAGATCTTGCAAATTCTTTGATAGGCAATATCAAGATAGACGGTAAGCCGCTCGGCATCAAACTCAGCAATATCGATCTTCAGAAACTTGCCGGAATCGGAAATGTTGTCAGCTATAAGTCAATGAGAACATTCAACGGTGAAAGAATGACTGTAAAGAGAGTGGAGGCTGACACTCCTGCCGTATTTATCAGCACACTGAGATATCTTGTATCCAATATTAAGACAAATCTTGACGCTATAAACAGTCTGCTTGCAAGATTTAATATTCCGGATAATATTCTCAGCATTATTAATCAGGTGCTCAATGCTCTTGTTTCATCTGACGTTGACGATGTTATCGAAATGCTTATGGATCTTCTCTTCGGCGGAGGTTCAGACGGCGCGGCTGTAAATGCAGATGTTGCAGGCGAAACTTCAGACCCGTTCAAGCTCGGTAATTTCTACTGGGCATACTGGGTAACGCTTGCGGCGTTCACATTGCTTGTATGCGCAATTCTGTATCTCATTTCAAGAAAGATTAAAAAGAAGAGCTTAAAACTTGAAGAAGTAAACTCAGAAGATATAAACTCACAGGAGGAAATCTCATGAAAAAAGCTTTTAAAATAATTTCTGTAATCCTTGTAGTTTGTATAGTTGTCAGCGGCGTTGTAGTAGGTGTTCTTAAAAAAGATGAAATAAACTATTTTTACAGCGCAATGCACAATGCTTCCGTTGCTCTCAGCGACGGAAGCTGGAAAGACGCAGGCAAAACCGATAATTCAGGCGGTGCTGATGTTGACAGCGCTTTTGTTGCGGGCAAATACGGCGGCATCGAATTTAAAACTGCAGAGGATGTTGTAAACTACTATGTTGATGCCTATAACAAGACCAAGGCAAAAACCGCGTCATATATTGATGACCAAGGCAACACGCAGACATATTACGCTATGCTCGGCACAGAAGAACTTAAGATAAATTCCGTTCTTGTGGAAGGCAAGGAAAATTCAATCATAAACGGCCTTGTTCCGAGTGTTGTGGACAGTCTGTTCAGCCCCAATGTTTACGGACTGCCTCCTTGCGCAAACAGGGATCCCGTAAATGATATTGACGAAAACGGCCAGTCTCTGCAGACTTCAAGAATAACGCCGGATGATATTGAGAACTGTTCCGTTAAAGATAACGGCGACGGTACTATATCAATCACACTTGTTCCTAAAGAGGTTCAGATGAGCCATAAGGGTCTTGATTCGCAGGGAAAAGTGTTTAACACTCTCGGCGCTATTGATAAAACCGTTGATTCGATTTCAGCTCTATCATGGGCAAGCGGTACAACCGCTGAAAACTGCAGTGTTCTTTACAGCAAGAGCAACGCAGTTGCAAAGATTGACACAGCTTCGGGCGAAATCGTAGAGGCTGATTATAATCTGAACATTGATATCAATGTTCAGCACGCAAATGTAGCTATCTTAAAAGATAAGAGCGCCTCGCTCAACATTTCCTATAAACAGCATTTCCCTGCTGACGAGGAATATATGCTTAAATCAAAAGGCATCAAAAAGGGCTAACAAACATATTTTACCTTCAGAAAGGGCGGCCGTTCTGCTTTTTAATGCTCTGAATATAACACTGCTGTAATTCCCGTTTAATAAAATTAATATTGTTATGTTGTGAATTATTATGTTATAATAGATTAAAATGATAATACTATCATATAAGTGATAGATTGTTTTACGGCACGCGCAGAATAATTGCATGCCGTACTGCATACGGCAGTCAGAACTAAAACGGTTTTGGCAGCCTAATAAATTTTAAGGAGTTGTTGTTATGGAACAGAAATATTATAAGTGTTCTGTGTGCGGCAAAATTATAGCTGTGGTAAAGGATACACCTGTACCCGTAATGTGCTGCGGGAAGAAAATGGAAGAAATTATACCGGGCACTGTCGATGCCGCTGTTGAAAAGCATGTTCCCGTCTATAAGCAGGACGGCGATAAGATCTATGTTACCGTAGGTGAAGTAGAGCATCCCATGCTTGAGGAGCATTATATTGAATGGATCGCCGTACAGACAGATGCGGGCATTTACAGAAAGGCGCTTAAACCCGGCGATGAACCCAAGGCTTGTTTTGCCCTTTGCTGCGGTGAAAAACTTGAGGCAGTTTACGCATACTGCAATCTTCACGGCCTTTGGAAAGCATAAAAGAGCGATATAAAAAACAACCCCCCCCCTGGGGGCGGTTGTTTTTTTGTGAAAACATATGTGTAAGTAATAAAAAAACTATTATCTTTAAATCAGTATAATTTTATGCCGTTTATAAGTGGCTGCTCGGACAGTCGGTGAGCTGAGTGATATTGAGAAGTAATATAATGACGGCTGAGGTAATGCCCTTTCCTTAGCTTATCTGGTATTAAAAAATCAGCTATGACGGAAAGGAAAAATATAATACTAATATTCCTTAGTTGCATTATAAATCAATATTTTGCTATAATGTTTATGATTAAGACAGTGAGGAAGTTTCTATGAAAAAAATTGTAAAATTATTATGTGCGGTAACGGCTGTATGCTGTGCCGCAGCATTGGCGTCATGCAGCGCCGAAGTCATTCAGGACACCACAAAAACAACCGAAACCACAACCGAAGCAACAACGGAAACTGTTGAAAACGAAAACAAAGTGTTAGACGGTGTGAAGTTCGAAGGTTATGAGTGCAGCGGATATTATGTATGCCTTGACTCGGAAAACATTGTTGATCAAAACGGAATACATTTCAGCGCAAGAGCGAATAATGCACATGAAGGCGCTGATTCGTACTCACTGTACGCAGAAACGGAAAACGGCAAAACCTTGATATTTAATACTGATTATTACGGCGGTGTCAGTTATTATTCACCGCACATATACGCCTATATTGATGATTCCCTTTATTTTTGCTTTGAAGGAAATCTTTACAGAATAGAACTGCAGACTGATGAAACGGGAGCCATAGTAAGCAGTGATATTTATCTTGTTAAAGAGGGCGGGTATTTTTCTCCGGTCAAAGTTCAGACCAATACTTTAATATTAAAAAGCGGAAACTCGTATTTTGCGTTTGATACAAAAAGCGGAGAGACGGAAAAGATAGAATACAACACTATTATTGAGAGCTCAAAAAATGATATGCCTGTATCAGCCGATGAGGCGGTCGATATTGCTTTTGAGGCTATAAAAGATGAAAACAATTATGAGGATGAATCTTTTGGTCTTTCGGTAACGAATGATGATTTCAGCGAATATGAGCTTGAAGACGGTTATCCTCAGCTCGTTCATGATCCGGATCTTATTGACCAGCATGTTATTCATGAATACTACCCTGAATATGCGTGGCGTGTAAAGCTCAGGGGAAATTATATTGCAGATGTATATATTAACGCTGAAAGCGGAGAGGTTTCGGCTGTAAGCTTTGATTTCCTTGACTGAATTAAAATGTTATGTTTAGCTGATTGCTGTTTGAATATCTAATCATTTTTTTTCGAGCTTTCATTATTAAGCTCTGCTTTTTTAGCCGAGCTTGTTTTTACTGCGTTTCTTATAAGCACAGTTGTTCCGCAAATCGCAAAAGCGCCTGAAAGTCCGAACATAGCTTTTGCCTGAGGACTGAAAGATGTTTCTTTTTCAACAGGCACATCAATCAGCGTGTCGCCGGATACTTCATTTGCCTGCGACGGCGATGTATCGTAATCATTTTCAAGTGAGTTTTCATTATAAAAATAAGCGCCGCCTGACTCAATGCTGAATTTAGTGCTGGCTTCTGTTTCTTCTTCTTTTTCTTCATATTCTCCGCTTGCGGAATACGTGAATTTTGTTGTTGCGTTTGTTTCTTTTTCTTCTTCCTTTTCTTCAATTCTGCTTTGTGTAGTGTCATTTTCAGCCACTGCCGTGTCTTCGCCCGCAGGCATATCTATAAGCGCGATATAATAGGATTTATTGTCGATTATAAGGTTTATTGCAGCGCGGTTTTCAGTATTTTTGTCCGCTTTTTCAGTAAATTCAAGCTCAAAGTAAATATCCTGGCCTAAATTTGTAAGCCGTGTAAAATATTTTGTTAAATCGCACGGAAATTCATTTTCTTCATCTGCTGTGAAATGAATTGTGTAATTTCTGTTTGAATTTGAAATATTTATTTCAACAGCTGTGTTTTCATTTCCTTCCATACCGTCAACTACATAACTAATACAGCAGTAAAGGCAGTTTTGGGCATAAAAAAAGCGCAGACAGCCATATAAATCATCGCTCTCTATCTGCACAGTTTCATAATTTGTTTCACTAAACCAATTCTCGCAGTAGCTTGCATCAGCAACTGCACCGTAGGCGGAGTTCGCAACGGAAATAATCGTTAGGCAAAAAAATAAGCTGCATATAACAGTCTTTCCCTCTCGGCATACCATCTATTATTCCCCCTACAAAAACACCAAAAATATTGTACTATTTTTGTCACATTGTGTCAATAAAATTTATGCAAATCAGCAAAAAAAATATAAAATAAGAAATAAACAACAAATTATTTTATAAAATGTTAATAAAGTGAAAATTGTAATTTATAAAAAAGTATTAATGACGAAAAATACAGGTCATATTCTCAGCTTTGCCGCTTGTATGCGAGGTGCCGGTTAAAGGAATATGACCATACCAAGTTGCCAAAACGGCATCGTTGTAGTATTATGTGAATACATCAATTTAACGGCGGTGGTTTAATGAGCGCAAAAATACTATTGTGTGAAGATGATGAGTTTCTTCGCAGCGGACTTCTTGAAATGCTTCAGAAAGAGGGACACGAGGTCTGTGCGGCGGGCAGCTGCGAAGATGCACACAGCAGTCTTGCTAAAAATAGATTTGATCTTATTATTCTTGACGTTATGCTTCCTGACGGAAACGGTTTTGATCTCTGCCGTGAAATAAGAAATTCAGGAAACGATATCCCTGTTTTGTTTCTCACTGCCTGTGATGATGAGATACAGATAGTGCGCGGCCTTGATTCTGGTGCTGACGATTATGTAACAAAACCGTTTCGCCTGCTGGAGCTTTTATCAAGAGTGCGTGCGCTTTTAAGGCGCAATTCAAAAACTGCTTCTCCCGTTTACGGAAATATCGCCGTAAACGAGGATAATATGACGGTATTAAAGGACGGGGAAAAGATATATCTCACGCCTACCGAATATCATATTCTCTGTATACTTCTCAGAAACCGCGGCATTATAGTTACACGTGATTCGCTTTTGCAGGGTATATGGGATTGCGAAGGCGCTTTTGTTGATGATAATACGCTCTCGGTACATATCAGCCGCCTGAGAGATAAAATAGGTGCCGACTGTATAAAGACGGTTAGAGGGGTCGGCTACAGGTGGGAGGACGCCGGATGATTTTCGAGATACTATTGTATGCCGCAATCGGTGTGCTTGCCGTGATCTTGATTGTGCTGATAGTCTTGTGCATTAAAAGGAAAAGAGAAGTCTGCCGTATAACTGAAAGCATAAACAGATATATACAATCCGGTGCGGTAGCTGATTTCAGTCCTAAAGAAGGGTATATTGCAGAGCTTCAAAATGCTGTTTTTGATATGGAAACGCTGATTGAGCGTGAAAAGCAGAACACAAAGGAAATGTCAAAACAGAATACAGAGTTTATATCAGATATTTCACATCAGCTGAAAACACCTATTGCGGGACTTCGGCTGTATTGCGAAATGGAGCACAGCCAGCATCCCTCAGAGCACACGGAAAAAGAACTCCAGCTTATAGAAAAAATGGAAAATCTTGTTTACCGTCTGCTCAGGCTTGAAAAAATACGTTCGGATGCCTATGTTATGGACTTCAGAACATATGATTCCGCGGATTTTATAAATCCCATTGTATCAGATTTCCGCCATCTGTTTCCTCAAAAGGAGTACAAGGTGAGGGCGGATGGAAAAATTCGCTGTGACAAGGAATGGCTTGGCGAAGCGGTAGGAAATCTTATTAAAAATGCCAGCGAGCATACAGAGCAAAACGGCAGGGTAGAGATAACGGTAAACGATACGGGAGATTTTACCGAAATAACGGTTCAGGATAACGGAGGCGGAGTGCCTGAAAAGGATCTGCCCCTGCTTTTTACACGCTTTCACAAAACAAATAATGCCCTGCCCTCAAGCGCGGGGATAGGTCTTGCGATAACTAAGGCGGTAGTTGAAAAACACCACGGCACTATTTCAGCCGAAAACAAAAATTCAGGGCTTTGTGTTGTTATATGTCTGCCGCATATTGATGGATATGTTTTAATTTAAAAGCGCGGCGCGCCATCATAATTTCGGCGCACTGCGCTTTTCTTACGTTTTTTTAAGATTGTTTTCACCTTAATGAAAGAAACACCGTTTATAATTTGAGCCAAGGAGGGTTCCTTATGAGCATTATTGAATGTAAAGATCTTACAAAAGAATATATGAGCGGAGAAAATGTTGTAAAAGCCGTGGACGGTATAACCGTTTCTTTTGAACAGGGTGAATTCTGTGCGGTCACGGGCCCCAGCGGCTCGGGCAAATCAACTCTGCTCCATCTTCTCAGTTCGCTTGAAAGCCCCACTTCGGGCGATGTCGTTTACAATGATAAAAAGCTCTCTTCATATAACGATAATCAGCTGTCTATTCTGCGGCGCAGAAGATTTGGATTTGTTTTTCAGGCATATAATCTTGTTCAGGAGCTTACGGGATATGAAAATATAATTCTGCCCGTAATGCTTGATAAGAAAAAGCCCGATGACGAGTATATTTCCAAAATAATTTCAATACTTGGAATAGAGGACAGGCTTGAGCACCTGCCCTCAGCTCTTTCGGGCGGTCAGCAGCAGAGGATAGCTATTGCCAGAGCGCTCGCAAACAAGCCGTCCGTACTTTTTGCGGATGAGCCTACGGGAAATCTTGATGCTGCAAGCGGGCGCGAAGTGCTTTCTCTGCTCAAATATACGGGCAGGGAACTCGGCATAACTCTTATACTTGTTACGCATGATTTGCACGTTGCGGAGCAGGCGGACAGGATAATCACAATTGAGGACGGAAAAATTGTGAGTGATACAAAAGCACAGGGGGTGTAGACCGTGAAAGAAAAGCTTACGGTAAATACCCTTGCATTCGGCAATCTGAAAAACCGAAAAAAGCAGTATACTTCACTCATAATCGGCATAATTCTTGCGATGATGTTTTCATCCGCAATACCGCTTTTGTTTTCAAGTATGTTAACATCGGTAAAAGAGATGGAGTGCGACCTTTACGGCAGGCAAAACGGTATATATGTTGACGCCTCAAATCAGCTTTTTGCAGAGGCGGCGGGTGAAAAGGTTGTTGGTGATTACGGCTTTGCGCATGTTGTGGGCAGTGTGTTGACTGATGACGGCACTCCGTATTCGGTTGCTTATCTTGATGATAAGGCGTATCAGCTTTCAAATATATCGTTTATTGAAGGCAGTTATCCTCAGAATGAAAATGAAATTGCTATTGAGGAGGCAACCATTGCAAAAATGGGTCTTGATGTTTCGGTGGGGGACAGCATAACTCTTGATTTTCTTGTTCAGGACGGGAGCGGTTATCTACCCGAAACTCAGGAAAAAACTTTCATTTTAAGCGGTATAGCAAAGAATAAACTTTCAAATATCATTTCAAGCCATTCAACTTTTACAGACAGTATTCCGTCTGTATTTGTCTCCAAGGATACTCAGGTGGAGCCGGGCGGTAAAGAAAAACTGGTTTGTTATTTCAACTATTATGAAGAAAACAGCATTTATACAATAGGTGATACTGAAAGATATTCAAAGTTCAGCGACTTTTTAGATAATAATGGCGGTGATCTTGGCAATTGGATAGAAGCTGATTCATCAAACTATTCAATAAACAGCAGTAACGGCATATATGCGCCCACTGTGTTTATTTCGGCGTTTGTTGGTATTCTGCTTGTTGCTTCTTGTCTCGGCATAATAAACGCTTTTTCCACAAACCTAAATGAGCGCAGGCGGCAGATAGGCATGCTGCGCACAGTTGGCGCAACAAAGCGGCAGATAATAATTATCTTCGGCAGAGAAGCATTCATAATCAGCCTTATCTGTGTTCCGGTCAGCATAGCGCTTTCGTGCTTGTGCGTAAAAGTCGGTTTTATGATACTGGGAGATAGATTTATTTTTGACGCGAATATCTGGGCCATTGTTGCATGCGCGGTGATTAGTGTTATCTGCGTTATGCTCGCGGCTCTCGTTCCGCTTATTAAGGCGGCAAGAGTCACTCCTGTGCAGACTGTCAGAAATATTGAAATGACACGCAAATATGTCCGTAAAAAGATAAAAAGCAAAAAGGGGTTTGTGCCGTCTAAACTGATTGCCCGCAGAAGCCTTTTGTTTAACGGAAAGACAAGAGCGGCGGCAAGCATTATTCTTGTAATTACTATAATCGGTTCTTGCTTTGGCTTTTCTTTCGTAAAAGATATGCGTGAAGATAATTGGCTTCCCAAGTATGAGTATGAGCTCGAGAGTTACTCATGGGATAATGATTTGATAAATTTGCCCGGTTCAGATAACAATTATACCTATTCTGATTACAACACGGTAAAATCAATTCCTTATGCAGGAGATGTATATGCTTCACGCAGATGCAAGGCTGTCATAAAATGCGGTGAATATACGGATTATCAGAAAACAATAATGTACGCAGGCGGATATTTTTCAATGTTTGATATAAGCAGTGTAGACGTTCACAGCCTTACATCTGACAATTTGGATAGTGTTTTATCTTCAAATCTTACCGAACAGTTTTCAGCGCTCAGAAATTACTGCGGCAATCAAGATGTAATGCCCATATATATAGTTGCTCTTGACAGCAGGCAGTTTACAGAACTTGAAAGCAGTGTCGTTTCAGGCAGTATAGATACAGCGTCGCTTGATTCCGGCGAAGAGGTTGTTGTGATAGCGCCGCAAAAAATCGCCCTTAATGTGGAATATGACGATGAAGACCCCGATTCAGGTTATTCATGGGGCCCTGATTGGAATGACGGCGTAAAAGATGACAAAAATTATCTGAAACGCGCAGATTGTGATATTCAGGCGGGTGATGAGATATCACTCAGCATTATTTCAGATAATTCAACAAATACAGATGAAGATATAAACAGCTCTGTAAATACAAACACGGTTATTTATACCTATGATGAAGAGTTAACGCAGGAGTATGATTACAGTAACACATCAAGCTGGGAAAAAACAGACGCAAATGCAACTGTAGGTGCGGTAGTAAATGAATTGCCGGATGGATTTTCTGACGCTAATAATATTCTTTCATCTGCCGATATAGTTGTTTTGACAACGCTAAGCGGAATGAAGAATTTTTACGACGGCACAAATTTCAGCAGTATTAATTTCAATCTTAACACCGAATGTAATGATGAGATAGATGCCGATGTAAGCAATACCCTGCAAACTATTGTTGATAAAAAAGATAATTGCAGTTTTACTTCGTATTATGCAAATCTTAAAGACCAACAGCAGACAAACAGCGCAGTTCTTATACTTCTCACAGCAATTATTATATTGTTTATGAGCATAAGCGCAAGCATAATAAACAATTCACTTACAGCGCAGATAAGAGACGGCAGGCGTGAAATAGGTACGCTCAGGGCTGTTGGCGCTTCGGCTCGTGACCTTTTTGGTTCCTATATCTCACAGCTTGTTTCAATGCTGTCGATAAGTTACGCAGTCGGGTTTGTACTGTTTATCGTTTCTTATTTTATTAATCAGGCTGTTACCAATGGAATGGAACGTGAGCAGATGTTCAAATTCAGTATATGGGAGACTGTTGTTGCCTGCGCACTGCTTTTCATATTCTGTGCGGTCAATCTGTGGCTCAAGATAAAAAAAGAAATGAAACACAGCGTTATCGATAATATAAGAGAACTTTAAGGAAAGGCGGTGTAAGCATGAAAAAATTCTTTGCTTTGGTTTTGATATGTTTCTTCTGCGCTTCAGCCGCTTTTCCCGTTTATGCTCAGGATGAGGATATACAGGAAACACAGATGCAGACTGTTTCCGAGGAGGAAACACAAAATGCATCTCAGCCTCGGCTTATGGTAAGTTCATATGATAGTTCCGTTCTGACACCGTCTGAAGATCATACGGTGAAAATAACCTTCAAAAATTACAGCAAGGATAAATCAGTTTATAACATAAAGCTTTCAGCGATTGATGAAAGCGGAGATATCCGTGCAGACGGCGTAGGTACAAAGTATGTTGATAAGATAAAAGCCGGCGGCACTTATGAGTGGAGCCTGCCTGTCACGGTCGCAAAAACAGCCGTATCGGGCGAGCATAAATTAAGCGTTACCGCAGAGTATGAAGACGAATATTACACCCCCTTTACCACGTCTGATACTATTGCGGTAACGGTTGCCCAGTCCGTTGGATTAGCTTATGACGGTGTAATTCTGCCGCAAAAGGTTACACAGGGCGAAACTGCCAGCATTACTATCAATTTTATGAATACAGGCAAAAGTGTTGTAAGAAATTGTAGTATAAAATTTGATGTGGAAGGTCTGCAAACGGGCGGAGTGCTCTTTGCGGGGGAGATACCCGCAGGCTCAAATACTGAGGTTTCCGCAAACTTTTCCGTAAGCAAAGATATGCTGGGAGAGGTGTCGGGAACGGCAACAATAAGTTATGAGGATGAACTCGGCGGGCAGTATTCGGAAACGGTAGATCTCTCAACCGTTATAGAGGAACCGCCCGATGAAACAAAAAAAGAAGAAGAGGAAAAAAGCAAGTACCCTCTATGGTGGCTCTTCCTAATAGTCGGTATAGCAGCAGGCGGTGCTGTCGGATTTGCTGTACCTACTGTTCTTCATTCCAGAAAACAGCGGCTCGAGGATGAAAAACGCCTTTAATCAGTGAAATCATAATCAAGCTAATAAAGAAAGCCTCAGGTGTAATACCTGCGGCTTTCTTTTTGTTGCAAAAATGCAGTCTTTGTGATAAATTAAATTAATAAATTGCTTTGTGAAATATAATGAAAATATCTTAAATTATTTGAAAGGTCTTAGTATAGTGAAAAATGATAAAGAGAATAAAGACAGCAAGAAATATTTTCTTACCTGTGAACGGGATTGGGTTTATTTTACACTGATAACCGTTGCAGGTTTCTGGGGCGCTTATACATATTTGCTTCGGGGAAATGTTTTCTGCAACGCTCAGACCGGCAATGTTGTGCTTATGGGTCTTGCGCTCGGCTCAGGGGAGTGGAAAACGGCTCTGTATTATCTTGTGCCTATTTCAGCATATATGCTCGGTGCTTTTGTTTCGGAACTTGCTCCAAATCCTATTAAACATCACTTTTCAGTGCGCTGGGATACAGTGCTGATGTTTATAGAAATGGCAGCGGTGTTCGCTCTCGGCTTTGTGCCTGAATCAGCTCCCGTGCAGATTTCTCAGGTAGTTATAAATTTTGTTGCCTCAATGCAGTACAATACTTTCCGTCAGGCTCAGGGTATCCCTGTTGCAACCACTTTCGCCACAAACCATATACGCCAGATAGGAATAGGCCTTGCAAAGGAGTTTCAGCACAGGCACAGCAAAGATAAATCTCATCGCAAAAAGCTTTTTAAGCATCTGCAAATGCTTTTGTTCTTTTCAATAGGCGCAGTGGTCGGCACGGTGTTCTGCAACCTTATGCTCGGAAAAGCAATATGGCTTACCATGATACCGCTTTGCGTTATTTTCATAACTTTGCTTCACGCCGACCTTACCACAGAAAAGAATATGGTTGAAAAGAAACCCTCCGGGCATTGATATTAAATGCTGTGCTAAAATTAAATGTTTGAGGTTATGTTATGATAAGAATTTTATTTGTATGCCACGGCAGTATACCAAAGAAAACCTGAAAAACCGCATAAAATCAAGGAATTTAAGAGCCTAAGTTCGGCTACTACACCATTTACTACTCCATTTTAAAAAAAGTTATATTTTCATACTCTATAATAAAAAGAGCCTTGGTAAATCCAAGGCTCTCTTTGCTTTTATATGAGCTTGTTATTTTATTCTATACAAAACTTTGTTTTTCATTTTAGTGGCTTCAAGATATATGCTTGTCAGAAAGTACTTTTAATAACTTGATTTCAGCTGTTTTATCACATATTGATACTAATTGATACTAATTAATATCAGTTTATCGTAAAATTCTTCCTTTCAATATTTTTGCACAAATGGAACATATCAATCCAAAAAGGATAATTAAGCTATAATCAAAATCAAGGATTACAAATACCGCAACAGCAATACACAAAATAAAAGTTTCTGTTTTGCTTTTCGCTTCTTTCCTTTGTTTCTCTGAATCATTAATTTCTTTTCGAGTTTTGTAATATTTGCTTTGTGTAATTTTTTTCGAGATTTTAAATCATCTTTAAATTCTGTTTTATCCTTAAAGCTCATACCATTTAAATTTAGTAATGTCTTTTTTTGACTTCATTTCATTAAGTTTTTCTTGGCTTTGTTTAACTTCTGCTTTTTTACTTTCTATTAACTATCTTGCTCTAATAATTAAGCAGCCTCAAAAGTATGATACTTAGTGCCGAATTCAATTATTTTACTTTCAGGAGTTTCTAAAATAGTTTCCTTAACTTTTACATTAGGTACACCTTTTATGAACTTTGGTTCTTCAAGATTTTTGCTTGGAAGATACAGATGCTTGTTAGCAGGGAAATATATTAGGTTTTCTTTCTTTCCCTTTGCTTTATCGCTGTTTTCTGTTATGTTCGTCAAGTATGAAGTCTTGAAAATGAGATCCTTTTTCCGTGTATTTCCGCAAAATTAACCTGATCTCCGTATTTCCACTTTTGTCTAATGATTTCTTCGGTTAATTCAGGCGACCAAATAATCGCATGAGCGTGAAATTTACCGTCTGAACCGGCTTCTTTTATAATAATGTATTTTATATCTTCGTCATATCTTCTCATCCTGCGGGTAAAGTTTCTTAGGCTCGTTTGAAATTCATCATAATTCCTTGGTGCGTCTCTAAATGTCAGTTCAACAGAGTAAACCGTATCATATCGTAAAAAGTTGTATTTGATTAGTTCGCTTGCGTGTAACAGCGTTATTCTTGTGCTTTCAAGGCACTGATCTTTTGTACTTGACGGTTTGTAATCTCTCGTTTCCCCCGTTGTCGGATTCAGCATTTTTCCGCCCGGTATTTTGATAAAATTAATAGGTTCATTTTCTTTAAAATGTATAACTTCTACAATGTTTGTACCCGGATAACAAATATATTTCGAAATATTAATCACCTCTTTTAATTAATTACTATTCTTGATTATTCCCTTACTTTAGGACCATTTTTGATAAAAAACAATGGAGAAAGACTCTCCACTGTTTAATTTTAATTAACTGATTTCACTTAGAGTATAAGGAGCATACTTGCCAAATAAGTCCTCAAAAACTTCTAATCTGTCATCATTAAATGTTTTTAACAGCATTCCGTAAAGTATGTATTATCTCTGAACATCTGTGACATGTTTACAGCAATCCTAATACAAATTCTGTCTGAATCATCTATCTTGTAAACATAGTCACGATTAAGATTGAGAAAATTATATCTGTACAAAAAACTATAAACCCATTGCGTAACCTGAAAATGTTTATCTTCGTAAAGTACATTTGCAGGCGAGTTGCTACTAATCTGACGATTTAAAAAATCCTCTTTGTAAATAGTTGCAACAGTTAATTTGTCTGAGCTGCCAATAAAAGATTTTTTCATTTAAAAAGCCTCATTGAGAATGAAATTTAATATATAAAAAAGGACAGTCTTCAGCTGATTAAAACTAGCATGACTGTCCTTTAATAACACTTATAAAAAAGAGTTGTTACATAAATAACAACTCCTTAATAACTCTGTACCATAATTATACCATGGGATATTATATTTTGTAAATAGTTTTTGGAAAGTTTTTTTAAACTTCTATTTTTCCGTGTTCTTTTTCATATTTTTCAATGCAGTCACGGATTAAAATCAATATCTGACTGTTAGCTGAGCGACCCTCATAATCAGCAACAACATGCAGTTTATCAAGCATTTCATTATCAATTCTAATAGACAAACTCTTAATAGCCATAAAAAGCCCTCACATAAAAATATATTATGTGTTTATTTTATGCTCATTATGTGTTATAATGTGCAATATGAATACACAATATGTTCATTATATGTTCGGAGGAGAAAATGAAAACTGCAATAGTAGGCTCAAGAAATATATGGGTTAACGACTTGTCTCAGTATCTTCCGCAGAATGTAACGGAAATCGTATCGGGCGGAGCAAGGGGAGTCGATACCTGCGCAAAAGAATACGCAAAAGCAAACGGAATAAAACTGACGGAATTTCTGCCCGACTATGACAAATACGGACGCTCCGCCCCGCTCAAAAGGAATCTGTTAATCATTGATTATGCAGATTGTGTGATAGCTTTTTGGGATGGAAAATCAAGAGGAACGAAGTTTGTAATAGACCACTGTAAAGAAGCGGGAAAACCTCTTAAAATCTATAAGCTTAAATAAAAACAGAAGGTTTTACACCTCTTATGGAGGGGTAAACAGTCTGTGGTAAGTTTTCATTATTCTATTATGAATATAGTTAAAAACATATTATTTAATGGGGGAATAAGGATAAATGAAAAAGAACAAAATCATCGCTGTAATTATGGCTATTGTCGTAATTATAAGCGTATTTGCAGCTTACTCTGCAAACAAAGAAGATGAAATGGTTGCAGAGTTTGTAACCGATGAAAACGGTGAAGCTGTTACAGATGAGAACGGCGAGTATTTAACCACTATGGTTAATAAATCCGATACTACAACCAAGGACGGTCCGTTGTGGTCAAGCTCAGATGAAAGCGACTCAAGCGGTTCTGACTCAACAGTATCAGAAACAACCAGCGGCAGCTCCAAAACCAAGTCTTCAGGCTCTTCTGGTTCGTCAGGTTCTTCAAGTTCATCAGGCTCAGGCTCAAATACAACGAAGAAACAGACTGCGACCAAGAAAGAGACTACTACGAAAAAGGAAACTACTACAAAAAAGGTTACTACAACTCAGGCTACATCATCAAAACCGTTAACACAGGCTCAGAAGGATTGGGTTATTGATAATTACTTTGAATAGTTCCCTCAACACGGTGCTGAATCTGGCTTTGAAACTGTTGAAATGGATTCAAAAAATGGACTTACTTGGCAAATTTCTTTTAACCAAGGTGATTATAAAACTACAATTAATGATATGAAGGCAGATGGACTTATTGATTTTGAAGCAACGGCTGTACGAGGGTTCGTTATTATTGGAAGGACACGGGCACAGAAAGCATTTTATATTACAAATGTGTTACAAATTAACAGTAATTTAAAATAAAGAAGGAGTTATTTAACTCCTTCTTTTTATATTGTTTCTTCAGCAAAGAAAAAACCCCCGGTTCTAGCGGGGGAAATAGAAAGCTTTAGTAAAAATAAAACCAGCGAGCAAAAAGCAAGCCGAGAGTATAGAAAAAAGAAACCTCACTGTATAATAGAAACGGTTTGGTAGACGCGTTACTAAGATACAGGAGGTTAAAAACGTGGTAAAAAAGAACGGAAACAATGAAATAAAAACATTATCACACTCTACATATAGATGTCAGTACCATATAGTGTTCGCACCAAAATATCGTAGAAAAGAGATATATGGAAAAATCAAGAGAGATGTAGGAGAGATAATCAGAAAATTGTGTGAACAAAAAGGAGTAGAGATAATAGAGGCGGAAGCGTGTAAAGACCACATACACCTACTGGTATCAATACCGCCGTATTTAAGTGTAGCACAATTTATGGGATATCTCAAGGAAAAAAGTACACTTATGATTTTCGACCGACACGCAAATTTAAAGTATAAGTATGGAAACAGACATTTTTGGTGCAGAGGATACTATGTTGATACAGTCGGTCGAAATAAGAAAGTGATAGAAAAGTACATACAAAATCAACTTGAGGAAGATTTAGCCAACGATCAAATCTCAATCAAGGAGTATGTAGACCCGTTCACGGGTAACAAGAATAAATAAGCAAAAAAATAAACAGCCCCACGAGAGGGGCTGTTAGAAATAGTAATGCGATGTCAAACCATCAGTGCCGACTTTCAGTCGGCAAGCCAGTAGGCGGCCCTTTTAGGGCCTGCGCAAACCACCAGTTCAACTGGTGGTTATGATTGACAAACAAATATGTTACATTTAATGTGTATTGATTATAACCGATAGGGTATAATTATAAATATGTAAATAAAATAGTACCGATAAGGTATAATTATATTTAATAATCATTGACAATAAACCCGATAGGGTATAATATAATCTTATGAATAAGATTTCTGAATTTATTAAAACTAATAGAAAAGCTGCGGGATTGACGCAGGAAGAATTTGCTCTTCGTTCCGGTTTAGGACTTAGATTTGTCCGTGAACTTGAACAAGGCAAGCCCACAGTAAGAATGGATAAGGTTAATCAGGCTCTTGCAATGTTTGGTATGGAAGCAGTTCCGGGAAGAAAGGATGATTAATTATGAGGGAGTACAGAACTGCAAATGTCTATGTCAGAAATATTTTTGCAGGTGTGCTGAGCGAAACGGATTTCGGCTATTCTTTCAAGTACGACAGCGATTATCTTAACAGCGAACAAGCTATTGCTGTCAGCTTAACATTGCCATTACAGGATGAAGAGTTTACATCAAAAACATTATTTTCTTTTTTTGATGGATTAATCCCCTAGGAGTTGGCATCTTAGCTTGTTTTGGTTGGTTTTGTTCTGCGGTGTGAACCCGTAAAACCTTATTTTACAAGGTATTTACGGGTTTTGATTTTTTTGTCTGAGAACATCAAAAATTGTTTTTTTGAAAAAGTGTCGTAAATGATGTAGCAGAATTATCATTTACATAAGATGCATACTGAGTTGTCTTGATTCAAGGATTTTTATACATTCTTATTTGTAGAAGTGGTCTATTTACAGTTGTCTTTCCTCTATTTAGTTAATTATTGAGATTGATGATAATTGTGCTAACAAATAGGAGTCTTTATATGAATTTTTAACTTCAAGGCGCTCAAGGACAGATTTTTCAGTCTCTGGGCTCCAATATATTTTCAGCTCATTCTTTGCTCGTGTTATTGCTGTATAAAAGATGTTATGCGTGATGCGTTCTTCTGCTTCATTTGTAATAACTATTTTTACAGATTCGTACTCTAAACCTTGTGCTTTATGGATAGACACGGCATACGCAACTTGAAATGGTATAACTGTGGAGTTATTATCGTCATCATCTTCGTCAGTACTTCTAAATTTATTAACACTAAAAGAGATAATGGAATTTCCAGATTCAGACTCTCCAACAAGTTCAAAGTCGTAGTCCCATGCGTCTATCTCATTTATTGATTCCTCAAGCTCAATATCAAATCGGATTTGTTGCTCTTCTGGGTGAATTCCGATGATTTTTCCCTTTGTGTTATTATGAATCAACGGAGAATATATATTTGACTCATTAAACAGAATGGGATCGCCAATCTTATAAGTGTTGATTCCCCACACAATACGCTTATTTGGATTACTATTTTGTAAGAATCGGTTGATATTGTTAATTCCATAGAGTCCATCGTAATTTAAGCAGAGAATAATTTCGTCGTTATTGCTGTGTTCAAAAATGGACTCATCAAGTTTTGCAACATAGCCATTTTTCACTAACGGTTCTAATATCGCATCGTCGAGTCTACGCACGCGATCCCACACGGTTAACAACTCTTGGTTAGTGGTTCTGTAGGGGTATGTTAATTCAAACACAGAAGTTGTTGGTACAAATTTTTTTGCAATGCTAAACCAATTTCCAAAGTAAATAGATTCTATCTGATACACATCACCTACCAAAACCAAAAGTTTAAAACAGGCTTTTTTAAGTATCTGCCTCATATCATCGTTGCTTACAGTACTACACTCATCAATAAATAATATATCACACTCGGTATGGTTGTTTTTTTTAGATAAAAACTTGGCGATAGTTTTATATGCACTGTTGCCTGCAGTTACCTTTCTTCTCATATTATCTACAGCAGGATGAGTATTTGCCAAAAAAATCTTATTCTTTTCTGCCCAGAAATTTGATATATGATTAATTAGGGTGGATTTTCCTGTTCCAGCTGAACCGTATATTAAGGCGACATGTGAATTCGTAAACATTTTGCGTACCGCTTCTTTTTTAGCTTCGTCATCGATAGTGTATGATTCTCGAGAAAGCCATGAATCAACAGAGGCAGTATATTGAGAAACACCAGAATCAGAAAGTTGTTTTAGCTTTTTGATTATTTCAGTACTATTTTCAGCATACTCTTTGATATAAATATGTCCTTTATATTCTTCTAGTCTACGCCCAGTATGCTTATAGTAAAGAGAAGAATTATATTTTTGAATCAACTCGTCAATTTTTTCAAATCCTTCAATTTCAGTTTTAGGAGTGAAGAGATGTCCTTCTATTTCCGTGTTGTTTTTAATATACCGGGCAAATAATTCGTGTTCACGGCAACAAACAGGAATTGAGTTAAATAGATCATATATTCTCGGATTATGTTTGCGAAGAGAAGTGCAATAAGGCATTTGATCAAAAGGAATGCAGCCATAGCTTAGATAGAGATTTGATAAGCTTTCACACTGCATATTCCAGTACTGCCATTTGATTATGCGATTGTTCATCTTGTATAGCAAATAACGCAATACATTTTTGCCAGGTAGATTATTCATGATTATTTCCCTACATTGATCCAGAAGGTCATATATTTTAATCGACTTAGCTTGTCCGGTAATATGTTCTTTTATAAAATCATAATAATCTTGGTCACTGCTTACCAGCTCTGTCAGAGATGTTTTTACAGTTGAGAGAAATCTCATTAGCTCTTTATATTCAATGGAGTTAGTGCTATGACTCACTCTATGTCCAAAAATTTTAGAAAGGTTATCCCATTCACACGGACGAATAGATACTTCGTATCCGTCTATTATCAGAATTGACATATATTTGTCTAAAATACGAATTGTATCATTATGAATGGAGAATTTTATAGCATAGTTATCTATGATTTCATGTCGAGTAAAAGCAATCACTCGATCAAATTTGCTTGTATTAGAATTTGCCGCTGTAAATGTAATCTCATAATATATTTTTTGATTTATAAAGAAAGGTTTAACTTTCTGAACATAATAGCGATCGTTATATGTGACAGCGTGGCTATTTTTACTTGGTGTTTCAATTCTTTCTGCAATTTTAGTGTAATAATCTGAAAGCTCAGTATCGATGTTTAATGGGAAATCTTTTATATTCTCTAAAACTTCTAAATTGTATGTCTGTTTAAGATAAATCTTAATCTTAAGTAGGTGTTCGTAATATTTGAGCATGAGTCGTTCCGAGCCATCTTTATCTATGGTATAGTGAGACACGGATTTTTGAAGTAGTTCATGGAATTTATATAAAAATCGCAAGTTCCCATGGCGTTGCATGTCTTTTAATGCAGCAACATTTAGCTTATAATCATAAGGATTAACATCAGCGCCTTTAGAAAAAGCCTTGATAGCAATGTATTCTACAAAATTGCGAATATGACCTAATATGTTTTGGCTTAATAGTCCTCGCTCGATCGAGCCAAACTGTTCAATATTATCACAAATTACATCATTCGTGTCGAGAATAGCCTTATCTATTCTTAACATAATTATCATCTCCTTTAGTTTTAAAAATAAAGTATAATTGAATTTTTTTTACAACAAATTTATTTTACAACTTTATATAAGAGTTGTAAATGTGAATGTTTTGAGTAATGTTTGGAATTCGAAATATTCAGTCAGAGATGAAATTCCATATGTTGAACATGGATGCAAGAACAGTCCTATAAAGCCACAATTTATTAAAAGCCTAAAGTGTGCATTGGGTAACACAATTGCATGTGGTTTGCTTTATAATCTTATCTTTTACTATAAACTTAGACTTTTAGAAATTCTTAGAGATGGTATATCATTTCTTTTGAAAAACTAAATAAAATTGTTAAGAATCGCCTCCCAAGGGTTAAAAATACCCGTGAACGGTGGAATCCTTTCTTTTGATGTGATGCGCTATACTTGAGCAATTAATGGTATAGATTCGTATTATCAGGTTATATAAGAGAAAAATGACTGGTTAATTAAAAATAACTATGATATATATTGCTAAATATAGATTTATACTTTATAAAGAGAGCTTGTTTTAAACGGGAACGGTTGTAGATTTGAGTAAGGTCGATAAAGAAGTCTATCTGATTGTAAGGGAGCGCAGCTATATTAAATTAAATATCTGTTGGAAAACACATTAACAAACTAATTTAACAGCCGTGTATGTATTAAAGGCATAGATACAGTTATTATTACTAGGGCTATATAACATTTCAAACTGAAGAATTGTAAGTCAAGACCTCCGGCTAAGCCGGAGGCTTGAGTAAGCCTAAAAGGGCTTTTTACAGACATAACCCCTAAAGGGGCACTGAAAAGTTTGCCAACCGCATTGTTTTTTCAGGCTACCCCTCAAGGGGTTATTTTTATGTTCTTTTGTTCACGCTGCCCGTAAACTGGTCTACAAACTCTTTCAATTCTATTTGGTCTGCTATCTTATCTTCTGTAAGTTGATTTCGAATGTACTCTTGGATTTGCTTTTTGTTGCGTCCTACTGTATCTACAAAATATCCTCTTGCCCAAAAGTGTCTGTTTCCATATTTGTATTTTAAATTTGCATGTCTATCAAATATCATCAGACTGCTTTTCCCTTTGAGATATCCCATTATCTGTGAAATACTATATTTTGGCGGCACACTTATCAGCATATGTACATGATCTTTACATAACTCTGCTTCTATTATTTCTATTCCTTTTTGTTTGCATAATTGTCGCAATACTTTTCCTATGTCTGCTTTTATTTCTCCATATATTGCCATTCTTCTATATTTCGGAGCAAATACCACATAGTATTAACATCTCCACTTTGTATGTTCTAAACTATTTATGTCTTTCTCTTTCACGATTAAGACCTCCTTGATATTTTAGTTTTTGGTCGGCAAACCCATTTCTAATATATCAAGGTTTTTTATTTTGTCACTTCTTTCCTCGCTTAAGCTTTTCCTTTCCCACCTGCTTAGCAGGTGGTTGCCTTTGTTTCACACAAAGCAAAGAGGGTATCAAACGATACCCTCTTTTGTTAATCCCAATAACTCGGGCCAAAATATGACCAATCAACTTGACGCATATCATCATATTTAGCTTTGTCGCGATTTTTCTGTTTTTCACTTGTTTTTTTCTGGGTGTTATTCTTCGTTTTTGAAACATGTTTATTTGAATTGTTAGACATAAGATAAAACCTCCTTAAACGAATTAGTTCACAAAATAACCAGTGAGAAAACCAACGAGTTTAACTTGATTTTTATTAATTGCGTATGCTCCCAATAAAGGATAACTAATAATTATAATGCATAGGAGATAATTCTAATGAGTTTTGATATGGCGAAAAATAGATCTGATGAATTAAGTAAAATGGCTTTTGATTTTTATAATTTTAAACAGAATTACTTAGAACATAAAACTTCATCGATTGTCAAAAATAGGCTTATGAATTTCTTCAATGCAACTGTTAATGACTGGAATGATTGGCATTGGCAAATGAAGCATCGCATAAATTCGCCGGAACAATTACAAAAGCTTTTTGATGTTACAGACGAGGAAATATTAAAAATCCAAAAAGTTCATTTATATTATCGATTTGCTATAACTCCCTATTATTTATCCCTTATAAGAATGTTTAATAATAGTGATCCAATATATTTACAATGTGTACCGCAAGAACAAGAGCTTGTACCAATGGGCGAATCTGATCCAAGTAATGAACAAGGAAATAATCCAGTAGGTCTAATTGTAAGAAGATATCCTGATAGAGTAATTTTAAACTTAACAAATTGCTGTGCAACATTTTGCAGACACTGTCAAAGGCGTCGTAACATAGGTCTCGTAGATAAATGTGAGTCTTATAATAAAATACAAGAATCTATAAATTTTATTGCTAAACATAGTGAAATTAGAGATGTTTTGATAACTGGTGGCGATCCTTTAACTTTAGAGGACGAGTTAATCGAAAAAATACTGTGTGAAATTAGAAATATAAAAACGGTTGAGATAATCAGAATTGGCACAAGAACACCAGTAACACTACCGCAAAGGATAACGAGTAAGCTAACAAATATGTTAAAAAAGTATTCTCCTATATTTATAAATACGCAATTTAATCATCCTAACGAATTGACAGTCGAATCAATTACTGCATGTGAGATGCTCGCAAAAAGCGGTATCATGCTAGGAAATCAATCCGTTTTTTTAAAAGGAGTAAATGATGATTATTATACTTTACAATTGTTGAACCAATTGTTATTACAATCATATGTTAGACCTTATTATTTATTTCACCCTAAAAAAATTATTGGAACCCAACATTTTTCGTTTCCTATAAAGCGTGGTCTGGAAATATATAGTAAGTTAAGAGGTAATACATCGGGTTTAGCCATTCCCACATATGTTTACAGTGCACCAAATGGACTTGGTAAAATAGCATTATCTCATGAACTGTTAAAAGGTATGGATGAAAATGGTAATTTTAAATTAAAAACATGGGAAAACAAGGAAATACGAGTTGAAGATTGATATGGAAAAAGAAAGAAAATTTAAAATAATTGCTGATTATGCAGAAAATTTTGAAGAAATCGAAAATAGTAACAAAGCCTCATTTAATGACCATATGTATGCCGAAGAAATTCAACAAATTAACAATGCTATATGCCAAATGGGTTATAATTGTAGTATTTTTGGCGGAGTTGAAACTTTGTTAGCTGCTGCTAATAAAAAAGATATACTTCAAGAATACTATTTTTTAAACTTTTCTGATGGGTTAACACAATCGTATAGTAGGTTGCAAGCTCCCGTATTATGTGAAATATTAAATCTAAAATATAGTGGCTCATCTCCGTTTTCTGTTGCATTAATGAATAATAAACATTATTCGAAAATGGCTGTAGAAGAACTCCACATAATGGTTCCTAAAGGTATTTTAATAGAATGTTCTACTGATTTATCTTACATCAATGAACTTCATTTTCCAATTATATTGAAACCTAATACTGGAGGTTCTTCAGAAGGCATTACTCAAGACTGTATTAAGTACAGCAATCAAGAGACTATCCTTAAAGCTCAAGAATTGTTGGAAAGAGGTTATGAAATAATTGCAGAGGAATATATTGCAGGATATGAAGCAACAACATTAATAATTGGCAATAAAGACGACATAAAAATCAATGAAACGATTGTATATGAATTTGATAATAAATTATATCATGATTCTGATGTGTTAGATGCAAATTATAAAGCCAATAATAATCGCATAGGTTATCCAGCTTACCAGATTTTCAGCTTGGATTTATGTAATAAAATTCGTGAAATTTCAATTAAAATATTCAATCATTTTCAAGTTAATGAAATAGCTAGAATTGATTACAGAATTACAAAAGATGGTGAAATATATTTCATAGAAATAAATTCGCAACCAGGCATAAATAAAGGCTCCGAAGGTGGATACATATGCAAATTTCAAGGAATATCTTTCGGGGAACTATACAATAAATATATTCAGACTTTTCTTAAAAGAATTGAAATTAATCGTGACTTAAAGTAACTCCCCATGGTTCGAACTTTAAAGTAGAATAATATTCGCAATATGGGCAAGTATCAGAAAACTTTTCATTATGTATAGAAGCGTATATTTTATTAAATCTGTATTCACTACTTGTTCCATTTACATAGTTTTTAGCATAATCTAGGCACATACTTGCTTTATTTATATCATTATTCTCAATAAATAGAAGTGCAAGATTTATGGAAATCTTTCTAATAATGGTCCCGTCAATTATATCACCTTTAAATAATGTAGAATATAAACTTTTAGATATACGTTCATAATCTTCGCATTCTCCTAGGTGAAAATAACAAGTCGCAAGATGTGTATTAATTACATATTTAAGGTAGGGTGAGCGGTTCCAAATTAAAGCTTCCAATAATAGTTCTTTTGCACTTTCAAAATTATCGGAAAACATGTTACACAATGCCATATTTACCAAAGGATATGCTGTTTCATGAATTTTTGTCGTCTCTAAAATTTCTTTAGATTCTAAAAAATGATTATATATATTCTCAATTTTTCCATTTTTTAAATCTACAAAAGCTTTATTGTTTAAAACAAAGGCCAAATCAACATTGCTGTTATAAGTTTCGGCAATGTTTTTAGCAGTATCATAATACCATTTTGAATCTTCATGTTTATAAAAATTCATACAGTTTCTTAGTAAGTGACATGTTATTAATGAGTAATGTTTATTTGATTCTACCAATTCACAAGCAAAATCAAAAATTTCTTTTGCTTCTTCTTTTTTACCAAAGATTTCAACAAGAACTAATTGCTGCATATTCAATGCAAGAATCTTTTGATCTAATGTATTTGAAAGACTGTAGGCTTTTTTTAGGGATTTTACTGATTCCAATTTATCCATTAATACATTTTCAATTTTACCTTTGAGATAATAATAATCGAACGAAATGTTGTCTAATTGTTCCAAATCATGTCTCTCAATGTGATTTATAATTGTTAATGCATTATTATATTCTCCACACTCGTAATAGCAAGTGGCAATTGTGATTTGTTGTTCTATTGGTAATTCAAACAAGTATGTTTGCAACCAATCAAAGCCCATTTTTGCTTCATAAATTTCATTCTTGTTGAACAAATTATTAAAATATTTGAAAACAATATTTTTCCAATCATTTTTATTGGACAAAAAACTCAATTTAGCAATGAAATAATCTGCTTTATTATTTAAGACGAAAGTTCTTTCATCATTATTCAAATCAGATATATATTTTAAAATAATAAAACTAAGTTGTTTCTCAATTAAGCTGTTTTTGAAGTGATCTGATAGAGCATAATACATTAAATCATGATAAATCGCGATTCGTGACTGCTCATTTTTAATAATATGAATCTGTTCTAAAACCAATATTCTATTGTATATCTCATACGACAATTCATTTCCAAATAAATTTTTATTAACTAGTTTGGTACACTCTATTAAATTTTCTAGAGGCAATACCGATTCGAGTATTAATATTATTTGTAAGATTACTTGGTCAATTGTAGTGAAATTATCAAAGTCAATATTATCTTTCTTTCCGGCAACAGAAATTTGATTCAATAAATAATCATGAATAGCATTTTTTTTAAATTTAGCTTTTTGAGAATAAGAATCAAATTTGATTGAATCGCTTAGAAATAGATTTCTTAACATTAATTTTAAGGTTTCCGGCGTATTAGAACAAATATTAAATAAATCCTTAACAATTGAAATTTCATTTTTGTCTAAATCGAATGAATGAATCAAGATTTGTAATATAAATTCGAATTTTTCAAACTCTTTCAGTTCAATAAATTTAGAGCGTATGCCTTCTGTAAGAAAAATTTGAATTTCTCTTTTCTTAGTTAAAAATTCTGTTGTTGTTAACAAGATAAGTTTAACATTTTTATTATCATTTATGTTTTTGACTACACTAAGTAATAAATCAAGTGACGCATTATCACAATACATGAAATTGTCGATCACTAAACATATACTTTGCTTTTTAGATATTGATTCGATATATTTGATAACAACTTTTGAAAGGCTTTCATGCTCTTGTTTATATGATACAAGTTGATTAGCTGTATCAAAAATCAAATTAAAAAACCAAGATAAGTTTAAACCCATTATTGATGTTAAAGCTGTTGTTACTTGTTTAGTGACATCAAATAAAGATGAATAGTTGTTTTTAATGAATTGATTAAATTTATTGTTGGTCAAAGGTTCTAACGCTTCTATTACTTGTTGAATACAACAGGTGTTATTTTCTGAGTCTGGATTAAAGCAAACATACGCTGCTTGGTCTATATTTGTATTGCTATGCAGAATTCTTTTAATGAAAGTTGATTTACCAGTTCCACTTTTTCCGTTCACCCATAAAATATTAACATCATTTTGATTAAAAAAATTATTTACTAATTCTGTTTCATTTATTCTATCTACAAATGGGAATTCAAATAATTGTTGTACTTCCATATTAACTCCTGAAAATAATTATTAGTTATCCTTTATTTTTTTTACATATTATAACACTTATATTTTTAATTTACCACAAAATTATGATTATTTCAACGGAAAACAAACTTTTACTACACAAATTATGTAAACAAATATAAAATATCCTTGGAAAGAGGAGGATATTAAAATGAAAGAAGAAATAGCAAAATACATATATGTGTGCGAAAAATCTAAAGGCTTGAGTGAATTAACCTTGAAAGCCTATAAAATTGACTTTAAACAGTTCGAAGAATTTATGATTGACAAGGATTACCTGTCCAAAAATGATCTGGTTGAATATATTCAGTTGCTGCATAGCCAGTATAAACCTAAAACGGCAAAACGAAAAATAGCTTGCATCAAAGCTTTTTATCATTATCTTGAGATTGAAAATATAATAGATTACAATCCATTCCATAAAATTCTATTGAAATATAAAGAGCCAGTTACATTGCCTAGAACCATTCCTTTGGATTACATAAACAAAATTCTTAGATATTCATACGACTTCTATAATGCTTCATCATCAAAATATCAAAAGGAGATTCGTTTAAGGAATATTGCGATTATTGAATTACTGTTTTCTACAGGAATGCGAGTGTCAGAATTAAGCCATTTGAAAGTAGAAGACATAGACCTATCATCCGGAAATATCCGTATATTTGGAAAGGGCTCGAAAGAAAGAGCAATGTGCATTACGAATGATGATGTTTTAAAAATTTTGAACGATTATTTATCTCTTCGTGAGAAAAATGAATATGTATTTGTTAATCGTTTGGGCAAACGCCTTTCAGAGCAGTCAATTCGAAATATGATAAATGATTATTCAAAAGCTGCAAAAGTTCCGTTGCATATTACGCCTCATATGTTCAGACACACCTTTGCAACCGAACTCCATAATGAAGATGTGGACATACAATACATACAGCAACTTCTCGGCCACAGCTCAATTACTACAACGCAGATCTACAGTCATATTAGTACTAATAAAATAAGACATATTCTCAAAAATAAGCATCCGAGAAATAATGTTAGTTTTAAATATTAAAAATCAAATTACGAATTCATTAATTACAAAAAAGCGTTATATGTTAGACTTGGGTTGTTGAAAATATGTTTGCAAATTATAAATTGTGGAGCAAATCAAGATTTTGCCACCAATGAACAGAAATCAGAAAACGGATTCACTTGGCAAATTTCCTTTAACATAAGGGATTATAAAATAATCATTAATGATATGAAGGCAGATGGAATTATTGGTTTCAAATCCAACAGCTGTACAATAGTTCGTTATTATTGGGATGATACAGGCACAGAAAGCATTTTGTATTACAGATGTCAGACAAATTAACAGATAATTAAAAGGGAATCGTTTGATTCCCTTTTTATTTGTTATTTATTAGTTTCAATTATAAAATAATAAGTGTTGGTGTCAATTAGTCATCATCTTCGTCATCCGACCAACCGGATATGATATGTAATTCACCCCAATCCATATCCATTGCCATATTATCTCCCATACGCATCAGCAAATCTCCGTCAGAGTCAATTGCCATATTGTCTGACATTGTATGAGCAAAAACTCCGTCATCGTAGTCAAAAAAGTGTTTTACCATAATTGAAACTCCTTACTCAATTCTAATGATTTCGTGATCACTTGTTCCGTATATCCTTTTAACTTGATACAGTGATTCGTCAATCCAAAAGGTGATTCTGTCAGCAGCTTCTTCATTCGTTGCTATATTAGTGCAGAGTAAATTGCTTTTCGAGTTTGTCCCCCCGCAAGCTGACGGCAATATATGATGAATATTCCACCCACAATATATTTTCCGCCCATAATAGTTTACAAAGAAGGTATTGTTACCATATCCGTATTTACACATTAAATTCCCGTGAAAATCTTCTGCAAACTGTTTGCTGCCGAAACATTCTTCCCAAAATCGCAGAGCGTTGTATTTATTGATTTTCATTACTTTCACCTCCAATCCGGACAAAAATAAAACCATACACATTATGCGTGTATGGTCTCAATCTGTCCGAATTGGCACTTTACACGCATAACAACCAAGACGGTCACCTAAAGGACTGTCTAAGAGAAGTATGGTGTAAAGCTTCGATACAGCAACTGGGCTCACCTCAAAGGAGAGGATAATCTCCGGAGCCTATCTTGTGGGTTCTCAACGGCGTAACGAGAATTTTAATCGATGTTGATAGTATCTAGGAATTACATGTTTTAAAATTGTAGAAGTTTTGGTTCATTTGTTTTTTTTTCGGATTTCTCGTCGCTCCGTCATACAAACTACTTCAAATTTAACATAACCTACACTTGTATTATACATAGTACATCACACAAAGTCAATAAATGAATAATGTGCGATTTGGATTTTCGCACACTCGCACGGGTCTATGGGTTTTGCTAAACTGTAATCGAAAAGCAGGGCCATTATTATGCCACGATTTATCGAAGAGTTTTAATACGGCAATATCTACACGCAGGTGCGAAGTACGAAGCAAAAACAAGACGGTGCAGAAGCATGTAGAAATCTTAATGAAAAATGAAGAATTTCACACCAACGCTCTGACCGATGAAACGAAAAAATGATTTTTCGGCTTTGAAGTATTGTCAACTGCGAATCCATTCTTGATAACTTTATTATGGGTTTTCGTCTAGGTGCAAATTTTACCTACGATTCTTTCATATCAACCGAAATACCCTTTGAAGATTCCTTAAAGGAAATTGGGTAAGGAGGATGAATAATATTCGAAGTAGAGCAAATGATATAATTGTAAAAAATAATTCGCACATAGGACATAATTGTGGATGCACAACCTGCATCCATTTTGGTTGTGTTTTTACTTTAGATTTTTATCAGCTAGGTACTTGTCCAAAAGATGAAGCATAAATTCCTTATCTAAAATTACGATCTTTTTATTATGGATTTTTGCTTCGTGAAATAGTAAATATTTAAGTTGATCATCGATTATATCAGGATAAATTACACCAATAATTTCAGCTCGGTTATCGTTAAAGGCATCAATAACTTGCTGTATAATTTCTCTACCAGTATTACTTGACTTTGTAATTTTGGGAGTGCGTTGATTTACTGATTTTGCAGCGCCTAAAAATGTCATATTTCTACTATTGTATGTCAATAACATAGATACATCACCGAACTCGTGTCCTTGATGGGGTTGCGGTGTATACCCTTCAAAGTTTTAGTATGTATTGTACATCATTTATATTAGATATAATATTGTGCTTGCAATGGCTACATTTTTCGTTAGTTGGATGATGACACTTCTCCTTTAATTGATTCAGTAATGCCTCAAGCATATCAGGAGAATGTGTTAGTTGTCTATTAACAATCGGCGAAAATTCTTGAATATCAGAAGCCTTCAATTTTTCATAATTTGGACTTTTGAGAATTGTTAAAGAGCCATTATTTAACGCAAAATATTCATTGTGATCAATTGTGATATCTGAGTAATATAATTTGATTGTAGTTAAAAGTTGTTCAGTAAAATCATCTGTTGCAATTAACGAAATAGCATCATTAATATCTGCTAGTGTATTTATATGTCCGTTTTCACAACCAAAAACAAAAGGACCGCTTTGAGCTTTTCCGCAATCACTACATATAATCTTCGGTGGAGCCTTTTTTGTTATAGTAAAATGTGTGCCTCCACAATCTGGACAACTAGGAATAGATGGTTCTTCGCAAGTCTCACACAAGCAATATACTTTCGCATAAAATTTGCTGCTTAACTCAACATAAGCCTTATATAGATCGAAAGAGACAGGATAAGAATCAATATTTGATTTTTTGCAGGTAATTATAGCAAGAGCTATTTCGTTCAAAATAGGTATAGAAGATTGCTTAGTACCATCCCAAGAAGATGATGAAAACATATTAAATCCTGATACGGTTTCTAATGTGACATCAGATGAGTTTTGAAAGAAAGATATTATATCATCAATTCTTCTAATGCTCCATGTTCTAAATTGTGATGAAGTTAAACTTTTGGATAAGTACATTTTACCTTTATTACAATTAACACCTAAGGTTCCAGTTGAGTTCTCGTCAATGTCTTCAATGTATTGAGTATTAGTTATATCATAATTTTCATATCCATCAGGAATACAATCTTTTTTATCGCCTAAATTTTGATCTGCAAATATAATCTTTTCTAATTGATTTTCAGGTGGATTAGCATTATGCCGTGTAACACGTTTGGTTTTTTCACTTGGGAATACTTTTTCTAACAACTTACTTGTGATTTTTATGTTTGTAATATCTGCTGAATAAAGTTTGCTGAAGAATCGTTTTAAAGCATTCATTAAAACTTCGGGCATATTATTGATTGCAATAAAATTCTTATCAATTCCAACCCAAGCAAAACATTCCTTCATCATATAGATATATGTGAATTCACCTTCTTCGTTAATATAGTTGAATTTTTGTAGATACGATAACGAAATTTCGTATGTACCACCAAACTCAATTATTGATATAAACTCAAGATTTTTGTACTTATCATCTTCCTTATATTTTTGGGTTGATATAAATTCTTTGATTTTGGTTTCCAAAGAATCTTTGTCAAAAGCAGTATCATTACTTCGCTTAGCCCAAAACAGAGTGAAACCGGGTTTCAATCCATATCTATATTTCTCGTATGCTGTATCAATTGTTTGTGCACTTATTTCTGGTGACCTCTCAATTAGTTCAATTAAAACAGCTCTGCTTTGAGAATTTACCAATTTATGAAGATCGTTTGTGTAGTTTTGATTCTTTATTTGAAGTAAGCGAGATTCAATATTATCTTTTTCAATGTTTTGCCAAATCATAGCTCGTATACCCTTAATTTGCATACTTTCAAGCTTGATTTTTTGTTCTTCAGGAATAGACATAAGCTATTTACTCCTAAAAACTTTCTGGCACAAGCGCCAATTTGTTGATTGATTCGTGAGCTCTGACAAGTGAGTCGTAGACTGCTAATACATCTTCAGAGTCCCAAGTGCGCAAAGAATTTTCGTCGATAACCCCGGCACTTTCTCGGATGATTTTTGCGAGCTGTTCTTCATCTGCAACAGCAACGACTGCCTGGACAGCCGCATTACTTTGTGCCTTTTTGAGGTTGAGAATCAGGCTGTCAATAGAGCCTTTGGATTGCACCTCAAACACATATATTGCTTTTCCCATATTTCCGATTTTGGCTTCCCAAACGGCATCTACAATGGCACCGGTGGTAATTTTCACTTCGGAACGACTATCAAACCAAGAAGTTCGCCGATAGAAACCAACTTCTCCTTAATTTCATCGTGGAGAGATTTTGAAACATTTGCGGTAACGTTTTTTTAACTTCAGGTGTAGCAGGAACCTCAGGAGACTTTTTCTCTGCAAGAGGTAAAAGCTCATCCCACATAAAGTAATCTACTGCCAAAAGATCATAATCTTCGGCACCGGCTTTTCTGAGTTATTCGGCGATTTCTTTTGCAACGGTACAAACTTCTCCATATTTTTTCCGGTGTGTTGATAGTTGTACTTCGGCATATCAGGAATATCAAGATACTCATAGCAGAGGATAGTCGTCTTGTTAAAGATAACATATTCTTTCGGGTTAGCGTATGTAAGCAATTTGCTGATAGTGGCAGGACCCATACCCTTAATTGACTTTAAGAATACATCCCAACGCTTTTCGATTGAGTTTGTGCCAAAAAGCAATTCAGCTAATTGCTTTTTGAGTGAGGTGAAGCCGTTGTCAGCGATCAATTTATCCACAACATATTTTTTGTTGCCCCAAATAAGCATAGACCATAGCTTGCTGATGTACTCTAATAAATCATCCTCAGTCATAGCTAAAAGCTTATCCTTTGTGAATGACTGATAATATTCTTTACGCTCTTTGCTTCAGCCCAGTTTTCTTCGTAATAAGCAGAGTTGAATTCCTTTTTCTTTATAAATGCTGATATTGCTGAATTAAGCTTTTGTATGTTCATATAGCTTACTCCTTTGTCAATTCAACTATTTTATCAAGTAATGGAATAAATCCATTGAATTCATCTTCCGTAAATTGATTTATTCTTTTTTCAAGCTCTTTTTTTATCTTTTCTGGCAGATTAGGCAACATCTTAATTGGATGCTTTCGATCGGGAATAACATCTTCTACAATTGCTTTGATAGTACCATCCCAAGAAAAATAATCTTCTATAAGAAAATCACCATCGGTTACACCGCTTTTATATGGAATAAAAGAAGTGGTCATATTATCTTGAACAATGTCTTGATAATGGGTAACTCTTTCATCATTTTTGGAAATACCTGTAACAGCTTGCACCCCATCTTTTCCTGCGTTATCACGATCGAAAAAAATTATTATTTTTTTTGAATCAGATACAAATGACTTAAGATTATCAATAAATGATTTCACATTACCTGCACCATTGGCATTTAAAAAATCCACATTTAAAGTTGCATAATCATCAGACCTCGATTTGAGCTTTTCCAATGCACGCTTAACATACATAACATCGGTTTTACCCTCAAAAACCACAAGAGGTCTGCCCGATTTTAGAATCATCGCTTGCCCTATAACATCCCAAGATGTACCTGACAGTTTCTTGATTTTTTCTATTTTTTCATCGGTTAAAATAGTTGATTTGCCATTATCTAGTTCTAACATCAATAATTCTTTTTCTTTTGCTAATTGAGCGAGGATAGGAGAATGTGTTGCAATAACCATTTGACGATCAAATTGACAGTATTCGGAAAAAAGATTGTATAGTTGCTGCTTACGTCCTTCATGAATATTTGCATCAGGCTCATCAAAGAGAATCAATGAATTTTCATCAGCAACAAAAGATAAAACTGATTTTATCAAAATCAATTTCTTTTCGCCTTCGCTTAAACCTTTTGCAGAGAAACCGTTGTAAATTAATTCAATATTCTTAATTGCTTTTTTGTTTTTAGGCATATATGCCTGCACAAAATAATCAAACAACTGTTTTTCGTAATAGTTGAACTCTTCGGGTTTATTGTTAAGAAATTTTGCATCTACAAACATATAGAGATTCTTTATCGCTGCAAAATCTTCAAAAACTCGCACGCCATATGTATCAAATATGCTTTCTTTAGTCATTGCATATAGATAAGCCGGCTTCCCATTAGGGCCTTTGCTATGTTCTGAAAACAGATTTACGGATTGTAGAAATGATTTTAACAACTCTGATTTACAGTGGCGTTCAACATTTTGGCCATAAAATAATAGGATATGGTCTACGGTATCTCTACCAATAGTATCTATTAAAAACTTCTTATCATCTTCAGCAGTACTATAAATTAGTGAAAGCAATGCAATATCCCAGTAATACTTATTTATGTAATACATTTTGGGAGATAGATTATTATCCATGCCCGCATTTATATCTCTTGTGAACTTAAAATAAAACGGCTCATAATAATTGTGCCACCAGCGTTTATCCTCCCCGCTATACAATGCTATTACATTGGTGGGTAATAAACCTTGTACAGCGAGTTTCTTAACGGCAGTTACTTTTCCATCCACATAGTATTGACATCTGTATATTGTTTGCTCTAATTTGACTTCTTTTCCTTTTATCTCATAGGTCAGTGAATATACAAACTTGTGAATTGCTTTAGCAGAATAGGCATTTGCAAAAATACCGCTAATTGCTTCCAAAACATTACTTTTTCCTGAACCATTATTGCCAATTAAGATAGATAGACCTTTACCTGATTCAAAATCGGCTGAAAAATCTATTAAGTTTTTATATTTTTTAATTTTTAATTTCTTGAGTTTCACCGAAAACGGCCTCCTCAAACTCTAATTTAGCAAGTTCTTCTAATTCACTTGATTTTTTTAGATATTGTTTACTCTTTTGTTCGATCTCCTTTAATAGAGAAACAATCTTTTTCTGTTCAGAAAGCGAGGGTAATGGGAATTTTAACGCTTTCAATTCATCGACATTGATATTTGCTTGACCAAGAATTTGTCTGCTAAATAAATCAATTTGGCATCGTATTATCTTTGAGGCAAATAAATAGTTTATATAATTTACATCGGCAATATCTTGGTTGATAACTACTCTAATTAAATATGATGCAAATACATATTTGTCTTTCAAAGAAAACACGGCGGTTTTGCCAACCAGTTCTTTGCTATTTGTTCTATTGAAAAGAAGATCTCCTTGATTTAATAAATGTTTCTCAATACCTTTAGTGCTAGATGGTAAATACTTTAAATCCGAAGTATCAATATTAGATTTTTGTAAATTATTCATTCTCAGAACAGGAATGCCAACTTTTTCTTTGGTTGCTTTATCCGATAAACCATATTGACATTCTTGTATAAAATGCTGAGCACGAACAATTGGATATTTCGTAGTTTCAATAAAATCACAGCTGTCCTTGTTAAGAAGATAATCTACAGACCATTTTTCGCATTCTGAAAAATCAAGAAAATACAAGCCTTTTTTTGCTTTCGTATTTAATTCTGGCAAAGTAATTCCTAAAAGATCACAGAGTTTATCGCTAATACTATCATCAAGCTTTTCTGCTTCTTCCTTAATTTTTTCTGCTTCCTTTAAAGCTGAATGATATGTCATCAATAAGTGTTTTTGAGTTTCAATAGAAGGAACAGGAATCTTAATAGCTGCCAAGTTATCATAAGACAAAGTTTGACGCACTGAACCCGTTGTATTTTCTCTAATTATTGAATTAAAGACCGTGCTCTTAAGCACAAGATACAAAAATTCCGGAAGAAGGGTATCTTTGCATCTAAAAACTACATATGCAGGGCTGATATATTCATTTTTTTGCAAATCTGTTTTTAGTCCTATTGAGCCCACGTTTATTCTGTAAGGATTGTATGCCAAGCATCCATTTTCAACGTAAATGTATGCCTGATTAATATTTTTTCCTAATTCCACGTAAGCATCAAACATCCCTTTTTCATTAGAAATGCCTAATATTTTATGCTCTTTCTCAGGCTCGTTAAATAATTTTGTTTTCTCTGTAATATGTATAGTGTGTTTTCCGATAGATTCAGTTGGATATCTTGATATTATTGAGGTCGCAAAAAAATGTTTTACATTCCATTGTTGGGTATCTACAAAACGAACCGTTTTTAGCAAACAGTTATTTACCATCTTAGTTCAACCTCCTTGCCATCACTGATACGGAAAATCCTTCCTTCCGAATTTATGGTATAAGAAATAACGCTATTGGATTCATTCCATAGCTTCTTTGTAATTCTATATTCTTTATATTCATCTTGAAGGGTAGGGAGTTGGTTTCCTGCGGAAACAGCACCAGTAGAAGTAATGCCGGCATCCTCAACCATAGCAACCGGAATTTCGTAATCGAAGTATTCTTTGGTAAGCGGTTTAGCTTCTTCGATAATTGCCTTTTCAAGATCTCGGAGCTCTTTTTCTGCTGCGGAAATAAGCGCTTTAACTTTAATTTTCTTGGCTTTTTCAGCTGCGAGCTTTTCTTTAATTGCATTAATCTCACCAATATGTTTCTGACGAACTTCGTTTTCAGCCTTAGTTTTTGCGCCCAAGTACTGAATCTCTTCTTCTTCGGTAAAACGCTTAAAGAAAACAAGACTGGGTTTTACTGTTGCACCAGCAGCAATAAATACATCTTGAGGAATAGAACAAATAAGGATAAGCTTAGCTTTTCCTTCAAAATACTCACGGATTTTTTGGAGGTTGGAGGTGTTCAGAACACCTTCGGGCAAAACCATGCCCATGCGTCCGCCTTTTTTTAGCAGTCTTAGGCAACGCTCCATAAAAAGTACTTCGGTAAGACCAGACATCGAACCTACGTCGTATAATGAAAGCAAAGATTTACCAATGTTGTCGTTTACCTGCTTGAGTGCTTTTTCATAAGCTTCGCCGTACTTAGCCTTATATTTTGCAATCAAAGTTGCATCCGTAAATTTATCTGCTTCTGTGATTTTTTGAGATTTATCAATTCTCGCACCAAAAGGAGGGTTGGTTAAGATAACATCAAAACGCTCTTCAAAAATTCCATTAACATTCAGCAAGCCGTCGTGATGATGAACGCCGCCGTGCCCATCACCGTGCATAATCATATTCATTTTTGATGTTCTTGCCATACGAGGGTTAGCATCCGTACCGTAAATACAATTACGTGACAAGTTATACATACGGCTGCCTTCTACCTGGGTATCAAGTTCCTTGTTGAGAGTAGATTGCATAGCTTCAATGCGTTCGTTGATAACAACCTGTTCTTCTTCAGACAGAGAATCGTAATTATCACCTTCAATGACAGAACGCAATTCCGCTTTTGCTTTCTTTACCTCTTCCTCGATTTTTTCACGCACATATTCAAATGCTTTAATCAAGAAGCCACCACTACCACAAGTAGGATCGCATACAGTTTCATTCTCTTTTGGATCGAGAATGTGTGTCATGAAATCAACAATCGTTCGAGGGGTGAAATATTGGCCTAATTCACCACGAAATGTAGTGCCCAAGAATTGTTCGAAAGCAATACCTTTAACATCATCTTGCGTATCGGAGAGATTATATGTTTCGAGTTTTTCTAGGATTTGCTCAAAGCTGTTTTGCCTAATTTTGATGATTTCGTTTTCTTCAAAAAGCTGGTCATCCTTAAATTCTTCCTTAGTATTGTAAAATAAGAATTGCATATAAGGAAGATCTTTTGCTGTTCCTTTTAAACTGGGACGAATTTCTTTTTCAAACCACTTTTCTTTTTCTACAAATTCATTCTTGGTAAATACTTTTGCACCACGTTGTTCACGCTCATATTTAATTTTCATAAAGAGAATCTTACTGATTTCATCAAACGCAGCCTCGGGTGAAAGCTTATCATTGTTACGGATGATGTTGTGGCAAGTGCGAAGAATCTTAGTGAAATCATCTCTAGTAAATGTTTTGGTTTTAGATAGAATGTCTTTTACTTTTTTATCATTAAGTGCTTCTTGAGCGGTAGGGATAGCTACAACTTCCACTAATTCTTTAGGAAGATAGTCTTTATCAACATTAAAGTATTTTGTTTCTTTTTCGTTAGTGGTTATAAAGAAGCTTGCGCCAGCCCAAGAAGCATAATTGTATCCCTGATAATAATCTTCCTCTCGGATACGAACATTTTCAGCCTTGCATTCAACAACTATAAACGCAGCTTTATGTTCATCTTTGTCATTTTTAGATTTCCATATAACGATATCTGCACGAGCTTTTCCTTGTCCTCGCAGAGAATTATTAACTTTTATTTCTTGTGCCATTTGATCAAGAGAATAACCGTAATCGTCTACAAGTTTTTTAATATATTCTTGCCTAACCTTCTCTTCAGGTGTTTCAATATGCCAGGAATCTGTTAAGGGGCAAAAGATTTTTCCATTTTCTCGCTTTATTTGAAATGTACTCATATTAAGTCTCCTTTTATTGATAGTTTATAAAGCATCATGCAAAATTCACATTAACCATGTCATGTTTCTTAAGTGGGTTTTGTATTCATTGAGGTATTAACCAATGAGATTTTTCAATAGAACTGATTACTCTTAGAACTTTAAACTTCCTACAATTTGTCATCTTTCAATAGCCATAAGTGCGATAGTAGGAAAGCAACGATTTAAGTTGCAGTTTATTGGCAAAAAGCTGGCGGTAAGTTGCTGTTTTCTCCTTGCCTCCGCCTTGGGTTTCGCTATCTTTTATACCGTTGAGTTATAATGGAAAAGTATAGTTTTTAACATATCTTCAAAGGCTTTTTTTCTCTTTTGGTCTATGCAATTCACAAATTATTTCTCAGTCGCAACGCCGGCTTTCATCCAAGCATCCACTTCGCTGATTTTGAAATTCCGTAGCCTGCCGATCTCCGTGGCGGGCATTTCCTTTTTGTCTATCTAAGCGAGTACGGGATTACGACTGACACCGAGATATTAAAAAATTCTTTCATGGAGTACTAACATTCGATATTAGAATCCATCAAGATATATTCACTTTCAAGTAGATACAACAATACATAATAATTATACTTTAACCTTCATCTTAAATCAACGGTTTTTGTAGATTTACATAGAATAGAGCTGATCAAAATTGACTTGTGATTTCAGGACAAATTAAAAGGAAATGCTTAAATGGCATCTCCTTTTTAGTTAGAAGTTATTTTAGTAAGTCTTGCAAAAGCTATGACCATCCATTTTCTGTTTTCCTCTTCTAAAAGTGATTCGCAGCTCCAATGAGTTATCTTTCTCCAAAAAGAAAATATTGCATTGCCAAGTAAATATGGATCATCAACAGTTTCAATTATTTTACTAAGTTCACTGCCTTTTTCAAATGCGTCTAAAGAATATTTTTCGACAAATCCTGCCCCTGAATCCATTTTTAATCCGAGTTTAAAACATTGCTCGCCAAAACCATCTTCAAGCTCGCTTTCAATTGTTTCATTATTAGAATAAAGAGCGTAATATTTTGCTGCAAATTCGTTGATTTTGTTAATATCATCCATAGTCTTCCAAATCCTTTGAAATCATGTGCAACCATTGCCACTATTTGATTAATATAGTTTAAGTATATATTCTTCGATTATTGTTATCAATATATTTTGATTATCATTTTTTAATTTGCTTTTAATCCTATTCTATCGCTCTGTTTCTTTATGAAAATAATTTGCAAAATAGACTGGAATATGTTATAATTATAATATAAGGTAAATTGAATATAAGTCATTATTAAATCAAGTCATCTCATATTTTGAGGTGGCTTTTTCTTTTTCCCTGAAAAGAAAATGAGAAGTAAATGAGATAGTAAAAAATTGAGAGGAGTATCGAATAAAAACCGAATAGAAACAGGAGTTCTTTAAGTTATTTTTGTTAGCCGAGTTAACCCTCGTTAAGAGGTATTTGAGGCAAATTTGGACTGTTAGGGGCAGTTAAAAACAGCAACACCAAGCTGTAAAAACGGTGTGTATTTTCTTTAACAAAAAATAACTTAAAGGGGGATGTTCCATGCCTAAAAACGGTAGTATTCGATACCAAATTGAGAAAAGACTAAAATCACAATGCCGATTCGGTGAATCAAGATACGAAGCAAAACAGGCGCATGTAGCCTACAAGTACATCTATTCATTTAACACACTTAAAACATACATAAAACAGCTCAACTATATGGTAGACCGGGCAAAAGCAAACGGAATAAAGCTAAACGGCATCGACGATATGATGTTCCACGGTGACGAGTGGCTTCAGTGGTTATTAGAACAGGGAAACTCTGCGTGGACTGTTGCAACAAAAAGAGCTGCGCTTTGTAAACTCGGTCAAGTTCCGTATTCATTCTTTGAAACAAAAATCCCGCCTAAAAGAAGGCAGGATATAAAGCGTTCAAGGGATATGTCAAAAAGTCTGAAACATTTCAGCGAGACTAAAAACTACGAGCAGGTAACCTTTTGCAGATGCACAGGACTGAGGCTTAACAAACTTAAAAATATAAGGGGCTCAGACCTCTATTTTGACGAGTTTGGTTGTCCTTGGTATCGGTTACCAAAGGAACAAAAGGGGGCAGAAAACGCAATACAAAGCTTTACGGAAGTACTGAAGAATTAGAGCTATGCATAAGTCTGTGCTTAAAAGCTAAAGACGGAAAAGTGTTTAATCATGTGAAAGAAAGAGCAAACACGCACGGGTACAGAGCGCAGTACTGCCAAAGAGTATATGACGCTGAGAAACGAGATTTGAGCACGCTTTCACACTCGGATAAGGTCTTTTGCAGAAAAGACAAAAAGGGCGTTGTTTACGACAAACAAGCCCTTCTGATATGTTCTTTTATGCTCGGCCACAACCGTTATGAGGTTTGCAGTTTATCATATCTATATAATTAGTTTAAAAACAAAAAACGATTGAAATCATTTCGAAGTCAATCGGTTTTAAATAGTTTATTATTCACATACGCTTTGATAAATTACTTCTTTCTCGTAAACATCGTTTACTGAAAAATGGAAGTTAACATCTGTATTTCTTGCAGACTTTGTAATAACCTCCATGAAGTCATCAATGTTTGTATCGTTGTTTTCAAAAATATCCATAACGGAATCTACAAAGATATCAGTCAAATCAAAGTCGCTGGCACAAAGACCAATCAAAAATCCGCACAAACCACGAGCGCTGTTAATTCCGTATTCTTTAGGATTTATAAGCCTAATGGATTTTGGAAGAATTAAGTTGAGTTTGTTTGAGCAATCAAGAAAAACAACATTTCCTTTGCTTTTATCTGCAGTGGCAATTGCTGTTTCAAGTAATACTCTTGTTTTACCTATACCGTTAATTCCTGTAATGTATTCTACCATAGCAATACCCCTTAAAATTTTATTCAGAATAACCCTGTAATCTTACATTAACTTATAAATGTAAATTGATATACAACAAAATGTTAATCATTGGTAAATAAATATTAACATAAATTTATGATTATGCAGAATTTTATCGAATAAAATCTAAAGGGCGCATCTGTGGCGTTATTTATTCAGTTTTAATTAATACGGAATACAACTAAAAAAATCGAACAAATATTCTATTTTAGTATTTACAAATGAGGATATATATGGTATAATTAATATATAAGTTAAGTTTATTTTTTAGTTATATGGTATTAAGAGTCATAGGTTTTATAACTTGTGGCTCTTTTTATATTTTAAAGTTAATATCGAATCAAGGACAGTTATTTGAATTAGTTATTATTTTCAGGTAACTGTCCTTTTTTTGTTTTGGAAAGGAGCGTGATTTTCATGTAGCTGAAAGGACTAACCTATTATTAAAACTACTTTAAAAACGAAAGGAACAACAATGATTACTTTATATTTTGAAAAAGCAGACAGCTCTGAAGAGTTTGCATACACAGTATCCGATACATACTATGACGAATCAATTTACCTTAAAGAAACAGGGGACGGAAAATATCTCTGCATATTTGATGAAGAAATGTTTGTTCGCCAGGAAGCATACACTTATTTCATTAAAAACGGATACATAGACTTGAAGAAAGATTATGTATATAGTTTTGATGAAGCAACAAGCGACGGACTTGTTATCGAAATGGAAGTTGATTTTCACAGCATGTTTAAGAAAAACACAGGTCTTTATGAAGAATGCCGAAACGAGTTTGAGCCGAAGATGAGAAGAATATATGATTCCGTTTTCAGAAATTACAGACCCAAAAGAAATTATGGAAAGAAATAAAGACGAGCTGATTATCAGCTGTGTAATCGAGGGGAATATGTCCTTTGTTTTAAACAGGGACACCCCTTATGAAACAAGAAAAGAATATGTTAAACAGAGGGCATTTCTATTTCTGCTTAACAACAACTATTTGATACCCGGAAGACCTTATGTTGAGCATTTCAACAAAGGCAGGGGTGACTGCTCTTATCAGGCAACGATAAACTACACCAAGATGCAAAAGGAAATTCCGTACATCTATGACTACTTGAAGATTATTATCGAGAAAGATTATGAACGGGAACTGAATGAGCTTCTCGGTTATTCTAAGACTTGATTATTACGAGGGGCAGACAAAACAGTCTGCCCCTTTTTCTTTAAATATATAGTAATATTATATTTTAAATCATTGTTTTAAGATTTTAACTATTATTTTCATAAATATTTGGCAAAAATTTGAAAAATGAAGTATATATATAGTGAAAGGACTTTTCACCTTATCAAATACAATTGAAAGGAGTGGTAGGAAAACAGTTAGCCAGATGACTTAACAGGCTTACTATCTTTAAACCAATAAGCCTATCTTAAATATAAAAATAATCTTTATGGAGGTAACTTAATGAAAAAAGAAAACAAAATCATAAGCATTACATTATCAATTGAAGGGGCAGCAGAATACTCAGGAATTGGAAGAAACAAACTTCGCAGTATGGTAAAAGAGCCGGGTTGTCCGTTTGCTTTTCATATAGGAAGCCATACACGCATAAAGAAAAAGGAATTGGAAGAATTTATTTTATATGCAGATGCAATCTAATATTTAAAACCATTTATATATAACATCAAAAAACAATTTGAAAAGAGAGCATGATATGATACAATAAATGTGTTATAACAATGCTCTTCATCGAAAGGAGTATTAATTTATGACAGTAAGACGAAAAGATAATAAAAACAGAGTTCTCTTAAAAGGTGAAATTCAGAGAAAAGACGGTATTTATTAATATCGTTATACAGACGCTTTTGGAAAAAGGCGTTCCATCTATTCTAAAGATTTAAACGATTTAAGACACAAAGAAAAAGAGATATTTAAAATGCTTGAAAAAGGTATTAATTATGCCAAAGGCAATATTACCGTTCTTGAGCTTGTTGAACAGTATCTCGAACTTCAGCAGGGAGTAAGATATAATACCAAAGTAACTCATAATACGGTTTTGAATCTTCTTAAAAAAGAAGATTTTGCAAACAGAAAAATAAAAGATATAAATATGTTTGACGCTCGGAAATGGTTTGTTAAACTAAAAGAGGACGGTAAAGGATACATCACTTTTAAAAATATAAAAGGTGTTGTCAGACCTGCTTTTGAATATGCATACAATAATATGTTTATTGAAAGAAATCCTTTTGATTTCAGCCTCAAAGGTATTATTTCAAAGCCTACCGAAAAGCGTGAAGCAATAAGCAAAAGAGATCAAGAATTGTTTATGAATTTTATCCGTGACGATAAAATTTACAGCAAATATTATGATGAGATATATTTGCTTTTGAACACAGGAATGCGTATCAGCGAATTTTGCGGCTTAACATTAGACGATATTAATTTTGAAAAAGGCTACATAAGAATAGAACGCCAGCTTAGCAGAGAACGAGGCGGCAAATACTATATTGAGCTAACAAAAACTGAAAACGGCGCCCGCCTTCTTCCGATAAAAGACGATGTTGAAGAGAATTTAATGTGCATCATTAGGAACAGATAGATTCCGAGAAAAGAACCCGTTGTAGACGGTTACAGCGAATTTCTGCTTCTTGACAAAAATCAAAATCCAAAGGTTTCACTTCACATTGAAAACGAGATTCGCTGGGCAATGAAAAAATATAAAAAGCTTCATCCCGACGTACCTCTGCCGAACGTAACACCTCATGTACTAAGACATACATATTGCACCAATATGGTAAAAATGAATACACCGCTCAAAGTTCTTCAGTGTTTAATGGGTCATTCAAGTATTGAAGTAACGAGCAATATTTACACTCATTTAGCTTCTGAGGATGTTAATAATGTGGTTCAGCAACTTTATAAAAAAGAAAATAATTGGATTTAAAATCCAGTTAAATATATAGAAAAAAAGTACACCGATTTGACACCATTTTTGACACCATTTGACAGTAACAATGTGTGAAGTTATAATAAAATGTGTGTTGAAAAGATTTTTAATAAAAAGCCGAAAACCCAGTCATACCAACGGTTTTCGGCATTATAAAAGGAAAAACAATATATGATAAAAATCCTATTCGTATGCCACGGCAACATATGCCGCTCGCCGATGGCGGAATTTATATTTAAAGATTTGGCGCATAAAGCGGGGGAAGAGGATAAATTTTTTGTTTCCTCCGCTGCAACAAGTTCAGAGGAGATATGGGGAGGCGTTGGTAACCCCGTTTATCCTCCCGCTCAGCGTGAGCTTGCAAAGCACGGCATTTCATGCGGCGGAAAGAGGGCTGTGCGTCTTAAAAAAGATGATTATGAAAAATACGATTACATAATAGGTATGGACAGTGAAAATATGCGAAATATGCAGCGCCTTTTCGGCGGGGACAAGCAGGGAAAGGTCTTTAAGCTTCTCAGCTTTGCGGGCAGTGAAAAAGATGTTTCAGACCCGTGGTATACGGGCGATTTTTCAAGAGCATATGCCGATATTGAAAAGGGCTGCACAGCGCTCTTTGATAAACTTAAAAATGAGTGAGGAGAACTGAAATGGAATACAAAAGATTTGAAAATACTGTTTTTGCAAGGATAGACAGGGGAGAGGAGATAGTTGAAACTCTCAAAAAGATTTGCGAAAAGGAAAATATTACGCTTGCTCACGTAAGTGCAATAGGCGCAGTTGGTGATTTTACGGTTGGTGTATTCAAAACAGCTCAAAAGCAGTATTTCTCCAACAGCTTCAAAGGTGATTTTGAGATAGTTTCACTCTTGGGGACTGTAACGCAGATGAACGGCGAGCATTACTCTCACCTGCATATGAGTGCGGGCAATGAAAAAGGTGAAGTTTTCGGCGGCCATCTCAACAGAGCTGTTGTAAGCGCAACATGTGAAATGGTTATTGATATTGCTGACGGCTGTGTAAACCGCCGTTTCAGTGATGAAATAGGACTTAATCTTTTCGATTTTGACTGAGCATATAAGCCAATTTGATTAATCTAACAGAATTGTAATTTTGCCGTCATTTATCCGTAACAAAAACGTGTTATATTACCGTTGAAAGGATTTGATAAAATGTCTGTTTTGGGCAATATAATATGGTTTGTTTTCGGCGGCTTTTTCAGCGGTTTGAGCTGGCTTCTGGCTGGATGTCTGTGGTGCATTACAATAATCGGCATACCAATTGGAACACAATGCTTCAAAATGGCAGGCGTAAGCTTCTTTCCGTTTGGTAAAGAGATAGTTTACGGCGGCGGAGCGGGTTCTGCTATTTTGAATTTTTTCTGGATGATATTTTCGGGCATTCCGCTTGCTCTGGAGCATTTTGTTTGGGGCTTACTGCTTTGCGTTACGATTGTGGGCATACCATTCGGCAAACAGCAGTTCAAACTTGCAAAACTGGCGCTTTGCCCGTTTGGCGCTGAGATAATAACAAAATGATTTAGGCGTATAATAATTAATGTAAGTCTATCTCGGGCAGAAAGGAATACATCATGGTAGAATATAAATATGACACGCAGCTCCTTATTGAGGGGCACGATCTTGATGAGGATGCAATAAACGATTATTTTGAGGAGAATTTTAAGGGCGACTGTCTGCTTGCAGTAGGTGATGAGGATTTAATCAAAATCCATTACCACACGAACGAGCCTTGGAAAGTACTTGAATACTGCGCTTCTCTCGGAGAGATATTTGATATAGTAATTGAAGATATGGACAGACAGGCAAGAGGTCTTAAAGGCTGATTGAAATTTAATAAAAAAATAACCCCGCATACGGTTTTACCGCTTGCGGGGATTTTTTATGCATTATTCGACAGGCTTCAGATTTTTAAGGCTTACGTCAAGTACGGGTGCTGAATGTGTAAGAGCGCCGCTTGAAACATAATCTACGCCTATGGCGGCTATTTCCCTGAGCCTCTCCTTTGTTACGTTTCCTGAACATTCGGTTTCAGCTTTATCTCCGATAAGTTCAACGCATTTTTTCATTGTGTCATTATCCATATTGTCAAGCATGATGATATCCGCGCCTGCTTCAAGTGCCTCTTTCACCTGCTCAATGGTTTCCGTTTCTATCTCTATTTTTCTTACAAACGGGGCGTAATCCTTTGCCATTTCTATGGCTTTTTTAACAGAGCCCGCTGCGCCTATGTGGTTGTCTTTGAGAAGAACACCGTCCGAAAGATTATAGCGGTGGTTTCTGCCGCCGCCGACCGTTACGGCATATTTTTCAAACGGGCGCATGTTAGGGGTGGTCTTTCTTGTGTCAAGCAGAGTTGTTTTTGTGCCCTCAAGTTCCTTTGCGTATTCATTTGTAACGGTGGCAATCCCGCTCATTCTCTGCAGGTAATTGAGAGCTGTTCTTTCACCTGAAAGGAGAGCCCTGATGTCGCCGAAAAGAGTACCTATAAGCTGGCCTTTTTCAACTCTGTCTCCGTCTTTTACATCTGTATCAAAGCGGAAAGTCTCATCAAGCAAAGTAAAAGTTCTTTCAAACACTTCAAGTCCGCAGATGATACCGTCTGCCTTGCAAATAAGCTGTGCTGTACCCTGCTTTTTATCGGGCATAACTGCGTTTGTGGAAACGTCTTCGCTTGTGATATCTTCTTTCAGCGCATGAAGGATGTATTCATCCATATTAATCTTCATCGTTACACCACTTATCATAAAAAGCACGGTCCTTTCTCTTTATTTCATTCATAATTATTTCTTTGAATTCTTTTTCACGCTCTGTTTTTGTTGGCAGTGAATCCCAGTCTGTGTTTGGCTCGTAAATATCTTTTTGGCTTGTGTCAGCCGCTATAATATCGGCGGCGCGTTTTGAAAATACAAGGCTTTCAAGCAGACTGTTGGATGCAAGTCTGTTCTTTCCGTGAACACCGTTGCATGCGGTTTCACCAACTGCAAACAGGTGCTTCATTGAAGTTCTGCCGTTAATATCGGTTTCTATTCCGCCCATCATATAGTGCTGGCCTGGAGTTACGGGAACTTTGTCTTTTGTAATGTCATAGCCCTCTTCCATGCACGCCTCAAATATGTTCGGAAATCTTTTTTGCGCCTGTTCGCTTGTCATTGTAGGCAGAGTGATGTAAACATGGTCTGTGCCGAATTTATCCATTTCCTTGCAAATAGCTTCGGTAACAACATCTCTCGGCTGAAGTTCATCCGTAAATCTCTCGCCGTTCTCATTGAGAAGAACTGCACCCTCTCCGCGCACGCTTTCACTTATCAGAAAACGTCTGCCGCTTTTTTTGCTGTAAAGAGTAGTGGGATGTATCTGAATGTAATTAATGTCTTTGAGTTTGATTGAGTGCTTGAGTGCAAGCGCAAATGAATCGCCCGTGATATGCGGGAAATTTGTGGAGTTCTTAAACAGTCCTCCGATTCCGCCTGTTGCAAGGATAATATCTTTTGCAAGAATAGCCGCGCGCTCGCCGTATGCGTCCTCACACACTATGCCGTAGCAGGTGTTGTCCTTTTCAACAAGATCTATCATTGTTGTCTGAGTAACGAATGTTATGTTTTTGCGCTTTTTGGCTATTGACAGCAGAGTGGCAGTTATTTCTTTACCCGTTTCATCCTTGTGGTGCAGGATTCTGTTGCGCCTGTGAGCGCCCTCTCGTGTGTAGTCGTAAGAGCCGTCGCTGTCTGTGTCAAACTGCACCCCGAGATCTATAAGCGTGTTTATTACATCGGGTGATGATTCTATCATTACCTTAACGCTTTCGGGGTTGTTTTCATAGTGGCCTGCTTTCATTGTGTCTTCAAAGTAGCAGTCAAAATCTTCTATGTTTTTTAAAACGCAAACTCCGCCCTGAGCAAGGTAGGAATCGCATTCTTTAAGATCTTCTTTTGTTATTACGAGAGCCTTTTTGTTTTCGGGCAGGCAAAGCGCGGCAAATAACCCCGCAACGCCGCTTCCGACTATAACAACATCAGTTCTAACAAATTCCCTTTTCATAACCGATTGCCGGCATGCGCCGTATTCTCCCTCTGTTCTTAATAATTTAATATCTACTATATAATTAATTCGGCGCAAAGTCAAGAAAATATCGGCTTAAATTGCTTAAAATTAATACCGGTGCCCGTATATTTTAGTTGAAAGGCAATTCAAATTCTGTTAATATAAAATTAATTTATAATGTGTTGAATTCATTCTTTTTCCGCTGTTTTTGACATAATTTTGACTTTGAATAAACTGAAACTTGAAAAACGGGGTTTATATTATGGGCGTCAATGTTTACGATTTTGATAATACGATATATGACGGCGAAACGCTTGTGGACTTTGTACTGTACTTCGTTCGCAGAGATGTAAAAATATGGAAATATATGCCCAAGCTTGTAATTATTGCACTGAAGGATATGTTTCATCTTTTTACGGTTGAGGACGCGGTAGAGGCATATGCTTCTTTCCTGGAAGGCTACTATGTTAACGCCGGCGATATTTCGGGCGCCGTGGTTGATTTCTGGAATAAGAATGAAAAAAAGATAAAGCCGTGGTACAGCGAAGTGCGCAAAGACAGCGATATTATCGTATCAGGCACAACGGATTTTATCCTTGATGAGATAATGAAAAGAATGGGCATAAAAAATTATGTCGGCTCAAGCATTGATAAAAAAACGGGAAAATTCGTGCGGCTTTGTTTCCTTGAAAACAAAGTAAAGATATTCAATGAGCTTTATCCCGGAACACATATAGATAATTTCTATACAGACAGCATGAATGATAAAGCTATGATGGATATTGCTGATAATGTGTATCTTGTGAAGAAAAACAAAATCGTTAAAATCAAATAACAATTCAGGGGGAGAACTGATGGGAAAATCTGTTGTAAAAGACTTTCTGAACAGTAAAATCATCAAAAACGATGTAGGCGAGGAAACTTACCTGACCTGGAAAGAGACGCTCTCTTATGCGGTCGGCAGAGGCGCGCAGGGCATGAATACAAGCATGACCTCGTCAAAATACATCAATTTCTTTTTAACCAACGTTCTGTTTAAAAAGCTTGAAAATCCAATGGGAACAGCGTCTCAGATACGCCTATTCTGCGGTATTTTCGATGCTATCAATGACCCGATAATGGGTGTTATCGTAGATAAAACAAGAACAAAAGACGGTCAGATGCGTCCTTATATAAAGTGGGCACCTATTTTTGTATCAATAGTAATGATACTTTTCTTTATAGGCAGCGCAGATGCATCGCCGGTATTCAACATTATTTATACCACTATTCTTTTTATCGGCCTTGATGTTACGTACACCGCTTTTGATATTCCTATGGGCGCTCTTGCGTTTTCAATTACACCCAGCGGAATTGAGAGAACCAAACTCTTCGGCATCAGCTCAATAACACGTTCCGTTCTTGGTGCGCTTCCGCAGGTGTTCGTTGCAGGCGCCGCACTTCTTCCTTATTTCAAGGATCACACACCGCAGGCTTATCTTACATCGGCAATAATCTCCGCTATAGGAATAGTATTTTTAACAAGATTTACATATAAAAATACAAGAGAAAGAGCAGAGCATAAAGAGGATGTTCCTTCAGTTAAAGAATGTCTTATGCTCCTTTTCAAGAACAGACCGCTTCTTATGCTGTTCCTCGGCAACATTTTCTTCGTAATATGCAAGATCGCGGAGCAGGTTTCATTCTATTTCGTTGCAGACCTTATGTTCAACAGAAAATACAATATCTTTATAGATGTTGTTAAATTCCCGGGATTTCTCATCGCGGGTCTTATCGTACCGAAAATCGTTGAAACTCTCGGCAAGAAGTCAGACAGCAAAAAGTTTTATCAGGCTTGCTGTGTAGTTGCAATTATTCTTCATGCACTTTTCGCAATCACCTGTTATAACGGTCTTATGAATAAAGCCGCAGGCGAGAGCGTTGGCATCTTTACAGGTATACTTATCGTTCTTTTCACAGGCTTAACTTCTATTCCGCTTGAGTTTAAAAACCTTATTCAGAAAGAAATGGAAGCTGAAACGGTTGACTACATTGAGTGGAAAACGGGCACACGTGTTGAGGGTATCATGCTTTCAATCATGAGCTTCACAGGAAAGATTGAAAACACATTTTCATCTTCAATCGGACTTGCTGTTCTCGGTTTTACGGGATATATTCAGCACACAGAGGGCTCTCTCGTTCAGAATACTCAGACAAACTGGGCGCTGTTTCTTCTCACCACGCTCGTTCCCGCAATCGGATACCTGCTTATGCTTGTCCCCATGCATTTCTATAACATCACCGGCGACGGCCACAGACAGATGATGAAAGAGATCATGGAAAGAAGAGAAGCACGTAAAGCAGAAAAACAGGCTGAAGCAGAAAAGCAGGCTGTAAACGAGTAATTCTCCAAATAATATGAAAAAGGCTCCTTATTTAGGAGCCTTTTATTTTGCGGGTCTTGCCAGCACAGACTTATAACGGTATAATTATATTCGGTGATGATATGAAAATAACATTTATTGCTGATACGCATTATTATTCTAAAACACTCGGCACAAGCGGAAAAGCATATGAACTGCGTTCCGGTTCTGATCAGAAGTGCCTTGCCGAAACTGCGGAAATAATAGACGCAGCTTTTGATAAAATAGCCGCAAGTGATACCGATGCGGTGTTCATTCTGGGAGATGTCAGCAATGACGGCGAGAGGGTATCACACATTGAGTTCCGCGAAAAGCTGTATGAACTAAAAAAGAAGAAACCCGTCTATCTTATTACTGCCACTCATGACTGGTGCTGTGATGAAAATCCGCGCCGCTTTGAAGGGGATAAGACTTTCCACGATGTGCCTGTTATGAAAAGCAGCGAACTGCCGGAATTTTATAAAGATTTCGGCCCCGATCAGGCGGCGGACAGCTTTATTACGGATATAGGCACCATATGTTATACGATTAATCTTTCAGATAAAGTGCGTGTTCTTTGCCTTAATGATGACAAGAACGAAAATGATCATGCAGGATTTACTCCCGAATGCAGAAAATGGATAGTAAAGCAGCTTGAAAATGCAAAACGTGACGGCGCTCTTATGATAGGTATAGAACACCATCTACTTGTTCCTCACATATCACCGCTCATAACAGGCGGTTCAACCTGTGTTGAAAACAGGGAAGAGGTAGCGTCATTTTTTGCCGATAACGGTCTTAGATATATGTTCGTAGGCCACAGCCACATTCAAAATACAGATTATTTCAGAAGTGCTTCGGGCAACAAGATAACGGAAGTTAATGTGGGTTCTTTATGCGGTTATCCCGCTCCTATAATTAATGTTACCGTAAATGATGACAATACACTCAGTTATGAGGTAGAGCATCTTGAAAAATTTACACTTAACGGCAAAGAAACAGATGCGCAGTCATTCCTTGCAAAGCACGCCTGTGATCTGATTTTCAATCTCACAAAATGCCGTGAAAAGCAGGATTTTATAGAACGTGCCGATGCTCTTAATCTGAACGGAGAAGAACTTGGAAAATACTGGTTTATGATTAAGCCTTTTGTGCGTAAAATTGATACCGCTCTTGTGTGGGATGTCTATAAATTGCTGCGCTCGCTCGGGCTTACAAAAGGTGTTTCAAAGGCTGATGCCATGAAGTTCAGATATAAACCGCTCAGAGAAATGATTGGTGAGATATGGTTATCTGTTCTTGACGGAACAGTTAATCCTCACCCGAGAGACAGCGCTTATTACCGTGTAGTCATGTGCGCGTTAAGCGCTCCTTCTCGTATTGCGAAAAACAATACAGATTTAAGAAAACTTACTTTGGCCGGAGATAATATTTTAACCGGCGGAGAAATAAATAATCAGAAAGCCCGTATTTAAAATTAAAAGGCAGGTGTTTAACCTGCCTTTTAATTTTTATTTGATTATTTTTAAATCAGCGCAAAAAATAATATAAAAGTTATGATTAAAAAACAGGGCGCATTCAGCGCCCTGCAGTTAGTCTTTATCAATTTTAATTGTTGTCGGCTTCGTTTTGTTCTTCGCTGTCAGAATTTTCTTCAGGTGCTTCCTTTTTAGGATTTATTTTGCAGACAATTGCAGTCTGAACCTGATGGTTTTTGACTTTGAGAACTTTTATTGAAAGACCGTCAGTTTCAACCTCAAACGGATCGCATCCGTCATCCGGTATTGAGCCTATTGCTTCAAAAACTATTCCACTGAATGTGTCACATTCCTCAGTTTTAAGTGATATATCAAGTGCTTCTTCAATATCGTCAACCGCGGGATTACCCGTGATTTTCCATGTTTTTGAATCAAGGCTTTCTATGGATTCGATAGGTCTCGGTTCATTGCTGTCATCGTAATCGAAATCGCCGACAAGCTGTTCAACAAGATCGTTTATTGTAATAATACCCGTTGTGCCGCCGTATTCATCAAGAACTATGGCAAAAGAATTTTTGCTTTTTTTCATGTTTTGGAAAAGCACATCAAGTTTTACACTTTCGGGCACGAAATAAGCGGGATGAACCGCCTTTTTCATAACGGTTTCTCTGTCTTTTGTGCCAAGTCTGAAATAATCTTTTGCATTTAGTATGCCCACAACGTTATCAACGGTTTCGTTGCACACGGGGTATATCTTGTGCCTGCTTCCGTGAATGGTCTTATCCCATTCCTCCGGGCTTTCCTCAAGCCACAGCAGTGAAACTTCCGTTCTGTGAACTGCTACTTCGCCGGCTGTAAGATCGTCAAATTCAAAAACATTCTGAATGAATTCTTTTTCGGTGCGGTCTATCGTACCGTTTTCACTGCCCACGTCAACCATCATGCGTATGTCTTCTTCACTAACTTCTTCGTCATTTGCATTCGGGTCTATCTTAAACAGCCTTAAAACAACGTTTGTAGATGCGGTAAGCAGCCACACAACTGGTTTGAATATTTTTGATATGGCATAGATTAGACCTGATACACCAAGAGCATAAGACTCTGGATTTCTCATTGCAATACGCTTCGGCACAAGTTCGCCGAAAACGATGTTGAGGAAAGAGATAATAAGTGTTATCAGAAATACAACGATGCTGTTGAGTATATTTTCGGGAATACCTATGCCCGTTTTTAAAACAGCCTCCACAATTACATCTGAGAAGCTTTCCGCAGCAGATGCGGCTCCCAGAAATCCTGCAAGTGTTATGGCAATTTGAATGGTTGCCAGGAATCTTGAGGGCTGGCTTGTAAGTTTAACAAGCCTTTTTGCTTTCTTGTTTCCTTCCTTTGCCATTTTTGCCATTTTGTTGTCGTTCATGCTGACTATTGCTATTTCCGCAGCGGCAAAAACGGCATTGAGCGCGATTAAAACTACCTGCAGTAATAGCAGAGGCCATATAGAGTCGTCCAAAATTAATCCTCCGTAAAAAATAAATATTTACAACCATAATACAATATGCGAAATGATTTGTCAATATTTATATAAAAATACGGGCCTTGAGCAATAATATTCAGCGAGTTACTTCAAATAATATTTTTGCGGAAAAGGGTTTTAAAAAGCAAATTTATAATGTTCGTCAAAAACACTAAAAAATTTGTAATATTTTTGTAATTAATGGAGAAAAGGGCAAAAATAAAAAATTTTTTAAAATAATTCTAACACCGCATATAGGCTAAAATTAGGCATAATTACCATATATGTTGTTGTTTTTTTAGCAAATTTATATATTACAAAAGTGTATCGAATTATTAAAAGGTCTTTATTTTTATAAATCAGTCTGTTATAATATGCAAGGTTAATAAAAAACCGTATGATTCAGTTTAAAATCGTTTTGATATATATTCTACACGGCAAACTGATTGCCGTTCCGGCTTAAAGAGGGAAAAGATTTGGAAAATTTCGTAATTAAGGGCGGCAAGGAGCTCTTTGGGGAAGTTAATATCAGCGGCGCAAAAAATGCCGCGGTGGCAATTATTCCCGCCGCCTTGCTTGCAGATGATAAAGTTAAGATAGAGAATATTCCCAACATTTCAGATGTTTCGTTAATTATAGAGATACTTAATCAAATGGGAGCCCGCATAAAGCTTCTTTCCAGGGATTCTATAGAGATTGATACCCGCACTGTAAAGTGCCAGAGCGTGCCTTATGAGTTTTCGTCAAGATTTAGGGCAAGTTATTATCTTATCGGCGCAATGCTCGGCAGATTCAGAAAGGCAGAGGTAGCTCTTCCCGGCGGCTGTGATTTCGGCGACAGACCTATAGACCAGCATATCAAAGGCTTTGAAATGCTCGGAGCCGATGTAAATATCGTAAACGGAATGGTGTGTGCGGAGGCTGAAAAGCTTGTGGGCACAAGCATTTATATGGACGTAGTTTCAGTAGGTGCCACCATCAATGTTATGCTTGCCGCTGTTCTTGCAAGAGGACTTACCGTTATCGAAAACGCGGCTAAAGAGCCTCATATAGTTGATCTTGCAAACTTCCTCAACTCAATGGGTGCGGATGTGCGCGGAGCGGGTACTGACGTTATAAAAATCCGCGGCGTTGAAAAAATGCACGGCTGCACATATTCTATTATTCCGGATCAGATAGAGGCAGGCACATATATGGTTGCCGCTGCCGCATGCGGCGGAGATGTGCTTATTAAAAATGTTATCCCCAAGCATCTTGAATCTATCAGCGCAAAGCTTGAAGAAGCGGGTGCAGAGATAATAGAGTATGATGATGCTGTTCGTGTAACACGCTTCAAACCTCTTACAAGGTGCAATGTTAAAACAATGCCTCACCCCGGTTTCCCCACTGATATGCAGCCGCAGATGGCAGTTTTGCTCTCTGTTTCAAAAGGAACGTCAATCCTTTCAGAATCAGTTTGGGATAATCGCTTCCAGTATGTCGGCCAGCTCCTCAGAATGGGCGCCAATATACAGGTGGACGGCAAAATCGCAGTGATAGAGGGTGTAGACCACCTTACAGGTGTAAAGGTAAAAGCCACTGATCTGCGCGCCGGAGCCGCAATGGTAATTGCAGGTCTTATCGCACAGGGCGAAACGGTGGTTGAAAAGATCCAGTATGTGGACAGAGGCTATGAAAATATAGTTGAAAAGCTTACCAAACTCGGAGCCGATATAAAGAGAGTTCGCGAGGATGTGGGCAGCAGCGTGGCGCATGCCGGTTAATACAATAGTAAAATGCGGGGGCGATTTTTCGCCCCTTTTTAAATACTTGTTTTTAAAAATATAGATTTTCAGGAAGAACGGTTATATGGCAAAGGTATGTCAGCTGTTTTCGGGCAGCAGCGGAAATTCAATATACATAGGCGGCAGAAACGGCGGTATTCTGGTTGATATAGGAGTATCCGCAAAAAGGTGTGCGGCGGCGCTCAGAAACATCGGTGTGGACCCCGACGGTATCAAAGCAGTGCTTGTAACGCATGAGCACTCAGACCATGTTGCCGGGGTGCGTGTTTTTGCTTCACGTCATAAAGTTCCGGTTTTTGCAACACCTGCAACGCTTGAAGAACTGAGATTTAGCGGAATAGCAAATAATACAGTAAATTCATATGAGATAAATTCGGTGCTTGATCTGGGAGATATGTATGTTTCAGCGTTTCATAATTCACATGATGCTGTTGACTGTGTAGGTTACAGGGTAGAACTTTCGGACGGGAGAACGGTTTCTGTTTGCACCGATACAGGTTATGTTACCGATGACGCAAAAAAGGCGGTTTCAGGTTCAGATCTTGTTTTTCTTGAATCAAACCACGAAATCTCAATGCTTCAGAACGGAGCTTACCCTTATCCGCTCAAACAGCGTATACTTTCAGACAAAGGCCATCTTTCAAATGCAGCGGCGGATATGTTTGCCAAAGATCTCATAGAAAGCGGCACAACGCGTCTGGTTCTTGCTCATCTCAGCCGTGAAAATAATGTACCTGAAATAGCGCGACTTTCCGCAGTGTCAGCACTTGGCGAGATAGGCGCAAAAGAGGGCGAGGATTACCGCCTTTATGTTTCAAAGCCGGAAAATGACGGAGGGCTGATCGTTCTGTGATAAATATAAATATTATATGTGTCGGAAAACTGAAAGAGCAGTTTCTCAGAGACGGCTGTGCCGAATATCTGAAGAGGCTTTCACCATACGCAAAAACTCAGATAACAGAAGTTGCGGAGGAGAGAGCTTCGGAAAATCCTTCAGCTGCCGAAATAAAAAATATTCTTGAAAAGGAAGGCGCAAGAATAGAGGAAAAAATACCAAAAGGCGCTGCCGTTATACCTTTGTGTATAGAGGGCAAAGAATTTTCCTCACCTGAATTTGCAGCTGAAATAGAAAAGATAAGCCTTGTCAGCTCTAAAATAGTTTTCGTTATAGGCGGCTCTTTCGGCCTTTCAGACAAAGTTAAGGCACTCGGTAAAATAAAACTGTCTTTCGGCAAAATAACTCTGCCTCATCAGCTTGCGCGGCTCGTTCTTACAGAGCAGATTTACCGTGCTTTTTCAATAATCAACAACTCAAGGTATCATAAATAATCAGGTGAATATAATGGATGAAATATCCGCTAAAGAAAGTATAAAGGCGTATTACAGCTCTTACGACGAAGAAAGCAGATTTTCACGCAGATTCAATGCTGTTGAGTATATCACAACAATGGAATATATAAAAAAATATCTTAAACCGGGTATGCGGATAGCAGAAATCGGTGCGGGCACAGGAAGATACTCACTTGCGCTTGCCGATATGGGATATGAGGTTGATGCCGTTGAACTGGTACAGCATAATATAGATGTGTTTAAAAGCAAAATGAAACCGCATCAGAAAGTCAGCATAGTTCAGGGTGATGCAGTTGATCTGAAATTCAGCGATGAAACATATGACATCACACTGCTGCTGGGGCCTATGTATCACCTTTTTTCAAAAGAAGATCAAATAAAAGCTATAAGCGAGGCTTTAAGAATCACAAAGACCGGAGGAATTGTTTTTGCGGCATATGTGATGAATGACCTTACGGTTTATGATTATCTGTTTCTCAGAGGGAACATAAAAAAATATAAGGAAAATAAATATATAGATTCTGATTTTCATGCCAATCCTGTACCGGAATTGATTTTCCAGCTTTATCGTAAGGAGAATATAGATTCTATTATGCAGGGTTTCAAAATTCAGCGTATGCATTTTGTTGGAACTGATATGATTTCCTGCCTTCTTAGAGATAGTATTACTAATATGGATGATGAGGATTTTGCTGATTATTTGGATTTCCATTTCAAAATCTGCGAGAGAGAGGATACAGTGGGTTTGTCAAGCCACTCTCTTGATGTTTTCAGAAAGTTATAATATGTAAAAAATGAAAAGGAACGGCGTCTGCCGTTCCTTTTTTGTTAAAAACAGTATAGATTTTCAGTATCTTTTTATAACTATCACGAACGCCTATATATCCCTGTTTATCAGGCTTTGCATTTCCCTGTTGGCTTCTGCTTCTTTTCAGTGCTCTTTGAAAAGCTTTCTCCGTTTCTTCGCTCAATGCGATTTTCGGCTTGCTGTCGTTCGCTATTACCTCGCTTAGCTGGAAATTAAACGGGTTTTACCATATAATTGTTCGCGACATACTTCCTTTAGTAATGCTGTAAAAACTCTTAAAAAATTATTGTGTTAATAGTTATGCCATCTTTTTCGTATACATAACCCGATAATCGAAAGCATTACAAGCGCTATTTAACAATTCATCAAACATATTTTTATTTACCAACGCTTCATATTCTTTTCAAACTTACTAACATATGCAGATTTTAATTCTTCGGATGAAATATCGTAACATAATAAAACATCATTGAAATACATCAGTACATCTGCTAATTCTTCAATCAAATCCTTTCTCAAATTCTCATCCTGGCTGGCTTTTAATCCGCTATTCTTTTTTACAATATCAATTACTTCGCCGATTTCTCCAACCATCCATAGTAATTTGTTTTGCCCTACTTCAGCAGAAATACCTTCCCATTTGTCTTTGTATTTTTCTTGTAGCATTTTTTGCATTTCTTTCATTTCATTGATTGTAAATTCACTCATATAAATATCCCCTGCAAATTTCAATTTGTCTTTACCTGCATTATATCGTGGTGTTATAAGCGGTTCATTTATGCTGTTTTACGGAATGGAAAAAGACCCTCTAAACGGCTTTTTTCCATAACTCTGTATTTCTTTGTATAAGTCGTTAAATCAGGCTCTTGTTGTGATTTTCCCTATTTTCTTTCGCTGTTTTTCTGATAGATGCTGTATTTATGCGGATTTTCTCAATTTAATATTTGTTTTTATAAAATAAGAATATTATTGCAAATGTTCAGTCAATTTTGATTTTGAAACAAATGGGTTTATCACTTTTGAAACTTTCGGTCGCTTTTATTATAAGAGCTTTTTTGTTTCTCTCATATTCAAGCTTTTCGCCGGTTGAAAGAAGTGTAATATCATTTATAAGAAAGTTGTGATCAGGGCACCTTTTAAACGATTTTATAACTGCGTCTTTTCCGTTTGGACGCATCTGAAAAGCGTATATATATCCGTTTTTGTAAGTGAACCTGAAATCTTTGGGCGTAAATTTTTTTTCTTTATTGTCTTTAAAGAAGCCGCCTTCGTTGTTTACACGTCCTTCGCCGAATGTTTTCCAGAAAGTAGTTGCATATATACCATCGCCGTTAAGTTTCATCCATTCGCCGATTTCTTTTAAAACTGCTGTTTCCTCATCTGTAAAGGTGCCGTCAGGTCTTGGTCCAACGTTGAGAAGCAACATGCCGTTTTTGCTTACGATATCAATAAGGTCGCATATAATCTTTCTTGCGCTTTTGTATTCATTGTCTTTCCTGTATCCCCACGAATATTTGCCAATAGCGGTGTCCGTTTGCCATGGGATAGGTGAAATGTCTGTAAGCGCGCCTCGCTCAACATCAAAAGTAGCAACCGTTGGCGGAAACGCCTCGTGCTTGTAGTTTATGGTAACTTCCTCACCCCATTCGTCAGCACGGTTGTAGTAGTATGCCGCAAGCTTTTTAAGATAAGGCTTAAAAGCGTGATTGTGTATCCACCAGTCAAAATAAAGTATTTTAGGGCGGTAGTTATCTATAAGTTCACAAGTCCTTACAAGCCAGTCATCAAGCCATTCTTTGTCAGGCCCCGTTGAATATGTATCGGCAGTAGTTTTGCTCATTTGCTCTCCGTCAAATTCGCGGGTGTATACAGCAGGACCGTAGAAATCAGCGTACCTTTCATCGTTTACGTCGCTGTCAAAAGTTCTGCCCATGTTCATAAAGAAATAATGCTCTGCTCTGTGAGAAGAAGCGCAGAATGTCATACCCTGCTTTTCACAGGCGGCTTTAATCTCTCCCGCAACGTCTCTGCATGGCCCCATTTCGGTACTGTTCCAGCGGTTGAACTGTGTTTTGTACATTGCAAATCCGTCGTGATGTTCGCAAACGGGCATAACAAATCTTGCTCCGCTGTCTTTGAAAATGGATACCCATTTATCAGCGTCAAAGTTTTCTCCTCGGAACATTTTTATGAAATTTTTATACCCGAATTCTTTTTGGTTTCCGTATGTTTTTACGTGATGATAAAAATCACGGTTTTTTTTATTATACATATTGCGGGAATACCATTCGTTGCTGTATGCAGGCACACTGTATATACCCCAGTGTATAAAAATTCCGAATTTATCTTTATAATACCATTTCGGAACGCTGTGCCAGGAAAGCGATTCCCAGTTGTCTTTGTATTTGCCGTTGCTTATTACTTCATCAATTTTCTGAAGATATTCTTTTGAAGTCATATATATCACCCGTCTTTATTATCTTATTACACGCGGGTGATTTCAAGAGCTTTTTTTGATTTAAATAAAAAAAGACGGTGCACTGCACCGTCTTTTATATTTTAAGCAGATTTTATTCTTTGCCGTCCCAGCAGTAAGTACAAAGCTTGTCTTCGCCTATACCTACAGATTCGATAAGGTCATCCAGTCTGTTATATCTGAGTGAAGTGAAATGCAGTTCTTTGCCTATCTCATCCACCATTTTCTGATATTTTTCGCTGTCTGGGTCCGCATACTCTTTCAGGGTTGCGTCATCAGGATCCTTGCCCTCAAGCTTCTTGATAACACGCCTTGTGATAAGTTCCATTTCAGATGAACTGCGTGAGAAATTGAGGTATTTGCATCCAAAAAGCAGCGGCGGGCAGGCAGGGCGGATGTGTACTTCTTTTGCTCCGCTTGAATACAAAAATTCAGTAGTTTCTCTCAGCTGAGTGCCGCGTACTATGGAATCGTCTATCAGAAGCAGGCTCTTGCCTTCAATGAGATCATGTATCGGGATAAGCTTCATTTTCGCAATAAGATTACGTTTGCTCTGATGAGTGGGCATGAACGAACGGGGCCATGTAGGAGTATACTTTACAAACGGCCTTGAAAACGGAAAACCTGATTCGTTGGCATAGCCGATAGCGTGCGCGATACCCGAATCGGGAACACCGGCAACAATGTCAGGTTTAACATTATCACGTCTTGCAAGCAGTTTTCCGCAGTTGTATCTCATCTTTTCAACGCTTATTCCCTCGTAGGATGAAGATGGGTAGCCGTAATATACCCAAAGGAAAGTGCATATCTTCATATTATTTCCGGGCGCAACAAGCGTTTTTGCTCCGTCGGCTGTCATAATAACTATTTCACCGGGACCGAGCTCTTTGTAATCGGTGTATCCGAGGTTAAGGTAGGCAAAGCTCTCGAAGCTTGCGCAGTAACCGTCTTCTTTTTTACCGAGCACTATAGGCGTTCTGCCCATTTTGTCACGCGCGCAGTATATTCCTTTCGGGGTAAGTATCAGCATGCTCAGTGAGCCGTCAATGATTTCCTGAGCGTATCTGATTCCTTCAATGAAATTCTCTTTCTGATTGATTATTGATGCTACAAGCTCCGTTGGGTTGATGTCGCCGTTTTGCATCTCAAAAAAGTGAACATTTGATTTTATTATGTTTTTTACAATATCATCCGCATTGTTTATTTTTCCAACTGTTGTTATTGCAAAAGTTCCGTGGTGTGAACGCACAAGAATGGGCTGAGCTTCAAAATCGGAAATACAGCCTATTCCGAGTGTGCCGTGCATATCGTTTGATTCTTTGGTAAATTTTGTTCTGAAAGGCGCGTTCTCAATATTGTGAATTGCCTTGTCAAAACCGTTCTTTTCATCATAGACCGCAAGTCCCGCACGCCTTGTTCCAAGGTGAGAATGATAATCCACACCGAAAAACAGGTCAAACACGCAATCCTCTTTTGACGCGGTTGCAAAAAATCCGCCCATAAAAATCCTCCCTTTGAGTGTCAGTTTTAATTCTTTTACTGCAGTTCCTAATTTCGTACGGCAATATTATAGCAGAAATGCGCATAAACATAAATAAAAAATTTAAAAATATTTCAATTTCTGTCCTTCGGGTCAATATACACAAATAACAAAGCCTTTTCTTGTGCCTTTTACATATATTTTTAAGTTTTTCTTTATGCTACAATAAAATCAGTGTGAGGGGAGGGTGCAGAATGAAATATATACCCAAAAAAGAAAAAATAAGCTACTATGCCGGCCTTAGCGGTCAGAATATGGTCTATGCGCTGATAGGCGGTTCGTTTTTCAATTACTTTCTTACCGATATTGCGCTGTTTCCCGCAATAGTTGTTTCTGTCCTGCTCATTGTTATGAAAGTGTGGGATGGTATTAATGACCCTATTGTAGGCTCATTTATTGACAAGCATACGTTTAAGAACGGAGAAAAACTGCGCCCGTTTTTAAAATATACTCCTCTGCCCGTGGGAATTTTTACGGTTCTGATGTTTGTGGTGTTCTCTACTGATGAAAATCTCCTGTGGCTGCGTGTATCTTATTTCATAATAATGTATATATGCTGGGATCTCTGCTACACGCTTCAGGATGTTGCAATTTGGGGTATAACCTCAAGCGTTTCTCCCGATTCTCAGGAAAGGGATACTTTTGTTCAGTGGGCACGTACCATTGGCTCATGCTTTTATGGAGCGCTCAGCGTCGGTATACCTATGGTGCTTGAGATGATTGCTAACGCCACAGGCGGCAGTATGGCTCTGCTCACTCTCGTGTTTGCCGTAATTTTCGGCCTCGGCGGCGCGATGCTCAGTTACAGGTGCAGCGCGGCTCAGGAAAGAGTTAAGGTTGCGAAAGCTCATCAGCAGGAAACTCTAAGGGAAAGCTTTTCTCTGCTGTTTAAAAATAAGATGCTAATGCTCGTAACGGCAGCAAATCTTCTGGGCTCGCTCGGTTTCGGTGCAAATCTTGTTACATATTTTTTCAAATACGAGATACCTGCCGACTTTTTGGGGCAGAACAGTCTTATCGGAGCACTTGGTCTTACAACAATTTATTCTGCTATTACCGGGCTTCCCGGATTTATCGGTATGGTATTTGCCGATAAGCTCAAAAAGTGGTGCCGCGGTTATGTAAATGCCCTTATAATGATGCAGGCGGCAAATGTTATTGTGCGTATCATAGCTTATTTCATAGGTTTTGAGGGCAATAATCTTTGGTTTGCGCTGGCTCTTATCGGTCTCGGATGTATTCCTCTCGGCGCAAGCTCAATTGCACAGACTTCAGTTTTCTGTGACAGTATTGATTATATGGAATGGAAAACAGGCAAGCGCACTGAAGGCATAACTTTCTCAATGCAGACAATGTTCACAAAAATTTCCAGCGGCATAACGGCCGGCCTTGCCGCTTTGGCTCTTCATCTTCTTGACTATAAAGCAATTGACGGCGCTTCAGTTTATGTGGGCACACAGTCAGCGGCGTTCGATAAATGGATATGGCCCCTCGTAATTCTCACACCTGCCATTGCAAGCCTGCTTTATATAATTCCGCTTCTGTTTATAAGATATACACCTGCTCAGCGTGCTAAGGTTGAGGGTGAACTTGCCGCCCGCCGCGCAGCTCAGGAAAATGAGGGCGAATGATATACACAGGCGCTTAATTTGAAAAGATAAATAAGTATAAGAAAATTTTATAGCAATGAAAAACGCCGGGGCTATGTGCCTCGGCGTAAATTTATTGCTGTTTTCAGTCGCCCTGATATGTAGGGGCGTTTTTGGGGGATCTTCCTTTGATAACATTGTGGTAATAAGCGTAAGTCATAGGTGTGTCATCATTAAGAATATCAGCGTCAGTAACTTCTCCCAGAAAAACGGTGTGGGTGGAAGTTTCCATTTTATCAATGACCTTGCATGTGATATAGCCGCTTGCCTTAGGAACTATCGGCATCATGCTTTTTATCAGCGGATCATAGTCTGCAAATTTATTGCTGTCGCGTCCGCTTTTAAAACCAAAGTTTCCTATAACAAGCGGATCGCAGTGTTCGCCTAAAATATTTACGGCAAAAAAGCCGGTTTTGTTTATACATTCATTAGTAAAATTATCGTGATTTATGGAAACGGCAACAGTTGCAGGTGAAGAGGTTATCTGCACTGCTGAATTTGCCGTGCATCCTGTCGGCTTTCCGTCTGCCCATGTTGTTATAACATAAACACCGTAAGATAAATTGTAAAGTGCGGATTTGTTCATAATAGCTCCTCCGTTTAAACTAACATATCAAATGGCAAAAGGCGGCAGAAATTTCCGCCGCCCTTTATATTAAGTATGTTTGAAAGATTTATAATTACTCGCCGAAATATCTCTTAAGAAGACCTGCGAATGCTTTGCCGTGACGAGCTTCATCTCTTGCCATCTCGTGAACTGTGTCATGGATAGCGTCAAGGCCCTGCTCCTTAGCAAGCTTTGCAAGATCGGTTTTGCCCTGTGTTGCGCCGTTTTCAGCAGCTACACGCATTTCAAGGTTCTTCTTTGTGGAATCTGTTACAACTTCGCCAAGAAGCTCTGCGAACTTAGCGGCATGCTCAGCCTCTTCGTAAGCTGCCTTTTCCCAGTAAAGACCGATCTCGGGATAACCCTCTCTGTGTGCAACTCTTGCCATAGCAAGGTACATACCTACTTCACTGCATTCGCCGTTGAAGTTCTCACGAAGACCCTGAAGGATTTCTTCGCTTACGCCCTGAGCAACGCCAACAATGTGCTCAGCAGCCCATGCCATTTCTCCGCCTTCTTCGCGAACTTTCATTGCTGCGCCGCAGATGGGGCACTTCTCGATGGGTTCATCACTTTCGTATCCGCAAACGGGACAATAATATTTCTTTGCCATAATAAATACTCCTTTAAAATTAATTCTTATTTTTATTTTTACAGTCAGGGCATAAGCCGCTGTAATAAACATCTTTTCTTGTAACGGAAAAACCGTTCAGCCCTTCGCACTCATCAGGCTCGGGCACATCAAAGTCATAAATTCCGCCGCACTCAATGCAAATAAAATGACCGTGAAAATTCACGTTTGCGTCATAATGAATTTTTTCGCCGTCTATTGTAACAGGCATTAGAAATCCATTTTCACACAAAGATTTCAAAGCGTTGTAAACGGTGGTTTTAGAAAAGCTAGGGTTGCTTTTCAAAACGTTTTCATAGATCCTTGCCGCATCCGGGTGGGTTCTGTGACCGTAAACATATTTGAAAACTGCTATTCTTTGCGGCGTTGCGCGGAAATTCTTTTCTTTAAATAAAGAAATTATCTGTTCTTCCTGCATCAGCACCACCTTGTATTGATTGTTAGATTGTATCGAGTACAATCTAAGTATACCACATAAATCGAATTTGTCAACACTTTTTTTATAAAAAGTTTGACTAAATTATACAGATTTGGTATCTTATTCTATTGAAAGGGAGAATTGTGTTTTGATTAATGTAGATTGGAAAAAAATAAAGCCTTATGAAAAAGCGTCTTTTGCAATTCCCGTAATGGTTGTTCTTCTTGTTATACTGCTTGCAACGGTCATTGTGGCATTTGTAAATCCTCTTTTGTATATGCCTCTGAAAGTATTAACTGCGGTGTTTGTGTTTATAACAGTGGCATTCGGCGTTCATATCGAATCACGCATGCTTCAGATATACATGCTTCTCGGCGTGCTCGATGTTTCAATGCTTGCCGCCGTGCTTATGCCGCTGCCAACCGGGCTTACGGTATTCTTTTTCTGTGCTTCTCTTTTGGCGGCGCTCGTTTCGGCAGGCGTAGCGGTTTTCGGCAGTGTGTTTTTTGTAAAGGATACGCTTTATGATTATCCCGAACCTGATAGAAAAAATATTTTCGGCTCAAAGAATGTGATGTTTTTTGCCCCTCATGAGGATGATGAGATTAATATTTACGGCGGCATTATTGAGCAGTATGTAAAAAACGGATCTCAGATAAGAATAGTCTTTTCAACCAACGGCGATTTTTACCGCCTCGGCAAACTCAGAATAAGGGAAGCGCTGGCAGTAGCAAAAAGATACGGCATTGATGAAAAAGATGTTATATTTTTAGGTTTCAGTGACAGTATTACTGATAAAAACGGAAGACATATATATAATGCTTCTGATGATGAGGTGCTCAGGTCTGCTGCGGGTTGTACGAATACATACGGCACAAACCGCAAACAGCCGTTTGCCCAGTGTACTTTCACAAGGCGCAATTATCTCAACGCTTTTATAGATGTAATAGAAAAATACAGCCCTGATACTATTTTCTGCTGTGATTATGACGGCCACGCAGACCACCGCGCAATCAGCCTTTTCTTTGAGGAGGCGCTTGGAGAAATAATGAAGCGCAAGCCGTTTTATTCTCCTCTTGTATTCAAGGGCTTTGCATATTCAACAGCGTGGGACGGCGCTCACGATTATTACAGCCTTAACGCTCTTTCAACTCGTCTTAAAGATCCAAGTCCTTATATGCGTGAAACAAATACATATTTGTGGGATAAAAGAGTGCGTTTCCCAGTTGCAAAGGAAAGTTTGTCTCGTGTTATGCAGAATTCTTCAGGCTACCGCGCAATGCAGGAGTATTCAAGCCAGACGGCAACAGACCATGCAAACGGCATCATGAATTCAGATAAAGTTTTTTGGCTCAGACGAACGGACAGCGTTCTTTATAATGCAGAGATAACAGCTACAAGCGGAGATGCTTCTCATCTTGCGGATTTCAAACTTGTTGACAGCGAGGATATAAAAAATAATCCGGGACTGCCTCTTGCGGGCGTATGGCGTGCTGATGCGGATGATGACAAACGTATAGTTGCGTTCAGACTGCCCGCAAAGCAGAAAATATGCAGCGTTGTTATCTATGAAAGTCCCTCTCAGAACAGCCATATCGTGAATGCTCAGCTCATGCTCGGATCAGTTTCTTACAATACCGGCGAACTGAATACGGGCGGCCCTACGGTGTTTGAATTTCCGCCTGTTAATACAGATGTTATAGGTATAAGAATAAAGAGCTGTACTGGCGATTGTGAGCTTCTAAAGGTTGAGGCGTTCACTCAGCCTGAAAGTTCGGCGGCAGAATTTATTAAGGTTCAGAACTCAAACGGAGATTTCTGCTATGATTATGTAATGAATAAATCAGGCAAGGAAGAATTTACGGTTTACACATTTCCTAATCAGAGCGATTTTGAATTTACTGCCGAAAGCAGTGATGAGGGAGTAGTGTGCTCCGCTCAGAACGGCGTTCTCAGCGTTTACTGCCCTGAGGGAGAAAAGGCGGTAATAACAGTTAAAGCAAAAGATAATCCGCATATTTACGATTGCTTTACCGTCAGAAATCCCGATGAGCGTGAAAGGTATATTATTTCATTTAAGCAAAACAGCGAACAGAAAATGTGGTCTTTTTCCATGCAGTGGGATTATTACCGCGGCCTTGTCCGCCGCCTCGGTGTTTACAAACCCATGAATAATAAAAAATAAAATAATAAAAACACCCCGCCGCCTTTTTCTCTTCCCGGGGGGTTTTTTTTTTTTTTTGAGAGCTTTTATTATTGAACTGATTTTAGGAGTAGTGCCGTAAAGAAGTACGCCAACTCTGTATATTTTAGCACTCAGTATGCCCGTACCCACAACACTTGCGGCAAGAATAGCAACAGAAATTATAATTTCATAAGCAGGCACTGTGCTCATTGCTATCCTTGTAAACATTGCCATCGGTGAAGTGAGCGGAATGAATGAGCATACTTTAAGAAGAATGTTATCAACATTGCCGCTGCTCATTGAGAAAATAACTATCATAAACGCTGCCACAAAAAGCAGGGTGAGCGGCATTGAAAGCGTGTTAAGGTCTTCAACTTTTGTTGCAGTTGAGCCTATTGCTCCGTAAAGGCAGGCGTATATCATAAATCCCAAAATAAAGAATAAAACCATATAAAGCAGCAGGTTTAGCGGAATGTCAAAAATGGATTTAACTATCGCGTTTTCTGACCAGAACGATTTATTTATGTTATAAAATATGAAAGCGCTTCCGAAAACGGCAACAAGCTGGGTAAATCCGGCAAGACATGCCGCTGTTATTTTGCCGAACATCATAGAAGTCGGTTTTGCGCTTGTAATCAAAAGCTCCATTGCCCGGGAGCCCTTTTCTGTAGCAACATTTGTGGCAACAAGCTGACCGTAAAGTATTATCATCATATAAAGCGCGAATATCATTATATATGTGTAAAAGAAATTCTGGGTGTGGTCTTTTCCAAGGTTTTCAACAGTGCCGTGAGGCGTTACAGACAAGATTTTCTGCACATCGGAAACGGGAAAACTGCTTGAAGACAATTCGCTTATCCTGTAAAGCTGCTGCAAAACCGAATCTGCAACACTGGTTTTTGTGTCATACATAGTAAGGTTATTTACAAGATAAGTATAATCAGTTAGGCTGTGAATAATAAATCCGCATTCCGCATTTCCTGAATTAATCTGATCACGGATTTCTTTTTCGTCTGCTGCAATCTTGACTTCGTAATCTGAAAAAGCCTCCTGAAACGCTTTCGTTATTTCGGAATTGCTGCCGTCTTCAGATAAAATGTACATAACGGGAAGATTATCGGTGCTTTTACTGCTGTCTGCGCTGTTGTTTGATTGTGCGGTTATTCTGGGGAAAAACATTAAAACACCGATTATGATAACAAGGCATATTGTAAATCCTATAAAAACTTTGCTCTTAAAATAGTTGGCAATTTCAAATTTTAATATTGTTTTAAACTGTTTCATTTCTTTTCCTCCCTTTAAATCCCGTTTCCGGCATACTCAACAAATATATCGTTTAGGGAAGGTTCGTAAATCCGTATGGATTCTATCTCATATTCCGATGTGATTTTTTGAATGGCGCTTTGCGCGGTTTCTCCGTCTTCAAGCACAACAGTAATCTCTCCGTCTTCAGTTCTGCTGCATCTTGAGCCGTACTCACCGAAAAGTCTTTCGCTGTCAGGCGTTGTCAGAGCAATCTTATTTCCGCGCATGGAGTGCTTTATCTCTTTCAGGTTACCGCTCAGCGCTATTTTTCCGTCATTAAGAATTGCTATGCTGTCACAAAATTCTTCAATATAGTTCATTTGGTGGCTTGAAAACAGCACGATTTTTCCTTTTGATATTTCTTCTTTTACAACATCTTTCAGAAGCATTGCGTTTACTGGGTCAAGTCCCGAAAAAGGCTCGTCAAGAATAATTATGTCCGGATCGTGTGCAAGAGCCGTTATAAGTTGTATCTTTTGCTGATTTCCTTTTGAAAGGGTGTTCAGCTTTTTATTTTTATATTGCGTCATTTCAAGGCGATCAAGCCAGTAGTCTATTGATTTTTGTGCTTCTTTGGCAGATGAACCGTTGAGCTCTGCAAAATACAAGAGCTGGGCATTAACGGCTTTTTTAGGATAAAGACCGCGTTCTTCGGGAAGATAACCCAGTTTTATCTTTTTATAATCGATAGGTTTACCGTCTATCAGTATTTCACCGCCGTCCGCAGGGAAAACATCCATCAGTATTCTGATTGTGGTTGTCTTTCCCGCTCCGTTTCTGCCAAGCAGACCGAATGCAGTTGAGCTTTCCGCACACAGGGAAATGCCTTTTAACACGTCCTTGTCCGTAAAGCTTTTTGTAATATTGTTGAGTTCAAGCTTCATATTCTTCCTCCACAAAAAAATGCGTGGCACAAGCCACGCATGAAAAACGCAGCTCGGCTGTTGCGACACAGTTCATTTCAAAGCAGAAAATGAAATCCGGGCATACATTTTTACCAATAGTATGCCTGCTTTGAAGAATATTAAACTGTGTTGCGATTTCATTATATCTATAAATAAAAGTATTGTAAATACTTAAAAATCCAAGTAAAAATAAAAGCGGAACGGGGGAGTGCCTCATTCCGCTTTTTCATATTCAAGTATTGTGAATGCAAGTGTGGTGTCAAGACTTTCCACGCTGTTTATTTTATCTTTGTCCGCTTCACTTGTTCGGTAGTAATACGGCGTCATTGAAAAAAGTGTTTTTAAATCATCACGCGGTATGTTTAACACCTTGCTTATCTTTTGCTTTGACACAAGTTTAAGTCCGTTTCCGGCTGGGTGGTTTTCATCGTTCATATACGGCGTTTCGTAAACAAGTGTTTTAAGTTCGATAAGATGCTCGGGAGAGGGAACAACGCTGTAAAGTCTGCCGTCCTTTTTGAGCACTTTTGCAAACTGAGCGGCATTGAACGGTGCAAAAATATGTATTGCAGTGTCCACGCTTTCGCTCTTTATGGGGATAGCTTTTAGATTAGCAACAAAGTAAAAACCGCCGTTTTTTCTTTTTGCGGCTATACGCACGGTTTCCTTGCTGAGGTCAAAACCGTAAAGCTCACCGCTGTAATCATCGTAATATCCTTCACCGCAGCATATATCAAGAACGGTGCCGCGCATTTTTCTTGATATTTCATCCTTTAAAAAAGAGAAATATCCTTTTTCAAGAAATTCGTGCCTTGCGCGGGCGGATTCTTTGCTGTCTCCCGTTTTATCTCCGCTTTTGTTGCTGATTAGTAAATTTACATAACCCTCTTTTGCAATATCAAAACTGTGAGTATTAGAGCAGAAAAGCCGCTTTTCGTCCTTTTTCAGTTTATTGCCGCATACGGGGCATAAAAGAATACCCATTTATTCGTCCTCATGCCACGGCATTTCAACTGTTGTTGCCGTGTGCCCCACTTCCGGAAGAAATTTGTTTAAAATATCTTCGGTTTTTATTGCAAGGCTTGATGTGTTTATGCACGGATGGCAGCCTATGTATTCACCTTCAAGTATATCTTTGTCAATAATAAGACGCACTCTGTTTTCTTTATCGTTCATGAGACCGAGAACAGAAACTGAGCCGGGGGTTATATCAAGAAACTCCTCCATGAATTCAGCTTCCGCAAAAGAAAGGCGTGCACAGCCAAGCTGTTTCGTTATATCTTTTGTTTTAAAAGGTTTTGAGCCGGGCATCATAAGCAGGTAAAATTCCGTTTTCTGCCTGTTTCTCAGAAATAAGTTTTTGCATATTTCAACACCCAGCACCTTTTCTATCTCAAGGCACGCTTCCATTGTTTCGGCGGCAGGGTGGTCAGCTCTTTTATATTCAATGCCAAGCTTATCAAGCAAGTCGTAAACACGCACTTCCTTGCTCAATCTGCTGTTTATATCGGCGGGTCTTCCGCTGTATAATTCCATAATTCAGTCCTCGCTGCTGTACATATAGTTTGTTGAAAATAAGAACTTACCATCGCGGTAGTATGTTCGCGGAACTCTGCGCGCCACACGGCAGGGCAGTTCATAGTTAAACGAATATGCGCTCTCTGAAACTTCCTCCATAGAAAGTTCCTTGCTGCCGCTTTTGCCAACAAGAACTACCGTGTCGCCCACCTTTGCGTCTATTCCTGTGATATCAACCATAAACTGATCCATACACACTCTTCCCGTAATGGGGGCAAATTCACCGTTTATAAGAACTTTGCTCTTGTTTGAAAGGCATCTCGGATAGCCGTCTGCATAACCTACGGGAATAGTTGCAATCCTGCGGGTTTCACCTGTTTTGTATGTTCCTCCGTAAGAGATTTCTCTGCCCGGTTCAAGTTCCTTAATGTGCGTAATATGCGCGCGCCATTCCATAACAGGCTTTATTTTCAGCAGGTTTTCGTCCACCTCGTGAGACGGATAAAGACCATACAGAATTATGCCCATTCGGCACATATCAAAATACTCGTCAAAATTCATTATGCCTGCGGAGTTATTGATGTGCTTAATAGGAATGTTAATTCCGCGCTCCTCAAGCAGTTTTATAAATTCTTTGAATTTATCTCTCTGTGCAATTGCTTTGCTCAGGTCTTTTTCGTCAGCCGTTGCAAAGTGGGAGAAAAGCCCCTCCGCCTCAATGTTTGGAAGTTTTGTTATTTCAAGGCATGCGTCGGCGCTTTCTTTGTTTACCTGAAAGCCAATTCTGCTCATGCCTGTATCAACGCAGAAATGAAAAGGTGCGGTTTTGCTCTGCTTTACAGCTTCCGCAGAGAGCGCCTTTGCGTCTTCAAGATTAAATATAGGTACACGTATGTCATATTTTACTATATCTGAGTAAAACTCTTTCGGTACTGCGCCAAGAATGAGTACAGGCGTTTTTATACCTGCTTTTTTTAATTCGATTGCTTCTTCTATGCAAGCAACACCGTAAAAATCGGCTCTGCCCTCAAACAATTTAGCAAGCGGCACTGCCCCGTGACCGTAAGCATCAGCCTTTATAACACAAAGAAGTTTTACGTTTTCGGGCAGTTTTGCCCTTGTTATATTAAAATTATGCTCCGCCGCGTCAAGGTCTATCGCGGCTTCCGTTCTGAAATACATTTCAAACTACCTCAATTGCCTTTTCAAGCGAAACGGTCTCAATTCCGTTTTCCTTAAATGCGGCATTCAGTTTCTTAACAAACTCTATTGCTTTCGGTCCGTCTCCGTGAACGCAAACCGAATGAGCCTCAATATCTATGTCCTCGCCTGTAAAGGCTTTTACCTTGCCAAGTTTAGCCATTCTTATAACTCTTGAAACAGCTTCGTTTTCGTCCTCTATCATTGCGCCGTCAAGTCCTCGCGCTCTGAGTGTTCCGTCCGCCTCATAGGCTCTGTCTGCAAACACCTCGCTTGCGTATCTCAGCCCCACGGCTTTTGCCGCTTTTATCATTTCGGAGCCCGAAAGCGCAAGCAGTATAAGGTTTTTATCATAATCGTATACGGCATTAGCAATAGCGTCTGCAAGTGCTCTGTCTTTGGCGGCGGCGTTATACATTGCTCCGTGCGCCTTTACGTGCTCAAGCTTTATTCCTTTTGCGTCTGCAATTGCACCCAGTGCTCCCAGCTGGTAAAGAGTTATATCGTAAACTTCTTCGGGAGATAAATTCATTTTTGTTCTGCCGAAATTTTCTTTGTCCGGATATCCCGGGTGCGCGCCCGCTCCTGTTGAGCCCGCCTTGCAAAGTTCAAGCGTTTTTGCCATCATCATGGCGTCGCCCGCATGAAATCCGCAGGCAATGTTGGCGCTGTTGATATGCGGGATTATTATTTCGTCCGCACCCGCGCCCTCGCCAAGGTCGCAGTTAAGATTTATTTTATACACCGTTATCACTCTTTCTCAGTATTTCAGGCTTGAATTTTTTACGTCTGTTATGAACATATGCCCCGGTGAATGGGTTATAGCAAGGGGCGGCTTTGCGTTCATTACCGCATTCTGCGGTGTTACTCCGCACGGCCAAAAAACAGGTATCTCGCCGTCTTTTATAGTAACCGCATCTCCGTAATCGGGATGTGTTATATCTTTAATTCCTATGAGTTCGGGGTTTCCTATATGTATAGGCGCTCCGTGTACTCTCGGCATAGCCGCTGTAACATTCACGGCTTTTACAACAAGTTCATACGGTATCGGGCGCATGGAAACTACCATGTTGCCTGCGAATATGCCTGCTTTCTGAAGTTCAATATTGGTGTTGAACATAGGCACATTTTTGCCCTCTTCAATATGGCGTACGGGTATGCCTGCCTCAAGAAGCTCGGCTTCAAATGAAAAAGAGCATCCGATAAGGAAATATATATAATCATCCTGCCAAATATCAGAAATATCTGTTTTTTCTTCTGTAAGCACACCGTTTTTCCAAACTCTGTATTTAGGAAAATCGGTTGCAACATCGGCGTTGTCCGCCATTGTTTTTATCAGTCTTGAGCCTTCGTCTCCCACTTCAAGAATGGGGCAGGGGCGTGGGTTCCTTGTGCAGAACAGCAAAAAGTCAAACGCAAGGTCTTTTGGCAGAATACAAAGGTTTGCCTGCGCGTAGCCTGCACACATACCGCTTGTCTGCCCTGTTATTTTCTGCTCCTTTATGAGTTTTCTGACCTCACAGGGGCTCATTGATGAATAGTCCATATTTTCACCTTTTAAAGATTTTTAATATAGTTTTTGAGTGCGCTCATTTTTTCGTTTTCGGCTCGTGCGGCTTTCTCTGCTTCTGAGACGGAAATGCATCTGAATTTTACGAAACATCCCGGAAGGGCCTGAGCCAGCAGGGGCATATCGGCGGAAATGACTGTGGCTATCTTGGCATAACCGCCCGTCGTCTGCCTGTCTGCCGCAAGTATTATAGGCTGGCCGCTTTCGGGCACCTGAACACTGCCTGGCGCAATTCCGTCTGATATTATATCCATGCCTTTTTCTCCTTTCAGAACAGGGCCGCTGAGGCGTATTCCCATCCTGTCCGCCTGGGCGGATACTTTGTAATCTTCAGAGAAAAAGGTGTTTAAATCCTCTTTGGTAAACATGAAATCCTGCGGGCCTGGTACAGCTCTCAGAACTATGCCGTTGCTGAATTCAAATTCATCTGTCTGCCGTTTTTCGATGTTGCTGAGTTTGCTATGCGGTAATATACCGATGTCATCACCCGTCTGAAGCTTCCGTCCGCAGAAACCGCCCGCTTTTGCTTTCAGGTCGGTTGAGCGGCTTGAAAAGAATTCGGGCACATCTATTCCGCCGCTTACGGCAAGATAGGATCTGACGCCTTTTTTGATTTTTTCGCAAATCAGCACATCGCCCGCCGAGATATTGTAAACTTTATTTGTAACTATCGGTTTTTTGTTGATTGCCGCTTCTATCTTTCCGCCGCTTATGCATATAGCGCAGTCCTCTGTAAATACTGCGGCAATACCGGTAAGCGTCATTTCAAGAACAGCGGCAAGAGGGTCATTAGAAAGCAGTATGTTGGCTGTCTTCATAGCGCGTATATCCATTGCGCCGCACTGAGAAAAGCCGTATTTCATATATCCTGCGCGGCCTGCGTCCTGCACGGTAGTAAGCAGTCCGCCGCGAACTATTTTAATTCCCACGGCGCACCTCCTCACATTCGGCGGTGTAGCTGCCGCTTTCACATTCTTTTTCCAGCTTGAAGTATTCTTCTTTTGTTATCTTTACAAATCTTATGTAGTCACCCGCACGGTAAAGAATGGGATTTTCTTTGCGGCTGTCATATACCCTAACGGGAGTTTTGCCTATAAGTCTCCACCCGCCGGGAGAATCAGACGGATATATACCCGTTTGGCTGCCGCCTATACCTACACTTCCCCGCGGAATTTTAACTCTCGGAGTTTCAAGCCTCGGCGCCGCAATGCGTTCATCCATGTCACCAAGATACGCAAATCCCGGCAAAAAACCAAGCATGTATATGGGGTAATCTCGTGAGGTGTGTATGTCTATAATCTCATCCCTTGAAAGTCCTGTAATCTTTTCAATGCTTTCAATATCGGGAGAGAACTCCTCGTCATAGCATACGGGTATTTTGTAAAGCATGGGTTTAAAGGCACTGCCGCTGTCTGTGTGCTTCAGTGCCTTTTTGAGTTCCTTTATAAGTTCTTTCTGAGTTGTTTTTAACGGGTCGTAAATGACCGTTGCGCTGCAGAAAGCCGGTATAAATTCGATAACGCCCTCTATACCCGCGCTTTCAGCCGTGGCAGTAAAAGCCGTAACCTTTTTATTCGTCTGCTCGTTTATCTCACTGCCGAAATTAACAGTTATACCGCAGTCGCCGCACGGCATAAATTTTGCTTTCATCGTGTAAAATATCCTTTTTCAAGCGTGTGCTCAAACCACTCGCGTGTTTTGTCCTCAACCGTTGAGGGGTATTCGATAAGCGCCCTCATCATGGCAACAAGGGGAAGATTTATATTTTTTCCTATACCGTCAATATAGGGACGAGGTTTGCCGTACATGTCAAGCATGCCCGCAGCCGCAGCCGCGTCCATAGCGGCTGACTGTTCTTCGGTATCGTGAAAAAGCTCCGGCTTTCCAAGCAGAAATGCCGTTGCCGCCATTAGGGCATTACAGCCCCAGTCGGAAACCGTGGCTGTTATAATGTTGTCTGCAACCGTGTCGGCAAGAATACCGAAACCGCTGCCCGCTTTGCAGCCGCCCATTTCAGCGTAGGGTACATATTTTCTGATGTGATCCTCAATTGCCGCCATACCGATTTCGTTTCCGAGATCGCCTATTGAAAGATTGTATATTCCTTCGTCCTTGCACATTTTGAACAGCACATCATACTTTGCCTCAACTCCTGTGGTGTTAACACCTACGGCGTTGTGGTAATATCCGTTTTTGTTTCTGCCGGGAGCCTCAATGCTTATGGCGGCGCAGGGCTTTCCGTGGGAAAGTATCTCTTTTGCCTGAATGGGAGCTTCTTCGCGCTCTTTGGTGAAAACTATATACGTAACGGTGTTTTCGCTGTTATCGTCAATATCGTCCGTTATCTCAAAATCAAGCACGTGAGAAATAGCCTTTACAGCCTTTGCGCACTGACTTGGTATCAGCATAACAGGTTTTGCGCCAAATGCTTTCATGATGAACTTTGCAAAAAGGCATGAGGAAATAATGCCGTCTGTTTCCGCTTCTTCCCATGGCAGAAGAACGAAACCTGTGAATATAAATACTTTTTCGCCTTTTTTAATATTTTTAATAAGACCCTTTGCGCCGTTTGTAGAAAGCGGTTCACCCGTGAATTTTCGCGCACCGTCATAAAGTATTCTGCAAACGCCGTATCCTCTGGGGTCAAGGTTCATAAGAGTGTCAAGATTACAGCCAACATTAAAAATAGTAAGTTCTTCTTTAGTCATAATAAACCTCTTAAATCATCAGTTAAATAATCAGTCTGCTTTGCACTGTTCCTCAAAGTCGGCAACAAGCGCATCCTGTATTTTTTTAAGCATTTCGGGAGCTTTTCCGCCAACAGGTTTTCCGTCTACAGTCTTTACGGGAATACAGAACGAACCTGTGGAATGAACTATTATCTCATCAGCATTCATAAGTTCATCAAGAGTATAGTCACGCTCTTCGGTCTCGTAGCCCAGTTTCTTTGCAAAGGCAAGCAGTCTTAAACGGGCTGTTCCCGGAAGAACTTTGTCATCAAGCTGGTGAGTGATAACTTTGCCGTCCTTGAATATAGATACATTTGAATGAGCACATTCCGTAACTATATCGCCGCGGTGGAAGATAGCTTCGTCACATCCGGCTCTTTCCGCTGCAGTTGCCGCAAGGCAGGAGGGAATAAGGTTGAGCGTCTTGGCATTGCAGTATAAAAAGCGTTTGTCCTCGTATGTAATAACGTCAATAGGCTTGTAAGTATCCGCAACAGGGCAGGGGGTAAGGGTTATCCAAAGGTTGGATTTTATGTCTTTATCGTAAATATGCTTTCTGAGTCCGCTGCCGCGCGTTACCTGCATGTAAACGAACTGGTCGCCGTCGTCAACCTTGAGCACAAGTTCTTTGAGCAGCTTTTCAAGCTCTTCTTTTTCAATCGGCATATTGATGTCCAGTATTTTTGCGCTTCTGTAAAATCTGTCAAGATGCGCCTGCATATCAAAAATTTTGTGATTGTGTGAATAAGTGGCATCATAAATACCGTCGCCAAACCAGCATACACGGTCTGTCATGGGTATTTTCATTTCTTCAATAAGTCCGTATTCGCCGTTGTAGTAGCCAAGATTCTCCATAAGAGCGCCTCCTGAAAATAAAAACATAATAATTAAAAATGGGCATACGAAGCTCGTAAAAAGCGCCGTTGCCCACCGAATTTAATTCTAATACAATTCTTTAAAAAAGTAAATATAAATTTTAATATTTTAAGGCATTTTTTTAAATTTCTGCCTCAAGCATTACGGGGCAGTGATCTGAGCCTAAAATATCAGTCAGAATATCTGCGCTGATAAGCTTGCTGTCAAGTCTTTTTGAGGAAATAAAGTAGTCTATACGCCACCCTGCATTTTTCTCTCTTGCTTTAAACATATAGCTCCACCAGCTGTAAATTCCTTCGCGGTCGGGGTAAAAATATCTGAAAGTGTCTGTAAAGCCGCTTTCAAGTATTTTGGTCATTTTATCTCTTTCTGCGTCAGAAAAGCCGGCGTTTTCGTGGTTCGTTTTCGGATTTTTAAGGTCAATCTCCTCATGAGCTACATTCAGGTCTCCGCAAAAGATAACGGGCTTTTTTTCGTCAAGTGATTTTATATAGCTGAGAAAATCTTCTTCCCATTTCATTCTGTAATCAAGCCTTGCAAGCCCGCGTTGTGAGTTGGGCACATAAACGGTCAAAAAGTAAAATTCATCAAATTCAAGCGTAATGAGCCTGCCTTCTTTGTCATGCTCGTCAATACCCATTCCGTAAGTTGCATTTATAGGCTCTTTTTTTGTAAAAACAGCCGTTCCCGAATATCCTTTCTTTTCTGCGTAATTCCAGTAAGAATAATATCCTTCTGGGTCAAAATCTATCTGCCCCTGCTGTAATTTTGTTTCCTGCACGCAGAATATATCAGCGTCAGCCTCTTTGAAAAACTGCTCAAATCCTTTGTTCATGCATGCCCTGAGCCCATTTACATTCCAGCTAATGAATTTCATATTATACCGCCCTTTCCTTAACGGTTTTAAAATAACACATTTTTCTCCTGCACGCAATATGCTTTAAATAAATTGTATCAAAGCTCTTGACTTTATTATTTTTTGTGGTAAAATAAATAGCACTGAGGGAGTATAGCTCAGCTGGGAGAGCATCTGCCTTACAAGCAGAGGGTCACAGGTTCGAGCCCTGTTACTCCCACCAGTTAAACCGAAATCAGCCTTTTGGCGGTTTCGGTTTTTTTATTTTTTGCGGCTTGTATATGCAAGTTTTCGGCATGAAAAGCAGTATAATAATTCTTCAAATTATATTTTTCCTTGAAATATAATTTAAATTATGGTATGCTGACAGCATATTGATTTGTTCTGCGTAAGTATTGATTTGCGCTGAAAGAGGCTTTTTTATGAGTTTGAATGATTTTGTAAAAGAACTTCAAAACCGTTATAAAGGATATGTAGGTATTAATCATGTTGAAATGGATGTTGAGGAAGCTCAGCGCAATGAGGGTGACGGCGATTTTATCTATGAAGATTCTTTTGTTGTTATAGGAAAATATATCCACAGCCTGCGGCTTTACAATCCGAACGGAGAATGTGAAACAGTAAAATTTTGTGCCTATGGAATAGGCGTTAAAGATTACACATCAATTGATGATTATGAGCTTGCAAGCTATGAAAATTTTGAATATCTTTTTGTTTGAGAATGCCGGGTTATGCCCGGCTTTTTTGTTTGCTTTGTCATGGTTGATATGATATATTAAAAGTACATCGATTTTAAAAGCGGGCGATTGTTTGAAAATCTGCAATAAACTTGTTAGGGATAACATACCGGATATCTGCCGAAAAAACGGTCAGGTTCCGAATATATCAATACTTGATGAAGAATCATATGGCAGGGAGCTGAAAAAGAAACTTGTTGAGGAAGTTAATGAGTTTCTTGAAAGCGGAGATACCGAAGAACTTGCCGATATTGCAGAGGTCATAGATGCGCTTTCAGAGCTCGGCGGAGCCTCGTTTGAAAAAGTAATTGAGCTGAAAAACAAAAAAGCAAAATCAAACGGCAAATTTGAAAATAGAATATTTCTAAAATCGGTTGAATAAGGAGCAGAAATGGTAAAGTTTTTTGAAATAGGCAAGATTGATGACGCACTTTTGAGGTTTGCAGTCATCGTAACAAAAACAGAAGGCAAATGGGTCTTTTGCAAGCACAGGGAACGGGAAACTTATGAATGTCCAGGAGGCCACCGTGAGCCCGGAGAGAATATATATGATACGGCGAAAAGAGAACTTTACGAAGAAACAGGCGCAATAGATTTTGATATAAAGCCGCTTTGTGTGTATTGCGTGTGTGATGAAAATGAATGTTCGGACGCTTCATACGGTATGATCTGCTTTGCTCGTGTGAAAACATTTGAAAAAGAACTGCACAGCGAGATAGAAAAAATCGTTATAACACAATCTCTTCCTGAAAAATGGACTTATCCTGATATTCAGCCCTATATTTTAGAAGAAACTAAGCGTAGACTTGCCGCCGAAGAGATGAAATAAGGAGATTTATGGCAAAGCAAAAAAAGAAAAAAATCAAACGTAAAGAATTGCCAAAAAAAGATAAAATACTTTATTTTATAACATCAAATATTCCGACAGCTGTTATATTTGTTCTTAGTATTTTAGGAAACATTTATTTCAAAAAGATAATAAATAAACTGTTTTATGATGAAAATATTTTGTATAGCCAGCCGCTTACAAACGGAGTAACAGTACTTCTTTTTCTTCTTTTGCTGTTACTCCTCGCCAGCGGTCTTATACACTATTTTACACTTTCAACTTCCGACATAAGTTTTAAAGATTATATAATAATGAAAAATGATGTCGGCAGGAGAATTTTAAAATTCTTTACTATATATTTTACGGTGCTGTGCATTGCTATCGGAATTTGTTCGTATCTTCAAATTTATTCAAGACGGGATGCCGATAACGATAAAATCTATAATTATCATCTTATTGCCTCTGACACAGTAACAGAGTATGAAGAGATAGACAGCGCAAAGCTTTATGTTGCAGAAAAACATCACAGAATAAAGAGCTCTTATATTTATTATGATGCTGTTGTTTCAGTTGATGTTAACGGCAAAGAAATCAAATTTGAAGATGATTATTTTGATGATGATTATGCGGCAATGCAGGATTTTATTGATCGTATAGGCAATGATAAGGTCAAAATCGATACTGAATATGTAGATAAACTTATTAAAAATCACGGCAGTTCCGATGAAAAGGATATAAAAAGATTGTTTTGTATTGATTAATGCGGGAGTTTTCTATGAGCGAATTATGGGATATTTATGATATAAACAGAAAGCCTACGGGCAGGACTGTTGAGCGCGGCAAACCTATGAAATCGGGCGAATATCATATAGTTGTTAATGTGTGGATAAGAAATTCCAAAGGGGAGTGGCTTATCTCAAAACGCACTCCTAACAAACATTTCCCTCTTTTATGGGAGCCGACCGGCGGTTCGGCGGTTTCGGGAGAAAGCAGTTTTGATGCCGCAATCAGGGAAACTCGTGAAGAACTCGGCGTAGAGCTTGACCCTGAAAAGGGAAAACTGTTTGCAAGCGCAATGAGGCAGGCTAAAAAGTTTCCCGATTTTCTTGATGTGTGGGTGTTTTAGCACGATTGCAGTATAGATAGCGTTGTGTTGCAGCCTGGGGAGACCTGCGGCGCAATGTGGGCAACAACAAACGAAATTAAAGAGCTTGTAAAAAGCGGCAAATTTGTTCCTCAAAACACATTCTCGTATCTTGATAAGCTTTTTGAAGTATACGGCTGATTAATTTAAAATGAATTTAACCGCGACGGAATGACCGCCGCGGTTTTTCTTTGTTTCAGACAAAATTTACATTGTTGTCTTTTATCCAGTAATATATCTGCACAATATATGCAAGCACCTGCGGGCCTCGCATAAGCTGACCGTACCATGGCTCACTTAAAGCGTCAGGATTTTGCATAAGCTCATTGATTTTATTGATGTTAAGCATATCGTGAAGAGGTGTTGATTTATCTTTAAGCACTTCCTCGGTCATTTTGCATACTTCTTTAAAGTAGATAGGATTATGCGTTTTTGGGTATGGGCTCTTTTTGCGCCAGGTGATTTCATAGGGCAGTTCGTTTTCAAATGCCTTGCGCAGAACACCTTTTTCTCTGCCGTCAAGTGATTTTATGCTCCAGGGCATATTGTAAGCGTATTCAACTATTCTGTAATCGCAGAACGGCACACGCACTTCAAGAGAGCTTTCCATACTCATAACGTCTTTGCGCACAAGTAATGTCTGCATAAACCAGTCAAGGTTAAGGCGGAACATTTCCCTCATACGTCTTTCTGTTTTGTTGTCTGTTTCGAGATAAGACGTTTTAGCAACAGTCTCAAGATAGCGGTTGCGCGCGTATTCTGCTCCGTGAGGCAGCAGGCCGTCTTTCAGTATGCTTTGGCGCACATCGGTTGAGCGGCTCCACGGAAATGTTTCCTCAAACAGTATATCTTTGTTGTGATACCATGGGTATCCGCCGAATATCTCATCTGCACATTCACCTGAAAGCGCAACCGTTTGCTCTTTTTTTACTTCGCGGCAAAACAGCAGCAGGGAAGAGTCAACGTCGGTGAAACCCGGCAAAGTACGTGCGTAAGTACTCTCTATCAGCGCGCGGGCAACATCTCTGTTGTCAAGTACAATATTCCTGTGCTTAGTTCCCAAATAGTCGGAGATCATGCCGATGTAATCGCTGTCTTTGTTGGGCTGGAACAAACTCTTTTTAAAGTATTTGTCATTGTCCGTGTAATCCACAGAGTACGTGTCAAGTGTTTTGCCTTTACTCCTGTAATCATCACTTGCAACACGGCTTATGATTGATGAATCAAGCCCTCCGCTTAAAAATGTGCAAAGCGGCACATCTGAGATAAGCTGTCTTTTGATAGCATCTGTAACAAGAAAATGAGTGTGCTCAATTGTTTCGCTCTCGTTTTCAGTGTGCTTGGCTGCCTCAAGCTGCCAGTATTCTTTTATTTCGTATTTTCCGCCGCTGAATTTCATGAAAGCGGCAGGCGGCAGTTCTTTGATGTCTTTGAAAACGGCGGTGCCAATAGTTTTGGCGGGGCCGAGCATAAATATTTCATTAAGTCCGTTTTCATCAACATCTGTGCTGATTTCGGGAATGAGCAGCAGACTTTTTATCCTGCTTGCAAATGCAAATAAACCGTCTTTATGAGTAAAGTATAACGGCTTTACGCCTATTCTGTCCCTGCACAGGAAAAGTTCTTTGCTTTCATCGTCCCATACGGCATATGCAAATATTCCGTTAAGCTTTTTACAGCTTTCTTCTTTCCATTTGTCGTATGCTTTAAGTATGACTTCGGTGTCGCAGTGCGTGTCAAAAGAATATCCCGCCGAAATAAGTTCGCGCCGTATTTCGTCTGTGTTGTATATTTCACCGTTGTAGACGATTGTGTATTTTCCGAATGTCATCGGCTGAGCCCCTTTTTCGGGGTCAATAACGGCAAGTCTTCTGTGTATCAGCGAAATATACGGCTTTGTAAAATCGCCGTATCCGTCGGGGCCCCTCATTTTAAGGCTTTCGCTTATATTCTTTATTAGCGCTCTTCGCTCTCTCATGTCTATGGTTTCAGACAGCATTCCTGCTATTCCGCACATAGTATCACCTCTAAAATTATGTTCACTTTTATTATATGCAAAATACAAAATTACGCTAATAAAATTGAAAAAAAGGCTTGACTAAGTCAAATACTTATGATATATTATTTAAGCGTTAAGAAACGCTGGTGTAGCTCAGTTGGTAGAGCAGCTGATTTGTAATCAGCAGGTCAGGGGTTCAAGTCCGTTCACCAGCTCCATAACGTGGGAGAGTTCCCGAGCGGCCAAAGGGAACAGACTGTAAATCTGTCGCTATTCAGCTTCAGTGGTTCGAATCCACTCTCTCCCACCAGAATGAGTCCGAATGCAATAGCGTTTGGACTCATTTCTTTTTATGTGTATTAATAATTGAGCGGTAGTTCCGCATGATTTTACTTTTGTTCAGAACGGAGTATGATTTCTGTGCGCCAGTTTGCAAAGACTTGCTTAAACTTTATAAAGAGGGAAGCCGTATTGTGCGCGGCCGTCCTGCTGGCTGTTGTTTCCGCTTTTTTTGTGCCGCCCAGTATTTCATATGTTTCTTATATAGATTGGGATACTCTTGCGCTTCTGTTTGGCCTTATGGCTGTTATGAAAGGTTTTCAAAAGGCGGGGCTGTTTACATATCTCGGCAATCAGCTTCTTAAACGAACGGCTACCACAAAATCAATGATGTTTGTTCTGGTGTTTTTGCCGTTTGTGTGCAGTATGGTTATCACAAATGATATATCGCTTATAACTTTTGTACCGTTCGGCTTAATAGTGCTGCATATGGCAAATCAGAAACATCTTGCTATACGTCTTGTTGTTTTGCAGACGGTTGCGGCAAATCTGGGCAGTATGCTCACCCCGATGGGCAATCCTCAGAACCTGTACCTTTACAATAAATCAGGAATAGGTTTCGGCGGGATGTTAGGGCTTATGCTGCCGTATGTGCTTGTGTCTGCTTTGTGTATCGTGCTGATGATAGTTTTCGGAAAATCAGCAAGAATATCGCAGGTATACGTTGATATGAACCTCAGAGGCCCCAAATATTTTATTTGGTGTACCGTTGGTTTTGTTATCTGCCTTTTGGGGCTTTTTGATGTTGTCCCTCCCATTGCCGTTGCAGTAGTGATAGCAGTGTTCCTGCTGTTTAGGGACAGAAGTTTGCTTGCTCGTGTGGATTATTCGCTTTTGCTTACATTTATAGCGTTTTTCATATTTATAGGAAATGTTGGCTCAATAGACACATTCAAAAACTTTATAGCGTCTGTGCTGACTGACCACGTTGGGCTTGTGGCTATTCTTGCAAGTCAAGTAATAAGCAACGTGCCTGCGGCGCTTCTGCTTTCGGGATTTACTGATAATTGGCGTGAACTCATAGTAGGCTGCAATATCGGCGGCCTCGGTACGCTCATAGCCTCAATGGCAAGCCTTATATCCTATAAATTAATTGTAAAGGAATATCCCGAAAAAAGCAAAAAGTATTTCCTGTGGTTTACACTTTGCAATATACTGCTTCTTGTAATTCTTGTGTCGCTGAGTTACGGTATTAAAGCTATGAGCTGAAATTATTATAAAAGAATTTAATCAAAAAAATAAGGCAACCGATTATCGGCTGCCTGTTTTTGTACTTTTCCGGCTTGCTTTTAGCAAGTCAAAAGGTTTATTCAATGCTGATGGAATTGCTCTGAGGAAGTTCTTTGTGCTCCTTCTTGGGAAGGGAAACTTTAAGAATACCATCCTCAAATTTAGCGCTTACGTCTTTCGGTTCAATGTCCTCGCCGACATAAAAGCTTCTTGTCATCTGACCTGAATAACGCTCTTTGCGGATGTAGCGTTCGTTTTTCTTTTCGCTCTCTTTGTCAAGGCATTTTGCGGCGCTTATGGTCATATAGCCGTTTTTCAGATCAACCTTAACTTCATCTTTCTTAAATCCGGGAAGATCGATATCGAGTTCGTAAGAACTGTCTGTTTCACGGACATCTGTTTTCATGATGTTCTTGCTGTGCTTTCCGTAAAGCGGATTGTGACGGTTAAAACCTGTCATTGAATCGAAAACATCGTCCCACATATCATCAAATAAATTTTCACCAAAAATGCTAGGCAACATAAGTCATTCCTCCATTCAAACCATTGATTTTACTCGTAGCTGTGGGGATAATCCTCGCGGTGGCGAGCTTTTGCTGCTTGCTTTTTACTTATTGAACCCTTTGGAGATTATCTCTCTTTCAAGTTCATCTTTATTATAGCATAAAAATTAGCACTGTCAACGCGAGAGTGCTAATTTTTATTTTTATTTTATCTGTCGTTAATATTTATATAAAATTTTCTGCAAATAAAATGGAATTACCATTAGTTGTTACTAAAAACTGAGCTTTGAAATATTTTTAAAGTTAGTATTGCTGTTTGGCATATAAATTGTCCTGCTTTCACCGTCAATACATAGCATGTCAGCAATATAATCAGGCGTTGTTTCTGCGCTTTTTATAACTTTGCCTGATTTTGCATTATAAATTGTTATGATGGAATTATTGGCTCCGTTTTGAAGTGTGCACAGAATTTTTCCGTTTGCAGATGCCTTGCAGTTTAGGCTTTCTGCCGGTTTTTCTGTTTTAACGGTATGTGATGTATTTGTTTCAGTGTCATAAATAAATATGCTGCCGCTTCCCGTGTCTGATGAGTTTAATTGGTAGTCCTGTGAATATATTGTTTTTCCACAGACATAAAAACTTACGGCAGTTTCTCTGGTTAATTCTGTTATTTCGCCGTTATTTATATTGATGTATCCGAGTGCAGCTTTGTTAGATGAAAAACCGTTTTCGGATATAGCTCCCTCAAAGTAAAGCTTATCATCTGTGAGGCAAAGCAAACGTGTAATATATGATATTTCATTATCTGAATAGCTTAACCTGTTGAATTCATAAATCACCTGTGCCTCACTGTCAGGGGATTGTAAATAGTAGATATATTGTTTTTCATTCATGTCAACAAAAAATGCAATTTCTGCATTTTGAGAAATAATTATGTCACTGCCTGTATATGTTTTAAGAACCGAATTTTCATAATAAGGCGATAGATCATATTCACCCGTTCTTGTTAAATTGTTGTTATCATAAAGCCTGACCGCTTTGTTTTTGCCGAAATCTATCACAGCTGTTGCACGGTCTGTCTGCTCAGTTTTGCATGTTACGGAGAAATCGTCGTCAATATATACAGCGGTATCGCTGTTTATTCGTGCAAGTATTATCTTTTGCGCATTTTCGTCATACATCAAAGAGGTAACGGTGTTGTTGTCTGCAAAAATGCTTTGCGGGTAACAGTTTTCTATATATGCTTTTTTTTGTGAATAAACACTGTTTTGATTTTCGCTTTGAGTAAGTGTTGTATTTTCTGAGGGCGTTTTTTCAGATGAAGAGCATCCAAAGAAAAGGGCTGAAATTATAATCAGTATTAAAAATATATAAAATCTTTTCATAATGTTAATTTACCAGAAGCAGTTTTGTGCTTGATTTAATGTAATTGTTTGTTACGTCGCTGTCGCCGCTGAGTTCAAGTACCACAACATAAATGTGGTTCTTTTCGCTTTCCGCCTCAACAGGAATATCTATCTGAAATTTCTGCCCTTTCTTAACTTCGGCGTCACAGTAATATTCGCCGTCAAACGCTCTGATTATTTGGTTGTTGATGTATACCGAAATCCTGTATGTGCCCGGTTTGCCGTAACCGAAAACTTTTAGTGTGTCCTTTTTGCCACTGAGGTTTATTACGCTTTCGTCTTCGCTTGATTTGCAGACATCAAAAATCTGCTGGCGGTCAAATACATTTTCTATTTCGTTACTGCTGTTTACGGAATTAAAACTGTCCATTATTTCCTGCGGCACTTCTGTGTACTCGCCTTTAAATTCAGAAACTTTTACAGGGTCCTGTGCATCCTTGTTCATCTGTATCTTCATCGTGTATCCCGGGCTCAGCCTGTGAAACGGCAAAAAACTCGTGTAGTCTGTTCCATCTATCATATAATCGGGATTAAGAAAAGAGCAAACGTTAAGCTCCAGCGTTTCTCCCGCTTTTCCTGTGTTAGGCATAAATTCTATTCTTATTATCTCACGCTCACCGTTTTCAAGACTGGTAGTATACATATTTGTATTTTGAGCCACAGATATGTTTTCGGAATAAACGGTTATATTTTGCAAAATTCCGTCAACATATACCTCAATGCCCCATTCTGCAGGAGCTTCGGGGTTATAAAGGCTGTATTCGAATGAGAGCGGTTTTCCGTTATAAGTAAGAGAAACATTATCGCCTTCAGTAAATCCTGCTGACAGCCCGTAATTTGGCGTGCTCGAAGAGTTTTGCTGTTCTTCTTTAGCAGAAGTTGTGCTGTTGTTATTAATTGTTTTTTCTTTGCACGCCGAAAATGAGCAGGTGAGTACCAGTATCAACAGCGCCGATAATATTTTTTTGCATAATTTCATATTTTTCACCGTTTATTTAAGGTTTGCTTACAGACTAAAATCAGAGCAAAATAATTGGAATATCCTTGTAATTTCAGAATATCATATTATTTCATTAAAGTCACTATTAAATTTAAAAACTGCAAATAACATGTTTTATAATGGTACTAATATATTTTTATAAAAAAATGCCTGCAACGCAAATGCGCGCAGGCAATATGTTATACTTTATTTAATTAGTATTCTTCACCTGAATTTTCCGCAGGCTGATAATTCGGAACATATTTCTTGAGTATTTCTCTTACATTTTCCTCATCAACCTTATCAAGGTCGTTCAGCATATTTTTGAACTTGTCATCGTTGATTTCAATAGGCTGAGTTACAAATATCTTTTCAAGTGCAGTTTTGCTTCTTGTTTCCATTTCACTCTCAAGAGCAAGTTCCTCATACATTTTTTCGCCCGGGCGCAGACCCGTTATCTTTATTCCGATATCATCAACTTCGTACCCTGCCAGTTTTATCATATTTACGGCAAGATCCTTGATTTTTACGGGCTCGCCCATATCAAGCACAAATACCTCTCCGCCCTTTGCAAGTCCGCCTGCTTGGCATACAAGCTGAGCCGCTTCGGGTATCGTCATAAAATATCTTTCAATATCAGGGTGGGTAAGTGTTATGGGGCCGCCTTCTTCAATCTGCTTTTTGAATATCGGTATTACAGAACCGTGTGAGCCGAGAACATTTCCGAAACGCACGGCTGCGTATACTGTGTTTTTGCTTACAGTATTCATATACTGCACAACAAGTTCGGTTATGCGTTTTGTGCAGCCCATAACATTTGTTGGGTTAACAGCCTTGTCAGTTGAAAGGGTAACCATTCTTGAAACTTTGTATTCGTCACATATCTCTGCAACATTGAGCGTTCCGAAAACATTATTTTTAACAGCTTCACACGGACTGCTTTCCATAAGCGGCACGTGTTTGTGAGCCGCGGCGTGGAAAACAACATCGGGTCTGAATTCATCAAACACCTCGCGAAGCCTGTACTTATCTCTGACGGAACCTATTCTGATATGAACGTCTATCTGATCTCCGTATTTATTTCTGAGGTCATTTTCAAGCTCAAAAGCGCAGTTTTCGTAAATATCAAAAATGATTATGGATTTGGGAGAATACCTTGCCACCTGCTTGCAAAGTTCTGAGCCTATTGAGCCGCCGCCCCCTGTTACAAGCACGGTCTTTCCTATAAGATAGCGGCAGACTTTTTTATCAAGCTTTACTTCGGGGCGGGCAAGAAGGTCTTTTATTTCTATATTTCTTATCTTTCTTGCTTTTGCTCCGTCTTCAAGAAATTCGTTTACAGATGGAGAAATCTTGATCGCGCATTTAGTCTGCATTGCGATGTTGATTATCTCTTTCTGCCTTGTTCTTGACGCAGACGGCAGACATATCATGATTACATCAATATCATATTTTTTCGCAAGCTCCGGAATTTCAGCGCAGGTTCCGCGCACTTTAACTCCGTTTATCCTCTTGTGAAGTTTAACGGGGTTGTCATCAACAGCAAGCACGGGATAGCCGTCTTTGTAGTTGTTCATTATAAGCTCATTTATAAAGAAATCGCCCATAAAACCGGCGCCGACTATCATTACACGCTTGTGTTTGCCTGAAATACTTGACGCTCTGGTGGTGTATCTTTTGAAAATTCTGAATCCTATTCTTGGTATGCAAAGCGCAACAAATTCAAGCACGAACATGAGAAAATATGCATAAAACGGCAGCCATCCGGGTGAGTGAATCAGCTTTGCAAATATAACTCTGTCTATAATGAAAAGAGAGAAGGAAGAAAGCAGTGCCGCCACAAGATTTCTGGCAATTTCATCAACGCCGGCAAAAGTCCATACGCTTCGGTACAGGTCAAGTACTTTGTTTATAAGGTATAAAACAGCAAGCGTCAGAAATAAATGGATATAATTGAAAAGTATATCACTGTAATCAGTGGCACGGACATGCCCGCCCATTGTAAGGTATACGATTGCGGTATTTGCAATAAAGAATAAAATAAAATCAACAATTACAAATACAGCCTTTTTGCACAGAGCAGTTATTTTAAGCGTTCTTTCCTCTTTCATATATGACTCCGTAATCTTTTAAATAGATAAATAGTACGTATATATAATATTTTATAACATAATTAAATGATTTTCAACATCTACATTTAAAATGCGATAAAGTATATTTTGCCATGAAATTAATCAATTGTTACAAAATAATTATCTTTGTAATGATTTAGTTGCAAATATTTTCCTCTTGGGTTAATATAAAACTATAATAAAACTGTTGGGAGAAAAAGCTATGAAAAAGTTAGAAAATACACAGCTTCAGCACGTTACCCCCGAGAGCGTCGGTATAAAAAGCGGCGCCATAAAAGCATTCATAGATGAAATAAATGAAAAAAAGCTCGGCCTGCAGAGCTTTACGGTTGTAAGGCACGATAAAGTCTGCGCGCAGGGTTTCTTTAAACCGTATTCTGCGGATTATCCCCATGTTCTTTATTCAATGAGCAAATCCGTAACTTCAACGGCAGTTGGTTTTGCCGTTGCTGACGGTCTGCTTAAAACAGACGATAAGGTGTATAAGTTTTTCCCCGAATATAAAAACGCAAAACTGTATCCGAACAGAAGCCTCACAGTAGATATGCTGCTGACTATGCGTTCTGATAAGCTTGTTACTTTTCTTGAGGAGAAGGACAGCCACGATTGGATAAGGCAGTATTTTGACGCTCCGTTTTTTATGCCTCCCGGGTCAAAATTCAATTACATCTCCGAAAACACTTTTATGCTTTCGGCAATAGTTTCCCGTGTTACAGGCAAAAGCATCATCGATTATCTTGATGAAAAAATGTTCCGCCCGCTCGGTATCGAAAAGCCTTTCTGGGAAACAGACGGAAACGGCTATTGCGCAGGCGGCTGGGGACTTTATATGAAATCTGAGGATATTGCAAAATTCTTCCTGCCGTATATTCACGGCGGCAAATGGATAGACGGTACTCAGCTTATACCTGCTGAATGGGTTAAAACGGCAACCGCAAAGCATACCGATTCCGTTCATGACGGATTTATTGACAATATGTGCGGCTACGGATATCAGTTCTGGCGTAACCCTGTTTCCGACAGCTTTAGGGCAGACGGACTTTTCGGTCAGCGTTGCTTTATGTTCCCCGAATATGACGCACTTGTTGTACTCAACTGCGGCGAATCAGAGGATTATAAGGTAATGAAAGTATTTTGGAAATATTTTCCGCAGTGTTTTGAAAATGACCCGCTTCCTGAAAACGAGGCACAACATGCAGAACTGCTTAAAGCTATTGAGAACTGCGCTGTAGAGAATCTGCCGGCAATGCCCAGAAATGCCGGGGCGGAAAAGAGGGTCAGCGGCAGGACTATAAAATGCAAAACAAATAAATACACATCCGTTATATCAATTTCCGTTCTTAATATGCTTTACAAAAAGCCCGGAAATATAGAAGAAATGAAACTTGAGTTTGACGATGACGGCCTTTCTTTAACCTGGCGTGAAAAAGATTATACAAATGTAATTCGCGCCGGAATGAATGGGGAATACGGAGTGAGTGAGATAACTTTGGGCGATCTTCACTATCATACATATTCAAAGGCGGCTTGGCAGGAGGACGGAACACTCAAACTCTGGATAAGACCGATAGAAACAGCCCATGTAAGGAAGTTTACATTTGAGTTCTCGGAAGATAAGGTAAAGGTGAAGAATGAAATGACCCCCACATTTGAGGAGCTTACCCTTTACTATCTTACATTTATGGGCATGCCGGCAAAACCGCGTGCCGCCCAAAATTTTATAGAAAATGCAGTTCATGACCTTGGGCTTCCTCTGCTTGAGCCTGATTTCAGCGGCAGATTTGTCTGATATAAGGCAGATATGAATATGAGTAATAAAAAAGGCTTTTCGCTGTTTGATATTACGGCAAGCGCTGTGTGCCTTGCTCCCGTGCTTGCAGGCGTTTTGTTTTACTCACAGCTCGAACAGAAAATGGCTGTCCACTTTAATTCCGATTTTCAGGCAGACGGATTTATGGATAAAAGGCTGTTTCTGTTTGTGCTGCCCGTTGTTCTGACTTTGCTTCAGCTTGGCTGTATTGCGGCTCAGAATATTAAAGCTCCTTTTTTTGCGGGAGCGGTATTATTCAAGCTGATTATTCCCGTATGCAGTTATGTCTGCTATTTTGTAACAATAGGATATTCTCTTGGCGTTCTCGGCAGCACAGGATTTCTGTTCTGCGCTGTGTGCTCTCTCCTGCTTTTGCTGGCGGGAGCTTCAGTTCCGTTTATGAAAAAAGTACCGTCATTTGCTGAACGGCTTTTTCCTACATTGAAAAATACGGCTGTAGCATACAAAACACAGGGTATTTCCTGCGTAGTATGGATATGCGCATCAGGTATCCTTATGTCTGTTTCTTTTCTCGGCTCGGTTGCAGCACCCGTTTCACTCATTATTCTGTGCCTTGTTGTTCCTGTAATTTATTCCGTTGCGGCATATAACAGCGAATACGATAAAGAATGATTTTTGAATGGTATAATAAAAAGGCTCTGATTTCAGAGCCTTTTTTGTTATGCTTAAATTTTATTTTTTCTGTTTACTGCCTTTTTTCTTCTTTGCAATTATAATGACTGCCGCAACTACTACACATATTACTGCCACTAATCCTATCGTGCCGAAAACAGCGGGCAGAAATACGCTTTTGTATTCGCTGTATCCGTGATTTGCAATATAGAAATTTGAAACATCGTAATCAAGCAGATCGTCGGAAAGAATAATTTCACTCTCAAAATCAGTCAGATTATTTTCGTCAAGCGTTATAGTGCGCACACCGTGATGACCGCCGTAGCTGTAAAATCCTGCTCCGGGAACCGCAACTAACTTTATCCCTTTGTATTCACCGGCAAAATCGTTTGTGTGGTCGTGGCCGAAAAATGCGCCTATAATGTCGCCCTGTTCAACCCAGCTGTCAAACTGACCGTGATTTACATTAGGCGGGCAGGGGCCCTCGTTAAGGCTGCCCTGATAAATATATTCGTCATTTGCTACGTAGTATTTGTCTTCGTGGCCGCCGTTTCCTCTTACTGCGCCGTCAGTTCCTTTCGGCACTTCTGTAAGCATATCGTAGACTTCGGGCACTATAATGTGCTGGAATAAAAGAGAGGGCAGGGGAGTTCCGCCGTTTTTCTCTTTAAGCTCGTTAGAAACGCTCTTGTACCATTCTGTCTGGTCTTCGTGCACATAGCCGTAGCCGCCGCCTTCTTCGTCAGAGGTGTACGGGTTGGAATCCATGAACCAAAGATTGAATATATCTTTTTCACCGTTGCTGTCTTTAATAGTAAGGTTGTAGTTGCCTACTCCCGTCATTTCTTCACCCTCAACAGCAAGGCAGCCGCCGTAAAGCTGAAAGCGGTGCAGTATGTATTCTTTTGCAGATTCCTCGCTGTACCCGTTTTCCTCGCTTGCAAGACCTTCATGGTCATGATTTCCGAATACGAGCGCAAAGGGAACTCCGCTTTTTTCAATAGTGGAGCCGATAACGTCAATTGCTTCGTCTGTTTTTGCCTTGTCAACACCTTTCCACCAGCCTGCAATATTGTCTCCAAGAAGCACAATCAAATCAGGTTCGGTCTTTGTTATGGCGGATGTTATCATGTCAACGGTTTCCTGCTGAGGCTCATCTGTGTCCTGCAGGTCTGACAGGATAAGAATTTTGAATTTTCCGTTATTGAATTTTAATCCGCTGTCATCTGAAGCAAGTGCGCTCAACGGACAGCAGCATATGAGCATAGCAAGTACTGCTAAAAGCGCAACGGCGTTTTTAAAAAATCTTTTCATAATCAATAAACCCTCTCTTTTATGATTATTAAACTATTGTGTTTTTCAGATTTTGTAAAAATATAATAAGTTCCGGCGTGCAGTTTTGTTTGACAATGATAATTCCGTTGTTCTTTGCCAACATAATATAGAAATTAGTTTTTGTCTCTACTATTTTGTATATATCGGCATATGCAAGATTGACAGCGCCTTTTGAATTTGTCTCAGTAAGGTGTTCATTGTAGAAATAAACAGTGCTTACGGGATTTCTTTTCATGGTTTTGTTTGATTCATAAGTCTTTTTTATGCCTAACAGTGCCGCCAAAAGAACAAATATATAAGATACAAATAAAGCAACAGCCATGAAAAAGAAAAATCGTACAACAGGATAGAAGTATCCGTACGTTGTCCTCATAACAGAGGTTGTAATCGTCATCAACACAAGTAATACTATATCAACCGCTAAGATAGGCAGAGTCTGTTTAAAGTTCATAATTACAAAGTTGAAACGCTTGTACTCCTCATATGTGTAAACTGATTGAGTTGTAAATAAAGGCTGCATAAAACCTCCTTATTCTGTGGGGTATTTAAGATCATCCTTTGTCCAGTTCTTTATAACTTCAAGAAATTCTTTTGCTTCTTCTTTTGCCTGAGCCAGGTTGTGATCCTTGCAGTTGCCGCATTCTTTCATCGTGGCGCCCGGGATCATTCCCCAGTAATCGGCAATGAACTGAAAAGCTTCTTTTATAAGTTTAATTGAATATCCGTCTGAAAGAGAGCGGGTCAGGAAATAAAATCCCGTCCTGCAGCCCATTGGCCCGAAATAAATAATATTGTCTCCGAATTCCGTGTTGCGCACATAAGTTGCAAAAATGTGCTCAATGGTGTGCATAGCGGCGTTCGTCATAACGGGGCCCTTGTTCGGCTCCCTCATTCTAATATCGTAGGTGGTGATATCGTCGTCAATTCGGCTGATATATATTCCCCTCTTTAAAATATTGTGGTCAATCTGAAAACTCGGTATTGTTTTCATTTTACTTTCACTCCCGTTAAAAATGATATATTGTCAGTAACCGCCTCTCCGCAAAGTCCATTGTTGAGCCTTTTTATCATCTCAACAGCATCGGCTTTTGCAAGTTCAAAAAGCTGCGCAAAGCTTTCGCTTCTCAGTTCTTCGCTGAAAGGAGATTTCCATATTCTGTTATTAATATTAACATATTTTATTGCTTTTTCCAAGTCGTCTGTTCTCAGAAAAGCGGAAATTCTGAAATTTCCCGTAAAAGGGAAAAATAATCGCTCAGCACGTTTTAAAAACTTTTCCTTTTTTCCACCTGCATCTGTAAGAAGCCGCTGAGCAGCGCGGGTGTCCTCAATTGCCTGAGCTGCGTCGAGAGCCGTTATTTTGTATTCTTTGAAAAGATTTCCGGCAGATTCTATAACCTTTGATACTTCTTTCAGTTCCTCACTTGTGTAATTCATCGTGCTGTCGGTTCGAAATGCTTTAGGGCTTTCAGCGTGTTCTTTTTTACTGAGAAGTACGGAGTCAAGCGAAAGCTCTATCATATTGTGAACTGAATTTTTGTTCATTTTGGGGAATTTGCTGATAATTCTTTCCTGAATAAAGTAAATATAAGGATGGCATACCCTGTCCAGCGCGTAGTGCAGCAGGAAACCATAAACATAGCTTTGTGCAATGCTTTTGTTTTGGCTGTTTTTACAGTATCTTTCAAAGCAGTCTATAATATCTCCGCATTTCGCGCGGTGCATTGCAGAGCCGGCTTTTCTCAGCGTTTTTCCTTTCTGCCATGGCAGAGCGCGGTGAAAAAAGAAAATATCTGGCCCCTGCGAGCCGATGAACACTGCGTTTTTGTCTATGGGAAAATCAGCCTCTTTCTCCAGAAAATCCATCATTTCCTTTGCAAAAAGAAAGTGCGCGGAAAATGCAGGCATTATCTCATCCCCTCAGTAAGTTTTTTGAAATCATCGGGAAAATCACAAGAAATATGCTTTTTCTTTCCCGTTACCGGATGTGTAAAATATATATCACGGCAGTGTAGCGCCTGCCTGGCTATATCGGCAGTGCCGCCCCCGTAAAGCTCGTCACCCGCAAGCGGGTGACCGGCGTGAGATAGGTGAACTCTTATCTGATGTGTTCGCCCCGTTTCAAGTTTCAGTTTTAAAAGAGTATATTTGCTGCTGTGCATAAGCGCTTCGTAGTGTGTAACGGCTCTTTCTCCGTCAGGCGCAACACAGCGTTTTATTATGCTTTCTTGCTCCCGTCTTATCGGCAGGTCTATAATGCCGCTGCCCTCAATTATCCCGCAGGCAACTGCGTAATAATCTTTTTCTATCTTGCCCGCAAGCTTTGCCGCCGCAAGTTCGTTTTTTGCTATTAAAACTATCCCGCTGGTATCCCTGTCAAGTCTGTATATTGCCCTGAACGCACCGCCGCATATACCTGCAACGGCGTTTGAAAGTGTATCGCCTCTGTGGTTTCGGCTTTCGTGAACAGGCATGTCCGCCGGTTTCTCCGCGGCTAACAGGTCTTCGTCCTCATACAATATGTTGATTTTTATATCTGCTCTCTCAGGAGCCGTTCCCGAATTTTCAATATTTATAGTAAGCGTATCGCCCTCAAAAATTCTGTCAATGCTCCTTGCGCTTTTGCCGTTGATCAAAATTCCGTTCTGAGAATTTTTAAGCTTTTTGAGCAGAGAGCTCGATACGCCGAATTCACGCAGGAATTCTTTTGCTGTTTTTTTCGAATCTCTGCGTGAGATAACAAAATCTATTTTTCTCATAAATAGATTATACATTTTACTTTGGTTTAAATCAACAGGCTATTGAAAATGGTGAGAAATAGTGTTAAAATATTCACAATACAGCAAACTAACGGAAAGCATACTCTGTATCCTGACCGGAAGCGCGCAGCATATTTGCTTATAACCGCGCTCATTTTGCGCGGATTTTTCTTTTTAGGGGGGATTTTTACGGAAACTCGAGTTGCTGTAATAGGTATTATTGTTGAAAACAGGGATTCTGCTGCTGAACTTAACGCCGTGCTGTCTGAATACGGCGATTATATCATAGGCAGAATGGGCGTTCCGTATCATAAAAAAAATATAAACATCATTTCCGTTGCCGTCGATGCACCGCAGGATGTAATAAACACCCTCGGCGGCAAGATAGGCAGGCTCAGCGGTGTGTCCGCCAAAACCGCCTATGCAAATGTATAGATCCCTTATAGATAAGCTTCGTAAAAACACTTACCTTGAAAAAGAGGAGTATAAGCTTCTCATAGAAAACAGGGACAAATGCCGCGATTATCTGTTTGAGAATGCTCGGCAGGTGCGAGATTCGGTCTATTCAAGAAAGGTGTTTATCCGCGGGCTCATTGAAATTTCAAATTACTGCAAAAACGATTGCCTTTACTGCGGAATAAGGCGTTCAAACGGCAATGCTTCACGATACCGTCTTTATGAAGATGATATTCTGTCTTGTGTCAGGCGCGGTTATCCGCTCGGTTTTCGCACCTTTGTGCTTCAGGGCGGTGAGGATGCTTATTATACGGATGAAGTCCTTTGCAGAATAATATCCGCTATAAAAAATGACTTCCCCGACTGCGCAGTAACGCTCTCCCTTGGCGAACGGAGTTATGAAAGCTATAAAGCGCTTAAAACTGCCGGCGCGGACAGATATCTGCTCCGCCATGAAACGGCAAATAAGGCGCATTACTGTAAGCTTCATCCGCCGCAGATGAGCTTTGACAACAGAGTTCAGTGCCTCAGAAATTTAAAGGCATTAGGATATCAGACGGGCGCAGGCTTTATGGTAGGTACTCCTTATCAGACAGCTGATGATCTTGCCGCCGAGTTTTCATTCTTAAAAGAACTTCGACCGGAGATGGTAGGCATAGGGCCGTTTGTTCCTCATAAAGACACACCTTTTGCAGATTTTGCGGGCGGTTCGGCAGAGCTTACTCTGTTTATACTCGGTCTTGTGAGACTGACCCTGCCGCACGTGCTTTTACCCGCCACAACCGCTCTTGCCACAGTTGACGGCAGGGGGCATGAAAACGGTATGAACGCGGGCGCAAATGTTATTATGCCCAATCTTACTCCAAGCAGTGAAAGGGATAAATACACACTCTACAATAATAAAGCTCGCACGGGCGCAGAATCCGCCGAGGGTCTTGAGATGCTCAAGCGGCAGATGAGCCTTGCGGGTTATGAAATTGTTGAGGACAGAGGGGATTACAGATCCTAAACACATCTTATTAAAATCACAGGAGGATATATGTTATGATAAAATATGACCCGAAATCACTTAAAGCAGAAGAGTTTATAAATGACGCAGAAATTAATGAAACTCTCAAATATGCTGATGAGCATAAGGATGATATTGAACTTATTGATAAGATAATTGAAAAAGCAAAGGAAAGAAAAGGACTTAATCACAGGGAGGCAAGTGTGCTCCTTGCATGTGAAAATGAGGAAAAGAATAAGGAGATATATGACCTTGCTGAGCAGATAAAAAAAGATTTTTACGGCAACAGAATAGTTATGTTTGCTCCCCTCTATCTTTCAAATTACTGCGTAAACGGCTGTCTTTACTGCCCTTACCATCAGAAAAACAAGCATATAGCAAGGAAAAAACTTACTCAGGAGGAAGTTGCAAAAGAGGTTATTGCTCTTCAGGATATGGGTCATAAACGCCTTGCGATTGAGGCGGGGGAAGATCCGGTAAATAATCCCATTGAGTACATACTTGACTGTATTAAAACCATTTACTCTATAAAGCATAAAAACGGCGCAATACGCCGTGTAAATGTTAACATTGCGGCCACAACAGTAGAAAACTACAGAAAGCTTAAAGAGGCGGGAATCGGCACCTATATTCTTTTTCAGGAAACATACCATAAGGAAAATTATGAATATCTTCATCCCACAGGACCGAAACACAATTACGCTTACCATACAGAGGCAATGGACAGAGCTATGGAAGGCGGCATAGATGATGTGGGTATCGGCGTTCTGTTCGGGCTTGATAAGTACAGATATGAGTTCGCCGGATTGCTTATGCACGCCGAGCATCTTGAAGCCGTTCACGGAGTGGGCCCGCACACTATCAGCGTTCCCCGTGTAAAAAGAGCAGACGATATTGACCCTGATGATTTTGATAATTCACTCAGCGATGAGATGTTCTGCAAGATTGCGGCATGTATCAGAATCGCCGTTCCGTATACGGGTATGATAATCTCCACTCGTGAAACTCCCGAAGTGCGTGAAAAGATAATACGCCTCGGTGTAAGCCAGATAAGCGGCGGCTCAAGAACTTCGGTAGGCGGTTATTGCGAGGAGGAAAGACCTCATGACACAGAGCAGTTTGATGTTTCAGACAACCGTACGCTTGATGAGGTGGTAAACTGGCTGATGGGAGCAGGTTATATTCCCTCGTTCTGCACGGCATGCTACCGTGAAGGCAGAACGGGCGATAGATTTATGAGCCTTTGCAAAGCAGGGCAGATACAAAACTGCTGTCATCCCAACGCTCTCATGACTTTAAAAGAATTTCTTATGGACTATGCAAGTGAAGACACAAGAATGAAAGGCGAGGCACTTATTGAAAAAGAGATAGACAATATCTCAAGTGAAAAGGTTAAGCAGATAGTACGTGAACGCCTTGTAAAGATAGAAAACGGCGAGAGGGATTTCAGATTCTAATTAGAAATCGGAGTTGATTTTATGAGCCTAAACAGTACACCGTCAGGTGAAAGAATCTCAATAGCTTTTTTCGGATGCCGTAATGCCGGCAAAAGCAGTCTTGTAAATGCCGTTACGGGGCAGGATCTTTCCGTAGTAAGTGAGATCGGCGGTACAACAACAGATGCCGTAAAAAAAGCTATGGAGCTTTTGCCGCTGGGGCCTGTAATGATAATAGATACACCCGGATTTGACGATTCCGGCACTCTCGGTGAAAAACGTGTTGATACAGCACGCAAAATTCTGCGCTCCTGCAATGTTGCAGTGCTTGTAACGGATGCCTCAAGAGAATTAAACGGTTGTGAAAAAGAACTGATATCGCTTTTCAATGAAAGAAAAATTCCGTATCTTACGGTGAAAAACAAATCCGACCTGCTGAAAGAGGTGCCTGCCGACAGTCCTTTACAGGTCTATACAAGTGCTCTTAAAAAGCAGGGTATTAAAGAACTAAAAGATGCGCTCGGCAGACTGTATTCACCTCCCGAAAAGCAGAAAAGACTTGTTGCTGATTTGATTTCCTCAGGTGATACGGTTGTGCTTGTAACTCCAATTGATTCAGCCGCTCCCAAAGGCAGACTCATTTTGCCGCAGCAGCAGGCAGTCAGGGATATTATAGACAGCGGCGCTATTGCTCTCGTTTGCAGGGAAACAGAACTTGAAAGAACGCTTGGCTCGCTTAAAAATCCGCCTGCACTGGTTGTAACGGATTCGCAGGCATTTGCTTTTGTTTCAAAAATTGTTGATAAGTCAGTGCCGCTGACTTCATTTTCTATCCTTATGGCAAGATATAAAGGATTCCTGAGCACTGCCGTAAAAGGAGCTCGGGTAATAGACACTTTAAGAGACGGGGATAGTGTGCTTATCAGTGAAGGCTGCACCCATCACAGACAATGCGATGATATAGGCACAGTTAAGCTTCCCCGCTGGCTTAAACAGAGAACAGGCGCAGACCTTGATTTGCACTGGAGCAGCGGCGGAGGTTTTCCTGAGGATTTGAGCAGTTTTAAACTTGTTATCCATTGCGGAGGTTGTATGCTTAATCCTGCTGAGATTGAATACAGAATGAAATCTGCCGAAAAACAGGGAGTGCCGTTCACTAATTACGGCACGGCAATTGCGTATATGAACGGTATTCTTGAACGCAGTATTTCGCCTATTCCTGATATTGATTGTTAAGATTTCTCTTACAGCGAAAAACATATAAAAAAGACCTGTTCAAACCGAACAGGTCTTTTTTGTTATATTAATTATTTGCTGAATGAAACTATAATTCCGCCGTTTGAAGCATAAAGCGAATTTAAACCGCTTGCTTTTATAACGATTATGCTGTTTGACGCATAGTTACATGCCTCAGATATCAATTCTTTCACGTGTTCTGCCTTTTCTTTGCAGCAAACATGGCTGATAATACATGCTTTTCCTTTAAGGTCGTAGCCTTCAGTATCCTTGGCAACAAGATTTGCAAGCTTTGAAAGAGCACGCTTTTGTGTCAAATCCTTGCCGGCAACGGAAATGTTGCCATAATCGGTTCGTCTGCATATGAGTTTTACCCTAAGCGCCTCAATAACATTTGCGGCAAGATTGAAAAGTCTTCCGTTTCCTTTGAGAGCGTCAAGACTTTCAAGGCAAAAATAAAGCCCGCAGTTTTTAACACAGTATTCCTCAGCTCTTGCAACTACTTCGTCAAAACTGTAACCGCTGTCCGCAAGCTCTTTGATCTTGTGAGCCATGATAGTTTCAAGCCCGGATGTGGCAAGTGAGTTGAATACGTGAATCTTTTTTTCGCTTCCGTTTTCATCGCGGTATATTTCAACACCCTGAAGAGCGCTGTTATATGTGCCGCTCAGTTTGTCAGTAATAGTAAGCAGATATATCTCGTCATAATCTCCCTCACATGCTTTTGCGAAAGCCTCGGGAGAGGGGCAGGCTGATTTCGCAAGCTCATTGCTGCTCACCATTCTGTTTATGAAGTCATCCTGATCGAAATCGGCGTCATCCTTTATAACGTAATCGCCTATCTGAAGCGTGAGCGGAACGATCTCAAGATTTTCCCACTCTTTCATATCATCTGTAATATCGCAGCAGGAATCAACTACAAGTTTGTAAGCCATGATAAATTCACAAGCCTTTCCTTATTTTGCAAATTATGCTAATTCATTATAAACTAACACTTTGCACGATGTCAACAGCTTAACAATTTTTTTACAACTATGCAATGTTGTAAATTCACTTTATGAAATCTTTAGCAGCTTTTATCTGTGCTTCAACACTTTCTTTGCTCGGCCCTCCCGGCACAAGTCTGTCTGCAACGCATTTTTCAAGATTGATGGCTGTGTAAACCTCATCGTCAAAAAGCGGGCATATCTTTTTGTATTCCTCTATCGGCAGGGTTTCAAGCGTAAGGTTCTTGTCTATACATAATGCTACAAGTTCACCCGTTGCTTTGTAAGCGTCTCTGAAAGGAAGTCCTTTGCCTACAAGGTAATCGGCGCAGTCGGTGGCATTTATAAATCCTTTTGCCGCGGCATTTCTCATATTATCTTTGAGAACCGTCATTGTCTCAATCATAGGAGTGAACGCAGTAAGACACATTTTAACTGTGTCAACAGCATCAAAAATAGCCTCTTTATCTTCCTGCATATCTTTGTTGTATGCAAGAGCAATGCCTTTCATTACCGTAAGCAGCGCTGTAAGGTCTCCGAAAACACGTCCGCTCTTTCCGCGCACAAGCTCTGCGATATCGGGATTCTTCTTTTGAGGCATAATAGATGAGCCGGTTGAAAACGCATCGTCAAGTTCAACAAACTTAAATTCCCAGCTGCACCACATGATTATCTCTTCCGAAAATCGTGAAAGATGAACCATTATTATTGAGAGCGCAGCGGCAAGTTCAAGGCAGAAATCACGGTCAGATACTCCGTCAAGTGAATTGAGGGTAATAGAATCAAAACCAAGTTCTTTTGCCACCATTTCACGGTTCAGCGGGTAAGTGGTTCCGGCAAGCGCGCCTGATCCCAGCGGGCAAACATTCATTCTGCGCTTTACATCGGAAAGGCGGTCAAGGTCACGGCACAGCATTGCCGCGTAGGCCATAATGTGATGAGCAAATGTTATTGGCTGTGCTCTTTGCAGGTGGGTGTAACCGGGCATTATGGTAAGCTTGTTTTCCTCTGCTTTTTCACATATAACTCCGATAAGTTCTTTTACCTGTTCTTCTATTGTTCCTATTTCTTTTCTGAGAGTAAGTCTTATGTCAAGCGCAACCTGGTCATTTCTGGAGCGGGCAGTATGCAGCCTTTTTCCCGTGTCACCCAGCCTTTTTGTAAGTTCGCCTTCTACAAAAGTGTGGATATCTTCAGCGGATTCGTCTATTTCAAGAACTCCGTTTTTTATATCCTTTAAAATTCCGTCAAGGCCGTCAACGATTTTTTCGCTTTCGCTTTTATCAATTATTCCTGCAGCGCCCAGCATAGCAGCATGGGCCATACTGCCTTTTATATCTTCCTCAAACATCCTTTTGTCAAATTTTATTGAGGAATTAAAGTCATTCGTCTCTTTTGCAAGTTCTTTCTTGAACCTGCCTTTCCAAAGCTGTGCCATACTAAAACCTTTCCATTTAATACAATTTTAACTGATTGTCACGTCAACGGTCTGCACCGCTATATATAAAATTCTGCCCCCGCGTTGGCAGGGGCGTGGTTTTATCAGTCGTTATTATTTTTTCTCTGCTGATCAAGCAATGCTTTAACTTTGATCGGCAGGCCGAAAAGATTAATAAATCCTGCTGAATCATTCTGGTCATAAACTTCGTCAGCATCAAATGTAGCAAATTCCTCGCTGTAAAGGCTGTAAGGAGATTTAACACCTACATTTATAATGTTACCTTTGTAAAGCTTGATCTTAACATCGCCGGTAACAGTTCTCTGAGTGGATTCAACAAATGCAGAAAGAGCTTCACGAAGGGGAGTGTACCACTGACCGTAGTAAACAACTTCAGCAAATTTCTGAGCAACAAGGAATTTATAATGCTGTGTTTCACGGTCAAGGCATATCTGCTCAAGTGTTTCATGCGCTTTGTAAAGAATTGCGCCGCCGGGAGTTTCATAAACGCCGCGGCTCTTCATTCCAACAAGCCTGTTTTCAACCATATCAACAAGTCCGCAGCCGTTTGCTCCGCCGAGCTCATTCAGCTTTTCAACAAGGGCAACGCTGTTCATTTCCTCGCCGTCAATGGCGGTCGGCACACCTTTTTCAAAATGAATTGTAACATAAGTCGGTTTGTCGGGAGCCTTTTCAGGAGAAACGCCCATCTCAAGGATCTCGTCATACTTTGGCTCATTTGCAGGGTCTTCAAGATCAAGTCCCTCATGGCTCAGGTGCCACAGGTTCTTATCCTTAGAATAGTTTGTTTCCCTGTTTATTTTAAGCGGAATGTTGTGTTTTTCAGCATATTCAATCTCGTCCTCACGGCTCTTGAATTCCCAAGTCCTCCACGGTGCAATGATCTGCATCTCAGGAGCAAAAGCTTTTATTGCAAGCTCAAATCTTACCTGATCGTTGCCTTTGCCTGTGCAGCCGTGGCAGATAGCGTCAGCTCCTTCAGCCTTTGCAATCTCAACTATTCTTTTAGCAATAATCGGACGTGCGAATGCTGTGCCGAGCAGGTACTGATCTTCGTATTTAGCGCCGGCTTTTACTGTCGGAATAATGTAGTCGTCAACAAATTCCTGCTTCAGATCTTCTATGTAAAGCTTTGAAGCACCGGTCTTTATAGCTTTTTCCTCAAGACCGTCAAGTTCCGTGCCCTGTCCAACATTGCCGCTTACCGCAATAACTTCGCAGTTGTTGTAGTTCTCCTTCAGCCACGGAATGATTATAGAAGTGTCAAGTCCGCCGCTGTAAGCAAGCACAACTTTTTTGATTTCTTTTGCCATTTTAGTTTTCCTCCACATATATAAATGTAATAAATTAAAGGGCGTTTATTCGCACCTTCGGGCACTTTCTGCGCCCTAACTGATATTCATTATAGTCACATATAAGCCGGCAGTCAAGGGAATTAGAGAAATTTGTATAAAAATACAAAAAATGAGCAAATATTCAAAATAGTATGTATAAAATTACAAAATTAGAATTGAAAATATACAGTGCTTGTGCTTGGAATACTGCATTTAGATGTTAGAATTATAAACAAATTAATCAAATTTGTATGAACTTTCAAGTGAATTTTTATAAATTCTGTTACGGAATAACTGTAAACAAATTGTAAACATTTTTTATATAAATATTATGTATTTAAGTTGACATAATTACATAATTATGGTATCATTCATTTTGTAGAATGCTTTTCATTAGGGGTAGTGCACCCTTTTGAATCAAATGCTCTGCGGTAAATCATAACAGGCAAAACAAAAGAACGGTCAGGCTTTTCTGTTGTTTTATTGCCGGGCAGTGCATTTTTTAAGGAGGTAATTCAATGAAAACTAAAAAGTCCAAGCGTCTTCTTGCAGCGTTTCTTGCGGCAATAATGGTGTTGACAACTTTTGCAGCAATGCCGTTCAGCTCTTTCGCCGCTGAGCATTCTGCTGAAGATCTTAAAAATCTTTTGGACCAGTATGAAACAAGAATTGAAAGCGGAACTCCTTATACCAATCTGGCAAGTTCCTATGAGGCTTGGTATAACGGTTATGTTACATATTTCCTTGTAACTGCCGGCGTCAGAACTGCTGATGAAATAGATACCGCTTACAAGAATCTTGAAACTCAGTTCAATGCAATGCAGGTATGGACTCCGTATAAAGCAACTGCTACTCAGGCAGCTGACGGATCTTATACAAGCCTTGGCCTTGTAGACGGAGACCAGATGTCCAACGTACTTTATGCTTACGGTGTTGGCGAATCATCTCCGTATGCAGATGTAAGAACAAATGACGGCGGTGCAGGTACAGAAACACGTGCCGGCGTTCAGTATGGTACAACTGTTCTTATGTATGACGGAACAGATACTCCTCTTGCATTTCCGGTTTCAATGTATACAGCAAGATATACACTTCTTGCTACTTCCGGTACAAGAAGTATGAGACCTACAACTTCACCTTTTGCTCTTGTAAAGAATTGGCACGGATACAGCAATACACCGGGCTATCAGACTGCAACAGAGTCCTACGTTGGTTATATCGACAATTCAGATTTCCTTTCTAACGTAAACGCATCTAACAATAATCCTGACAGATACTCTAATACACTTTACTGGACAGGTGATTCAAGCACATTCGGAGATGAATATGTACTTCACTATCCAACTCAGGAATGGATTACTTACAATGAAGACCGCAACTCTGGTACCTTCAATCAGACATGTGATATTTATGTAATTAATTATAATGCAGTAATCGATGCGGTAAGTTCAATCCCGAATGATCTTTGTGACTATACTTATTCACTTGTTTCTTCTTATCTGAAAGCTATAGAAAAGGCTATGGCGGTTAATCCGCAGTCATATATTAAGGGCTCAGATATTGCAGCTGAGGTTGAAAGCTGCACAAGTGCTATATCTTCAGCTGTATCCGGAGTTGAAACTGCTCGCAGAGCTCTTACAACAAAGGCTAATATGGATAGTTATATTCAGCTGGCAAACAACTATGCTGCATATACTCCTATTATTGACAACAACAATCAGGATGGTTATTATTCAGCTAATTCATATACCATATTCAAGAGGAACTATGATATAGCTACATCAACCATTAATTATATAGCTAACAAGACATATCGTTTCAGTGATGCTACATCAACAAACACAAATCTTGTGAATGCGTATAACGGACTTGTTACATCCGGAGATTATATCAAAGACACTGAACTTCAGGCATGCTTCCAGCAGTATTACTCACTTACTCAGGGTTATTACAAAGCTGAAACATACAGTGCTCTTACAGATAAGATAAACGCAGCTCTCAAATATTACAATAACGGCAGCTATACCTCCGGTATCACCCTTAGAGAAACAGAAGAGGATATAGAAATATATAACACCATTCTTAATGATGTTAAAACTGCAATGGCAGGTCTTCGTCTGAGCCATGATGCTGTTGTTCCCGTACTTGGTACACAGCTTAGCTACAATTCCGCAATGGCTTATGCTCAGGGTATAGACGGTTATAAGTTCTCTAACTACACTGATGTTATGGATAAGGTTGCCGAGGCTACCCGCACAATGACAAGCCTTGATAAAACTGATTTCACTGATCAGGCAACTGTTATTTCAAAATATACTGAACTCATAACAAATATTGCCAATGCTCTTCTTGAACTCAAGACTGCATTTACAGGCCTTACTGACGGAACGGTTGTTTCGCAGACAACCGGAACAACAAACGGATATACCGCTGATAATGTTAAAACCTATCTTAGCGGACAGATTACAAATATTACTTACTTAAAAACAGTTTCCGGTAACTCTTCTTATGTAACAGAATATGATATTTCTGTTAATAACCACTGGAGCAGCTGGGCATCTAGCAGAGGAGTACAGTTCCATTCACTTGGTTTCGGTGCATTCAGCCAGGATACAGTTGATTACGGAAACGGTAAAATGTCAGTTCGCTGGAAAGAAGGCGGAGCTTCAATCGAGGGCAATACAGGAGCTTACTCTTCATATCATGCATTGCTCATGAAGCCCACAAGCAGCGTATCTGCAGGTAATGACTATGTAAATATTCCTGCCGCTTCTGACGGAACCAGAATACTTGGTGAAACAACAGTTTCTGTAGGTGATCTTGGCATTAGCTCAGTATCATTTACTACACCTGATCTGGTGGAATATTTTGGTGTAAATGCCGGTGGTTGGGATGGTTTCCAGACAAGATCCCGTACCAACTCAGATGTTAAACAGACAGTTACTGTAATTGATATTTCTGATCTTGTTGAGCTTGTAAGCCAGGCTGCAGATATAGTTGCAAAGTATCAGAACAATGCATTTAATTGCTATACTAGCGGAACATGGAATCCGTTCAGTGATGCTCTTGCAGCTGCACAGGCAGATCTTAATTACAGCTCAATGACGAATGAAGCTATCGTATCTGAAGTAAAGAACAGATATAATACACTTCAGACTGCAATGAGCAATCTTCAGGAAAACACATCTTTAGATGCTCATAACTTTATTGAACAGTCAGACAGTCAGCATGCAACATGCGAAGCGGACGGAAATTTACACTATGTATGTTCTGTTTGCGGATATGACTATCAGTCAAAAGAAACCGCTCTCGGCCATGATATTCATTATACGCCGAACAATGACGGTGCTACACACACAGAAACATGTTCACGCGGCGATGTTAACGAAATAGTTGCTTGCGAAGATTCAGACGGAAATATGTACTGCGATTCCTGTGGTCAGGCACTCTATGAGCAGGCAGACTGGACACAGTTTAATGCAGCTAAAGCGGAAATGGAAGAACTTCTTGCTGCCGCTGAAGATAATTCAATGAAGTTCACATCTGCTGCACTTGAAGATGCTAACTTCAATATTGTTGAAATCAGATTTTACAATTACACTGCTCAGGAGCAGGCAACAGTTCCTGATACTCAGCAGGAAGCTGTAGATCAGCAGACTCAGAGAATTGTTTCAGCTGTAGAGGCTCTTAGAAACGGCCAGACAGATGAAAGTGTTTATGAGGCTAATGTTTATAAAGTAAGCACACTTAATGCTGACGCTTATAATGTTTTAGCTGTTCAGAGTGCTGTTGAGGGTATAAATATTGAAACTCCTGTTGAGGTAAACGGTAAGATATATACCGCTTATGATTACGATAACTATAATTCTGCACTCGGAACTGCATTAACTGAGAACTGGATTCCTTACACAATTCTTGTTTGTGATATTGATAACAATGAATATTGGGTAGTAGATGACGGAGACGGTACATTCAGCCTTACTTCAGACGAAGCTTCTGCAACGGAATTCCATTATGGTGATACAGTTACTCTTGAAAACCCTGTTAATTCAGGTGAAAAATGTGCTTGGGTAACATATGTTTATACTGATAATCTTCAGCCTGATGTAAACAACAAGTATCAGTATTTTGACACCAACTATACTTTCACAGTTAGAGGTAATACAGAGGTTTATACTTCAGCAGGTTCAACGTCTCAGGAAGATCTTCGTAAAGTAACATTCTATCTTTCTCTTGACGGAGTTGCTACAGATAAAATACTTGACGTTCAGTATGCAACTGATGGCACAAGACTGAAGGCTACAAGCCTTAACACCTATTATAATCTTCCGTTCTATGAGGTAGGTACATTCTATAACCGTGACGATATGACATCCCTTGGTTCAGGTTCAAGAGCTCAGATTACTGTTAACGGTAATATGAATATACTTGTTGATTTCAACAGTGTATCACCTACTGATTATGCAATAACTCTTGTTGATGAAAACGGTGATCAGATTGATGTTCAGCATGCTGCATATAATGAACTTGTAACTCTCGCCGCAGACAATGCTGTTGCTTATGTGAACAATGCAAACGGCAAAGTTCTTTGCTATGGTTCAGAATATAGCTTCTATGCATGCAGAGATATAACAGTTAAAGCTTTGACATCTATCGATAATCAGACTGCAAGTGTTGATCTTGCAGATCCGATTGTAGACAGCGATGCTGGAAAAGTATATCTTGTAGGTTCATTTGCTTTGCCGGAAGACGCAACAATTCAGTCATATGGTTTTGTTCTTGACAGACTTGATCCAACCAACGATGATTTAAGCCTTGCTGAAATTAATTCAGCAAATCAAATCTTCAATCTTTCTGCTTCTAAATATACTAATGAAGATCAAAACGGCAATCAGTTTACTGTAAGTTTCAACACAGATATCTCTTATCCTAACGCAACAATTGTTGCTTATGCAATTTATGTTGACAAAGCGGGCAATGAGTATTATACTTATTCTGATGTTGCAATTAATGCAGTAATTAGATAATGGAGGAGGAGTCATTTATGAAGTTATTTTACGAAGAACCAGAAATCAATATTCGTAAATATGATTTTCCCTCGAACGTTTTGTTCACTGGTTCAACAGGAACTGATCTTGGAGACGGCGATGATTACGGCGATTTGTCAAGAAACGTCTTTGGAAACTAAATAGAAAACTCCCCTCTGAAAAGAGGGGAGCTTTTTTATATTCTTTTATAGTATTTTCTTAATAATTAAAAAACGTCATGCCAAATTTCGGCATGACGTTTTTATTGATTAAAGATTATTCTTCCGTTTCAGTTTCGCTTTCATCCGGTTTATCAGAATTATAGATATAATCAATAAGCTTGTCCTTATTGGCGTCTACATCAAGATCTATTACGGAAGCTCCGCCGTGTGTAGCGTATTCCCATGTTCCGTCAAACGGGCAGGAATTCTGATCAAAACCTCCGCCTACGCACATAAGTGCGTCAAATATAAGTCCGCGAATTTCATTTTTTGTAAGGTCTGTCTGAATATACGGTGCTACATTGCTGGCAGCCTTGTAAGCTCCAACCGGCCCGCTGGAAACAACGCCTTTAATTATCTGCTGAATTACTGTGCGCTGACGCTCCGTTCTTTTCCAGTCTGTATCGATCTTTCTGATTCTGCAATAGGCAAGCGCCTGTTCACCTGTAAGTGTATGTGTTCCTGCTTCAAGTGTGACATCTCCGTATCTGCCCGGGTGGTTAGTAACTTCATTAGCTTCTTTTTCAGTTACCTCAACTTCTACACCGCCTATGCTGTCAACCATTATCTTGAACATCTCAAAGTCAGCCACAACATATCCGTCAATATCGACCCCGAAGTTATACTCAATGGTGTCCACAACTCCGCTGTAACCGCCATATGTGCATGCAGCGTTAAGTCTTTGCTTTTTGTCTGCAACAGGAATATATACCCATGAGTCCCTGAGAAAAGAAGTCATTTTAATGCATCCGTGCTCTCTGTCAAATGATATCAGCATCATTGAATCCGCTCTGCTTGACTCGTCCTCGTCATCAGGTCTTGCGTCAACACCAAGCAGTAATATATTCGTTACTTTTGATGAGGAAACAAGCTCGCCGGAGGAAATATACTGATTGTCCTCTTTTTCGTCGTAATTGATTTTACCAAGTACAGACTCTACCATTGCAGTTGCCGCTATCGCTATTACAAGTACAAATGCAACAATTCCCGTAATGATCTTTGGTGCTTGCTTCTTTTTACTGCCGTTTTTACCTTTGTTTTTATTATTCTCCCTGTTGTTTTTCTTTTCAGAAACTTCTCTCTTATTATGCGGCGGAGGGGGAGAATATCTCAGGTCATCACGTGAATATTTATCTGCGGGGCTTTTACCTTGGTCTGAATATGAAGACCGTTCAGGGTATTGCGAATAATTGCTTCGGTTTTGATTCGTTTCTCTGTAGTACCTGTCATATTCTTCGGTGGGGTTTATTCCGCCCTCGTTGAATCTGCCGTTTTCTCTGCTGTTAAAATTCAGGTCTATGGGCGCTTTGCCGTAATAATCTTCCTCTGGAGGTACGGTGCGGTCCCTGTCGTCATCAAAATTTCTCGGCGCCATTTAATCACCTCTAAACAATATTACAATATTTCATAATTCTTTGCAACCGCCTTAATAAAATTATTGACACATTTTAATTTATATTTTACAATATTAAGAAACGGGCCGGTCGGGCAGCCGCGCATTAATAATGGTGTGAGGAAAGTCCGAGCAGCACAGAGCAGGATAACGGCTAACGGCCGCCGGGGGTAACCTCAGGGAAAGTGCAACAGAAATAAACCGCCGTTAAATCGGTAAGGATGGAAAGGCGAGGTAAGAGCTCACCGAGCGGGTGGAGACATCCGCTGCCATGTAAACCCTATCCGCTGCAACACAGAATGGGAGGCTGTTTGCTCGACACATAATCCCGAAATGTGGCTGGAGCGCGTCAGCAATGGCGCGTCGAGATAGATGGTTGCCAATTACAGAACTCGGCTTACAGACCGACCCGTTTATGATAGTTAAGGAGTAAAAAACATGCTTGTAAATATGCGCGAATTACTTGCGGATGCTCAAAAAGGTAATTATGCCGTGGGTTCTTTTTCGGTTGCAAATATGGAAATGGTTCTCGGAGTGCTCAAGGCTGCACAGGAACTTAATGCGCCTGTTATTTTACAGATTGCAGAGGTAAGACTGAAACAGTCGCCCCTTGAGCTTATAGGTCCTCTTATGGTTGCAGCCGCAAAAAATGCCAAAACACCTGTTGCCGTGCATTTCGATCACGGTAAAACAGAAAAAATGATCAGTATGGCTCTTGAACTTGGCTTTACATCGGTTATGTTTGACGGAAGCCATCTTCCGCTTGAGGAAAATATAGCAGAAACTAAAAAAATCGTTTCTATGGCTAAGAAATATTCCGCAGCGGTTGAGGCTGAGATCGGTTGTGTTGGCGGTTCAGAGGACGGAAGCGAGGATATTGCAATTAATTGCACAAAGCCGGATGATGCAGTCAGATTTGCTGCTGAAACGGAGGTTGATGCTCTTGCCGTTGCAATCGGTAACGCTCACGGAAATTATAAATCCGCACCGAAACTAAGATTTGACATTTTGGAGGAATGCGCGAAAAGGGTAAGCGCTCCTCTTGTTCTTCACGGAGGTACCGGTATCAGTGAAGAAGATTTTATACGCTGTGCAAAAACGGGCATAAAAAAGATAAATATTGCAACAGCCACCTTTGATTCTGTTGAAAAATCAGTTCGTGACTGTTATAATGAAAATAAGATAAATGGATATTATGATCTTCAGGGAGCCGAGGTTGAGGGTGCTTATCTTAACGCAAAGCGCCATATACTTATATTCGGAACAGATAACAAAGCTTGAAAATCATAGTCTTTAAGGGAGTAAAAATTATGCAGTACATTGAATTTGATATGACAAAACCTATCGACTTTATACCTGTAGGAAGAATCGCCATCGATTTTAACCCTACGGATATGTATATGCCGCTTTCGGCATCTTCCAATTTTAATAAGTATGTTGGCGGCTCACCGGCTAATATAGCTGTCGGCCTTGCAAGACTTGGCTGTAAAGTCGGTTTCATAGGCTGCGTTTCCGATGATCAGTTCGGCGATTTCGTTGTTGATTACTTTGATAAAGAGGGAATAGACACAAGCCATGTTACCCGTGCTAAAAACGGAGAAAAAATCGGACTGACATTTACAGAAATACTTTCAAAAGAAAAATCTTCCATACTTATGTACAGGGATAATGTTGCGGATTTCTGTCTTGATCCTGCTGATGTTGACGAAGCATATGTAAGCAGCGCAAAGGCGATTGTTATCAGCGGCACGGCGCTTGCCAAGAGCCCCAGCAGAGAGGCCTGCTTCAAAGCAATGATGCTTGCCAAAAAGAATAATGTAAGAATTATTTTTGATATTGATTATCGTGAATACACTTGGAAATCAAAAGATGAAATAGCTGTTTATTACAGCCTTGCCGCACAATATGCTGATATAATTATGGGCTCTCGTGAAGAGTTTGATCTTACAGAGGGTATCGTAGGCGTAAAGAGTTCAGATAAGGAATCTGCTCAGTACTGGCAGTCATTCGGCGCGTCAATCTGCGTTATTAAACATGGCAAGGAAGGCTCAACAGCTTATACCAACGACGGAAAGTATTACAATATCAAACCGTTCCCGGCAGTTAAGTTAAAAGGTTTCGGCGGCGGAGACGGCTATGGTTCTGCTTTCCTTTACAGCCTTCTTCAGGGCAAGGAGATAATCGATGCTCTTGAGTTCGGTTCAGCTTCAGCTTCTATCCTCATTTCGGCACACAGCTGTTCAGACGCAATGCCGTCCGCAAAACAGGTTGAACTCTTTATTAAAGAGAGTAAGGAAAAATACGGCGAAATGGTAGCCAGAGCATAAATAGGTATATAATTAACAAAAGACCTGAGCAAACGCTCAGGGCTTTTTTATGTAACTTATAAATTTTTAATAATTCGGAGTATTCTCCGTAGCTAAATCAACAGGGCAGTGATTATCTGCAAACCAAAGTTAAGCCCGTTTATGCAGATACACCTGCAATCAAAAAATATTTACCTGTTTTGTAAGCTAATTAAATTCCTTAATATCAGCCGTTGAGAATAGCAAAGTTTTCTTTATTGCACTTGTAAAGATTTTTGAATACCTTGAAATTCCTGTCATAAACAGCCTTGTTTTCCGTGTTGGGGTGGTATGTGTATTTTGCCGGTATAAGCGATTTTACATGACCCAGATCGGGAATAAGACCAAGACCGACTGCGATGCAGGCAGCAGCGCCAACTGCACCTACATTCTGTGGACTGTCAACAACTTCTATGTTTTTCTGAAGAATATCCGAAAGTATCTGGCAGGTTACGGCGCCCAAAGCTCCGCCGCCGCAGAATCTGATAGTGTCGGCAAGTTTAACTTCCTTTTTGATATCCTGCCTTTCAAGCATCCATCTCATATGGAAGCAGATACCCTCAACAACGGCTCTTATCATTTCCGTTTTGCCGGTTTCTATTTTGATGTTAAAGAACATGCCTGCCGCGTTAGGATCCTCAAACGGGCATCTGTTGCCGTGAAGCCACGGGGTAAATACAGTTCCGTTTGAACCTGCGGGTATCTGGTTGATAACATCTTCCATGTAATCATAAAGATTGATGTTAAGAGCTTCAACTGATTCGGAAATGTTTTTGTTTTGAAGATATACGCCGATATCGTCAAGTGCAAGATGGTCTTTTACCCACTCAACGCATTTGTTGGATGTTTCAAGCTCGCCAAAATAATTGTATGTTTTCGGATCTGCGCCTACTATAGCTGCCATCATTGCCCCTGCGTCAACAACCTGTTTGTCAACTATTGTGCCTACCCAGCCTGATGTTCCGCTGTAAATGTGAGTGTCGCCCACTTCTGTGCAGCCTGCGCCTACGCCTATAAGAGATGCGTCTCCGCCGCCGCCGAATACTGCCGTTCCGGGAGCAAGACCCAGTTGAGCAGCAGCTGTTTCTGTAACTTCTCCTACTTTTTCAGTACACTCTTTTATTTCAGGCAGATGCTTTATGTCAACGCCTACCATATCGCATATAGGCTTGCACCAACCTTCATGGCCCGGTCTTGTATCATAGAGCAGGGTGGCGAAAGCGCTGTCCCTGGTCATAACGAACTCACCGCTTGCACGGCAGATAAGATATTCTTTTACATCAAGCCATTTGTATACTTTTTTGAAAACTTCCGGTTCATGTGCCTCAACCCACTTGTATTTCCAAATGGGGTCTTTTACGGAAGAGCTTACAGCACCTGTATATTTAAGATATTTGAGAAGCTTTGAAACTTCGGCACCTGCAATCTTAACACCGTGGGCAATACCTTTTTTGAGTTCCTCGCGCGCTCTCTGATCCATATAGCTCATGGGGTTGCGCACGCAGTTGCCCTCTTTGTCAACAAGTACGAGGCCCTGCATCTGAGAACAGAACGAGATTCCCGCGATCTGTTCCTTTTTTATGTACGGAACTTTCTCAAATACTGTTTTTGTTGTAACGCACATGGCGTCCCACCATTCGTCGGCATTCTGTTCCGCTCCGCCTTTTACGCCTACTTCGTCATCAACGTAAAGACCGTATCCCAGAGAAGATGAACCAAGAATTTTCATCTCTTTGTCAATCTCAATAAGGCAGGTCTTAATGCCGGTGGTACCGATGTCGTAAGTTATAACATATTTTGCCATATTATTCTTTCCAAGCCTTTCCGCAAAAATAATTTATTTACTGCTCCTGCAGTTTGTTAATTTAATCTTTAGAAAAAGTAAATGCCGATTCAATGAATTTCAGAAGCTGATCTACTATTTCGTCGTCGTCAAGTTCGTCTATTTTTACACCTGTATAAAGAGAAAGTCTTTCCTTGTAGTATTCACAAGTGAATGAAAACTGAAGCATAAGAAGCAGGTTGTCAAGGAAAAAGGCAAAGAACCTTGGATTGAGATCCTGCCTTACGTCGCCGCTTGCAAGCGCCTGAGCTATTGCCGTTATGTAAAAACGGCTGGTCTGGCTTTCTATCTCCCTTGCAAAATAAACTGCTCTTTCTCCGTCCTTTTCCGCAGTGATTTCGTTGTAAAGCTTTATATAGTTTTTGTATTCCCTTGAAAGCTCACAAGTCGCTCTTATAACAAGTTCGGCCTTTTTAAGTAGTTTGTTTGGGCTTTTCAGAATTTCTTCAAGGGTCTCCTGCAGAATAACCATGCCTCTTGATATGCACTCAAAAAAAAGTTCTTCCTTGGTTGCAAAATATTTATACATAAGGCCTATGCTGATGCCTGCGTTTTTTGCAATGATGTTTATATTTGCACTTTTGTAACCCTTGGAGGAAAATTCTTCAATGGCGATTTCAAGTATTTCGTTTTGACGTTCTTTTGAAATTTTATTAAACGCCTCTTTGTGGTGTATGCCTGCCATTTTATTAAATTTTGTATGTTTGCACAAAGTTTTTTTAAAGCGCTTGTGCAACTCACACAAATCCTCCTGCCTATCTAAGAATATATTGTAAATATACTAACACGAAAATATGAAACTTGCAAGAATTTGAACGGATTTTAACAAAAAAAATAGAATTGAGGTTTGACAAATCGTTCAAAAGTGATATACTTAAATAGAAATCTGTGTGAGTAATGGCTCACGCCATCCGAAAAGTGAGCGGCCACTCACAACGTAATTTATTTAAGGAGGAATTATCTATGGATACAAGATTCGCCATTACCGAGTATCCTGATGCAGCCGTTCTTACAGCTCAACTTGACGCGCTCATCAAAAAGCCAATCTATTCTATCAGCAGAACAGCTCTTAAAGAATATGAGGACGAGTATTTCGGAAAGAAATGCAAAAAGTCAAAGGAAATGATCGAAGAAGCAAAATCAATCATTCCCGGCGGCGTTCAGCATAACCTTGCTTTCAACTATCCCTTCCCGATAGTTATGGTAAAAGCTAAAGGCAATAAGCTTTATGATATTGACGGTAACGAATATTTTGACTTCCTGCAGGCAGGCGGTCCCACAATCATCGGCTCTAACGACGATGTTGTTAAAAATAAGGTTATCGAGCTCCTTGAGGATTGCGGCCCTTCAACAGGTCTTTTCCATCCTTATGAGTACAAACTTGCTAAAAAGATCTCAGAGTGCGTACCTTCAGTAGAAATGTTCCGTATGCTCGGATCAGGTACTGAGGCTTGTATGTGCGCTGTTCGAGTTGCACGTCTTGCAACAGGTCATAAGAACATAATCAAGATGGGCGGCGCTTATCACGGCTGGTCAGATCAGCTTGCTTGGGGTATGCGTGTTCCCGGAACACTCAATATGCAGTCTCACGGCGTTCCGCTTTTCGTATTCAAGCACACTCAGGAATTCTTCCCGAATGATCTTAAGAGCCTTGAAAAGAAGCTTATCATCAATAAGTTCCGCGGCGGCACAGCTGCTGTATTCATCGAGCCTTGCGGCCCTGAATCAGCAACTCGTCCTGTTGATAAAGACTTCCCCAAGGGCGTTCAGGCACTTTGCCGCAAATACGGCGCTCTTCTTGTCAGCGATGAAGTTGTTACAGGCTTCCGTATCGGTCTTTCAGGTGCTCAGGGTTACTATGGCATCGATCCCGATATTACCATCTTCGGTAAGATCATTGCCGGCGGTTATCCGGGCGCAGGCGGCATAGGCGGTCATAAAGAAGTTATGAAGTACCTTGGCGCCGGCCTTGACAAAGCTGAAGGCAAGAAGATTCACAAGGCAATGTGCGGTGGCACAATGGCTGCTACTCCTATTTCATGCTGTGCCGGTTACACAGTAATCTGCGAGATTGAAAAGAGAAATGCTTGCCAGGTTGCAGGTCATATGGCAGATCGCCTTGTTAAGGGTATCAATGAGTCAATCAAGAAGTACGATCTTCCGTTCGTATGCTACAATATCGGCTCTATCTGTCATCTTCACACTGTTGCTACTATGCACTTCAAAGTAGACTGGAAGAGACCGTGGACTATTCCGAATGTACTTAAGCAGACTGGTCTTCGCCAGACTGAAATGCAGTACATGGGTGCTGCTTATATGGCAGAAGGTCTTGTAACTCTTGCAGGCTCACGTCTTTACACTTCAGCCGCTTATACTGAAGAGGATATTGACGAATGCATCCGCCGCTTTGACAGAGTACTTTCAAAGTGCGAAAAAATTGATTATTAATTGAATTATCCTAAGGGCGGTTTACAGCTGTTTACCGCCCTTATCGGCTTTTGTTGAATAATGTGAAAACCGGCGGCGTAAATTAGACGGCGCAAATTTCGCGTTTATTTCTTTTAAGGGAAAGGAAAATTATGGCTTACGAAATTGAAGAAGCAAAAAGACTTGTTATCGAAGCCGGAAAGAAATTAATCGAAACCGGCCTCATCGCGCGCACATGGGGCAATGTTTCCGCGCGTATTTCAGATACACAGTTCGTTATTACTCCGTCGGGAAGAGCGTATGAAACTCTTACTCCTGACGAGCTTGTCGTAGTAAATATTGAGGACTGTTCATATGAAGGGGATATCAAACCCTCATCGGAAAAAGGAGTTCACGCAGCTGCATACAGGCATCATCCCACTGTTGATTTTGTTATCCATACTCATCAGAAGTATGCTACAATCGTCAGCATTACAGGTATGGAGATAAGAAATGTTTACAGCGATTTAAGAGATGTGCTCGGAGATAAAGTGCCTGTTGCTGATTACGCTATGTCAACAACAGAATCACTTCGCAAAAAGGTTGAAATGTGCATTATGATGAATCCCTCTGCAAGAGCGATCATGCTTATGCACCACGGCACCCTTTGCATGGGCGATTCTTATGAACACGCTTTTGAGCTTGCAGATAAGCTTGAGGAATGCTGCAAACGCGTTGTAAAAGACAACTATATGCGCTATGCATGGTCTGATAAATACAGCGAAGAAGATAAACTTAACTTCTATCTTAAAAAGGTCGGCGCAGGCAAAATGCCGGAGTCAATCTGCGATCTCGGCTCATCTGTAAGAAACGGAAATATGTTTACTCTCACCGTAGCAGGTGAAACTATAGATGTAGACCTTGAAACCTGCCTTGGGATCAACGGCATTGCTCCTAAATGCGCAAAGATCCATAAGGCTATCTATGATAATCAGAATGCCACCATCATCAAACATATCACTGATCCCCACGCAGTAGCATATTCATGCACCGGAGAGGATATGATACCCATGATTGATGACTTTGCACAGATAGTTGGCATAGACGTTAAAAACTGTGCTTGGATTGACGGAGATACTGATGACTGCGCTGCCAAGATAGGTAAAGCGGCATCAGGAAGAAATGCTGTTCTTATAGACGGCAACGGTGCTCTTGTTTTTGGAAACAGCGAGGGTGATATGCAGGCTCTTGAAATTATTATGGATAAGGGCTGCGAAGCTGCTGTTGATGTTAACCTCTTTAACCGTGAGCATTATGTTCCGAAAATGGAGTGTTTCCTTATGCGCACAGTTTATCTTGCAAAATATTCAAAGCAGATTAATAAATAATCTGACTGTTAATAGTTTGTAAAATTTAACACATATCGTCTTTTGCAAATTGATTTTTTTCTTAAAATGTGGTATAATATAAACGATATGAGGGAGTAGTTCCGCACTCACAGTGTGCGCTAAATCAACATCCTGCTTAAAAAGCTGGTTTAGTTTTAAAGAATGAGACTCGTATACGGTAGGAATACTGTATACGGGTCTTTTTAATTAATCCCTTGTCTGCGTGTTTTCGACGGCTGCCGCGAAAATACTGCATAATCTCCGGCAGCAGGAAGGGCATGTGAATAAAATGAAGGAATATCTGCAGGATGCAGAATCCGTATTAAAAGAGCAAAGCAGTTCCCACTCCGGAATTTCTCAGGAAGAGGCTCAAAAACGCCTTGAGCAAAACGGAAGAAATAAATTGCAGCAGGGCAAAAAGGAATCTATAATTCATAAATTCCTTATGGAATTTACAGATCCTATGACTATTATCCTTATAGTAGCTGCTGTTGTATCAGGAATTACATCTGCTTATGAGAAGGAATTTCCCGCAGATGTAATAATAATACTTCTGGTTGTTCTGATAAATGCCGTTTTAGGCGTATATCAGGAAACTAAGGCTGAAAAAGCAATAGACGCGCTTCAGGAGATAGCCGCCGCAAAAAGCAAAGTAAAGCGTAACGGAAAGCTTGAAACCGTAGCGTCAGAAGAGCTTGTTACGGGCGATGTTGTTGTGCTTGAAGCAGGCGACAGTGTTCCTGCCGACTGCCGTATTTTAAGCTGTGCCTCAATGAAGATTGAGGAGTCTGCGCTTACAGGTGAATCCGTGCCTGTGGACAAGCAGACGGAACCTCTTGAGGGTGAAAATGAAATCCCTCTGGGAGACCGCACAAATATGTGCTATATGGGTTCAAGTGTTGTTTACGGCCATGGCGAAGCAGTAGTTGTTGCAACGGGTATGGATACGGAAATGGGCAAAATAGCGGGCGCGCTCAATGATGCAAAGGACGGCGAAACTCCGCTTCAGATAAAGCTTAATCAGCTTTCAAAAGTTCTTTCTTATCTTGTTCTCGGAATATGCGTTGTCATTTTTGCGATAGATATTATAAGAAATATTGCAAGCGGTCAGTCGCTCACCTTTGATACAATGCTTGATACATTTATGGTTGCCGTTTCCCTTGCTGTTGCTGCAATTCCGGAGGGACTTGCAACTGTGGTTACCATAGTGCTTTCTATAGGCGTAACTAAGATGAGCAAGCGAAATGCCGTTGTGCGCCGTCTGACAGCTGTTGAAACTTTGGGCTGTACTCAGGTTATCTGTTCAGATAAAACAGGTACGCTTACTCAGAATAAAATGACGGTTACCGATTTCAGGGGAGACAGTGAAAATCTTATAGCACAGGCTATGGCTCTTTGCTCCGACGCCGTGCTTGAGGACGGAAAAGTAAAGGGCGAGCCTACCGAGGCGGCTCTCGTTGAATGGGCAAAGAAACTTGAAATGCCCAAAAATGAACTTGAACTTGAATTTCCGCGTGTCGCCGAAGCACCTTTTGATTCGGAAAGAAAAATGATGACAACCGTTCATTCATCAATAAATAAAGGCTTTATACAGTATACCAAGGGCGCGCCGGATGTTGTTCTCTCTGTATGCAAGCAGGCGCTTGTCAATGGCAGAAGAATACCTATGACGGATGAAGTCAAAGAGCAGATCCTTGCACAGAATAAGGAAATGGCGGATAAAGCGCTCCGTGTTCTTGCAGTTGCAATGAAAGCCTATAATGAACTGCCTGAAGATACATCAGCCCAGTCATTAGAAAAAGATCTTTGCTATATTGGTCTTGCAGGAATGATAGACCCGATACGTCCTGAGGCGCTTGCCGCAATTAAGGAAGCAAAAGAGGCGGGCATAAGACCTATAATGATAACGGGCGACCATAAGGATACTGCTGTTGCCATCGCAAAGGAACTCGGAATTGCCGAAGATGAATCACAGGCTGTTACCGGGGTTGAGCTTAACTCTATTTCAGACGAACAGCTTGAAAGAAATATAGAAAAATACAGTGTTTATGCCCGAGTTCAGCCGGAGCATAAGGTGAGAATAGTTAACGCATGGCGTAAAGACGGCAAAGTTACCGCTATGACGGGCGACGGCGTAAATGATGCGCCTTCAATCAAAAACGCGGATATTGGTATCGGTATGGGCATCACGGGAACGGATGTTACAAAAAATGTTGCCGATATGGTTCTTGCGGATGATAATTTTGCAACTATCGTTTCTGCTGTTGAAGAGGGCAGAAGGATATATGACAATATCAGAAAGTCCATACAGTTCCTGCTTTCTTCAAATCTGTCAGAAGTTATCACTATATTTATCGCCACCCTTGCCGGCTTTGTGGTTCTTGAACCGGTTCATTTGCTGTGGATAAATCTTATTACCGATTCGTTCCCCGCAATGGCGCTCGGCGTTGAAAAAGGCGAGCCTGATATTATGAAACGCGCTCCAAGAAACAGTAAGGACGGCGTTTTTGCAGGCGGTATGGGCATTGATATTGCTTGGCAGGGTCTTATGGTATCTGTTGTTACTCTGCTTGCTTATTACGCAGGCATGCACCTTGCTCACGGCACAGCCGATTTCGTTCACCAAAACGGAATGACAATGGCATTTCTTACTCTTTCACTTGCAGAGATTTTCCATTCTTTCAATATGCGTTCAAGGCGCGAATCTATTTTCAGGCTTAAATCACACAATAAATATCTATACGCAGCTATGGGTATGAGCCTTGTTCTTACAACTCTTGTGATTTATGTTCCTTTCCTTGCTGACGCATTTGATTTTGCCGCTATTTCCGCTCTGGAGTACGCTGTATCCATTTTCCTTGCATTTATGGTAATTCCTATTGTTGAGCTTGTAAAACTTGTTCAGAGGAAACTGGAAAGCCGCAGAATGAAAAAGCAGTCATATTATGCAAACAATGAAAAAGGCATAAACGAAATATTCAAATAATTAATTGCTTGCCCCGCTCATTTATCTGAGCGGGGCTTTTAATGTTTTACGGCTTATATTTAAAAATTTATTCTTTATATTTTAAATTATATATGCTATTATATAAAGTGGTGATTTATATTGGCGCTTAAAAAGAACGATGAAATAAAACTGGATATTGATTCGGTAACTCCGCTCGGAAGCGCCGTTGGCAGATATGACGGTATGGCTGTTTTTGTAAGAAACGCCGTGCCGGGTGATGAGATACTTGCACGTATAATCAAAACCTCTAAAAATTACGCGGTCGGTATCGTCAGGGAGATAATTACACCGTCGCCTGACAGAATAGAATCCGATTGCCCTGTTTCAGATAAGTGCGGCGGCTGTTCGTTCAGATGTATGTCTTATTCATTAGAGCTTGAGGCAAAAAAAGATTTCGTTCAGCAGAATATACGCAGAATAGGCGGCATAGATTTTGAAGTTGAAAAAATCATCGGTGCGGATGATACCTGCTTTTACAGAAATAAAGCGCAGTATCCCGTAAGAATAGAAAACGGCGTTTTTACGGCAGGTTTTTACGCATTTAAAAGTCATCGTGTTATTCCCGCTTTTTCCTGCATGCTTCAGCCGCGTGAATTTGCTCTTGGGCTTAAAGCGTTTGAAAAATGGGCACTTGAAAGCGGCGTTGATTCCTTTGATGAAAAAACGGGCAGGGGATTGCTTCGCCACATTTATTTCAGAAAAGCATTCGCAACAGGCCAGGTTATGGCATGCGCCGTAATAAACGGAAAAAGTATTCCTAATCAAGAATTGCTTGTTTCGCTTTTGCATCAGGCTTTTCCAAAACTCAAAAGCGTTGCGGTTAATATAAATCTCAAAAACACTAATGTTATCCTCGGTGATAAAACAAATATCATCTGGGGTGATGATAAGATAACCGATATTCTGCTCGGCAGGAAATTTGTGATTTCTCCCGAAAGCTTTTATCAGGTGAATCACAGCCAGTGCGAAAAGCTTTATTCCTGCGCGGCAGATTTTGCACAGCTGACGGGCAGTGAAACGGTGCTTGACATGTACTGCGGAGCCGGCACGATAGGGCTTACGCTCGCCGATAAATGCAAACAGCTGTACGGTGTTGAGATAGTCGAATCCGCTGTGAATAATGCGCGTGAAAACGCTTTGATAAACGGTATCGGCAATGCGGAATTTATTTGTGCTGATGCTTTTGAGGGCGCAAAGATATTAACACGAAAAGGCGTTAAGCCGGATGTTGTCATAGTTGATCCGCCCAGAAAAGGCTGTCAGAAAGAGCTTTTTGATATCATAGAAGATCTGGGCGCAAAAAGAATAGTTTATGTATCCTGCAACAGCGCCACGCTTGCAAGGGATCTGCAGATCTTAAATTCTAAAGGCTATCGCCTTAACCGTCTTGCGGCGGTAGATCTGTTTCCGCGTACAGCCCATGTGGAAGCTGTTTGTTCGGTTGAAAAAGAATAATATTTTTACAGGAAAGGGTCTATAAAATGAAACTCAACAGCGATATTATGCTCGGGAATATTGACGGCAAGGATTTTGCTATTGCTACGGGCAGTCTTTCAAAAACATTCAATGGAATTATAAATAATAATCCCACCGCTAATTATATATTTACGCTTCTTAAAACAGAGCAGACGGAGGACAGCATCGTTCAGGCAATGCTTGAAAAATATGATGCTCCGGAGGATGTCATAAGAGCTGATGTCAGGGAACTTCTTGATGTTATAAGAAAAGCGGGAATTTTGGAAGAATAATTATGATGGAAATCAACAGCAGGGAAACCAAATATCTGATTGAGGTTCTTCGCGCTGCGGCAAAAGGCGAAAAGCCGTCCTCTCCTCCCGAAGGTATTGATTGGAATGCGTTTTTTGAGCTTTCAAAAAAACAGCAGGTCTATTCTATGGTGGCGCAGGCTGTGGATTTAAAATGTCTCCCGCCGGATATAGCAGAGGAACTCAATAATTTTTCCAAAAGTGAGCTTGTACGCCTGATAGCAATGCAGAATGAACTGGCGGCAATAAAGGCAGAGCTTGAAAAGAATAAAATTAAATACATGCTTTTAAAGGGCTCGGTTATAAGAAATTATTATCCCAAGCAAAGTATGCGCCAGATGAGCGATATTGATATTTTGTATGACCCTGATAAAAGGGATACGCTTGTTGAAATGATGACCGCAAGAGGGTATGAGCTTCTTTCTCAGGGCGGAAATTCAGACGATTTCAGCAAACCGCCTTACTATACTTTTGAGTTTCACCGCGAGCTTTTTAAAGATGTGTACGGGTTTTACCCGGATTTTTCATTTGTATGGAGCAACGCTTGCAAAACAGCCGGTAATCAGTACGAGTACACAATGAGCTGCGAAGATCTTTATCTTCACCATATCGCGCATATGTATAAGCATTACATTTTCGGCGGTTTCGGTGTAAGATTTATTGTAGATACATACCTTATTTTGCAAAGCAAAGGGCAAAGTATGAACCGCCGATATTTAGATGAGAAACTTGCCGCAATGCAGCTTTCTGATTTTGAAAAAGAAGTAAGTGATTTCTCATTTGCGCTTATGGAGAACAGGGAACTGTCTGAAAAACAGCGCGAATTTTTTAATACCGCTCTTGTTCACGGTATTTACGGCGGCAATAGTACGAATGTTGACGAGGCATTCAAAAATTATAAAAATAAAAACGGCGGCAATGCGCTTGGTTATGTAATAAGCAGGTTGTTTCCGTCTGCTTTTCAGATGAAAAGCATGTATCCTATACTCAAAAAATATCCCGTGCTTTTGGGATTTTATTATATAAAGCGGCTTGTTGAAAAATCATTCACATCACGCAAAAAAGCGCTGGATGAGGTAAAAGCCGTCAGAAAAATCAATGAAGAAAAAAATAAGTAAATGCAGAGGTAAACAAATTGTCCGTAAATAAGAAAAATATAAGGAATTTTTCAATAATCGCACATATAGATCACGGCAAGTCAACGCTGGCAGACCGCCTTCTTGAACTTACACAGTCTGTAGAAAAGCGTGATATGCAGGATCAGATACTCGATGATATGGATCTGGAGCGTGAAAGAGGTATCACCATAAAGGCTCATGCCGTAAAGCTTGATTACACAGCTAAAAACGGCGAAAAGTATGAGTTTAACCTTATTGATACTCCTGGTCATGTTGACTTCAATTACGAGGTCTCACGATCTCTTGCGGCCTGTGAAGGCGCGCTTCTTATAGTTGACGCTTCTCAGGGTGTTGAGGCGCAGACTTTAGCAAACACATATCTTGCGCTTGATCATGATCTTGATATTCTGCCGGTTATCAACAAGATAGATCTCCCCGCGGCAGATCCCCAGGCAGCTGCCGAGGAGGTTGAGGAGGTAATAGGTATACCCTGCCTTGACGCTCCGCGTGTTTCGGCTAAAACGGGAGAGAATGTTGAAGATATATTAGAGTATATTGTAAATGAGATACGTCCTCCTGAAGGGGATGAAAACAAGTCTCTCAAGGCGCTTATATTTGACTCGGTTTATGATTCATACCGCGGCGTAATAGTATACGTAAGGATTATGGACGGCAGAATCAAAGCCGGAGATACAATGAGAATGATGGCTACGGGCGCTGAATTTACTGTTGTTGAGGTAGGCTACATGCGGGCTACCTCAATGGAAAAAGCAAAAGAACTTGTTGCGGGCGAAGTAGGCTATATTACCGCTTCCATTAAAACAGTTCATGATGCCCATGTCGGTGATACAGTAACTCTTGCAAATGATCCCGCACCCGAACCCCTTCCCGGTTACAGAAAAGTAAATCCCATGGTGTTCTGCGGTGTTTATCCTGCGGACGGTGCGGATTATGAGGCGCTAAGGGACGCTCTTGAAAAACTCCAGCTCAATGACGCGTCACTTTCATTTGAGCCTGAAACGTCGGGCGCTCTCGGATTTGGTTTCCGCTGCGGCTTCCTCGGACTTCTGCATCTTGAGATTATTCAGGAAAGACTTGAAAGAGAGTATGATCTTGACCTTGTAACAACTGTGCCGAGTGTAGTTTATAAAATACACATGACTGACGGCACTATGCTTGAAATAGATAACCCCACCAACTATCCCGATCCTGCGCTAATTGATTACTGCGAGGAGCCGTTTTGCAATGCCAGCATTTATGCTCCCAGTGAATTTGTAGGCACCATTATGGATATGTGCCAGGACAGGAGAGGAATATTTAAAAATATGACTTATATCACACCGGACAGAGTTGATATAAGTTATGAACTTCCGCTGAATGAAATAATATATGACTTTTTTGACGCGCTTAAATCCCGCACAAGGGGATATGCTTCGTTTGATTATGAGATTTCGGAATACCGCCGAAGCAAGCTTGTTAAGGTGGATGTGCTTCTCAACGGAGAGATTATAGATGCGCTGTCATTCATAATCCATGCGGATAAGGCTTACCCGCGCGCAAGAAAAATCGCCGAGAAGTTAAAGGAACATATACCGCGTCATCTGTTTGAGATACCAATCCAGGTTGCAATAGGCGGCAAGGTAATCGCCAGAGAGACCGTAAAAGCACTGCGTAAGGACGTGCTTGCAAAGTGCTACGGAGGCGACGTTACAAGAAAGAAAAAGCTTCTTGAAAAGCAGAAAGAGGGTAAAAAGCGCATGCGCCGCTTCGGTTCCGTGGAGGTGCCGCAGGAGGCATTTATGGCAGTGCTCAAGCTCTCGTCCGATGATGAATAAGGCGGAGCGCTGTATGGACAATAAGTTTGAAAGACTTTCGGATGATATTTATATTGAGGTAAGTGCTGAGCACACATTCGGAACGGATGCGCTTCTTCTGGCATATTTTGCAAAGCCGAAAAACAATGACGCCGCTATGGATATGGGCACGGGATGCGGTATTATACCGTTTCTGTGGCTTAGAAATCCGCTTCAAAGCACGGTGCACTGCCTTGATATTCAGCAAAACGCTATTGATCAGGTAAACCGCAGTATAGAAAGAAATTCACTTCAGGGCAGGCTTGTTTCACACCGCTGTGATCTGCGTGAGATACGCTCTGAATTCCCTGCAGAGGGATTTTCACTCGTAACTATGAACCCGCCTTATAAACCTGTAGGCACGGGAATAGAGTCGCAAAGCGAAAGCGCAAAAATAGCGCGCCATGAGATATGCTGTAATATAGAGGACGCTGTCAAAGCCGCCGCTTATCTGCTTAAATTCGGCGGCAGGTTTTGTATGTGCCACCGCCCTGAAAGACTCGCAGATGCTGTGTGCCTTATGAGAAAATACAGCCTTGAGCCGAAAAGACTCAGGTTTGTTGTAGATAAAAACGATCAGGAGCCGTTTCTTTTCCTAATTGAGGGCAAAAAGAATTCAAAGCCGTTTTTGCGTGTTGAGCCGTTGCTTGCCATAAAAAAGGAAAATGGTAAGTTTACGGATGAAATGCTCACGGTTTACGGCTCTTATGCGGACGGGTATGATAAATGAAAGGTAAATTATATGTTGTCGGCACGCCGATAGGCAATCTGTCTGATTTTTCACCGCGTGCCGCAGAAACCCTTGAAGCGGTCGATTTCATCGCAGCCGAAGATACAAGGGTAACACTTAAAATATTGAACCGTTTCTCAATAAAAAAAGAAATGGTCAGCTATTACGAACATAATAAAAGAGAGCGCGGAGAGGCAATATGCTCGCGTATTCTTGCGGGTGAAAACTGCGCAATAGTAACAGACGCGGGTATGCCTGCTATTTCAGACCCCGGGCAGGAGCTTGTTGCCCAGTGCGCTGAATACGGTATAGATGTGGTGTCTGTTCCCGGCCCCACCGCTTTTGCAACGGCGCTTGCCGTGTCAGGTATGGATACGGGCAGATTTACTTTTGAGGGATTTCTCAGCGTTTCTAAAAAATCGCGTTTTGAGCATCTTGATGAAGTCAAGGACGAAAAACGTACCATGGTCTTTTATGAGGCGCCGCACAAACTTGCAAATACGCTCAGGGATATGTATGCCGCTTTCGGAAACAGAAAGATAGCCATAGTGCGTGAACTTACCAAGGTGCATGAGGAAGTAATACGCACAACGCTGAAAGACGCTGTTGAGGCTTATGGGGACGGCAGCCTGAAAGGCGAGATCGTTCTTATAATAGAGGGCAAAAAGGAACAGCCGAGCGAGATAACTCTTGAAGAAGCTGTTGCCAAAGCAAAAAAACTGATGGCAGACGGAATGAGTATAAGCAGAGCGGCAAAGGAAATTGCGGGGGAGACCCCGTTTAAAAAGGCCGATATTTACAGGGAGCTTTTATGATCTGCAATATGTGCCCGCGCAGATGCGGGGTTAACAGGAAAGAAAAGCAGGGTTTCTGTTCATCACCCGAGGAGTTCAGGGTGGCAAGGGCGGCGCTCCATTTCTGGGAGGAGCCGTGTATCAGCGGCAAGCGCGGCAGCGGCACGGTTTTTTTCAGCGGCTGCAATCTGAAATGCGTATATTGCCAAAACAGTGAGATAAGTATAAAAAATAAAGGCACCGCAGTCAGCAGTGATAAACTTATAGAAATATTTGAAAAACTTATCGCTGAGGGCGCGGAAAATATAAATCTTGTAAATCCCACTCATTATGCCGTTCAGCTTAAAGAATTGTTTGAAAAATGGCACTGCCCCGTGCCGATAGTGTATAATTCAAGCGGATATGAAAGTGTTGAAACACTTAAAATGTTAAGCGGAATTGTTGATATTTATCTTCCCGATTTTAAATACATAAGGGGCGATAAAGCAAAAAGATACAGCCGCGCTCAGGATTATCCGGAGACTGCAAAAGCGGCAATAACTGAAATGCTGCGCCAACAGCCGCAGTGCGTGTTTGAAAACGGAATTATGAAAAAAGGCGTTATTATACGCCACCTTATTTTGCCTGCAAACACCAATTCGTCAATTGAAATTATAGATTACTTTAAAGATAATTTTCAGGGGGCGTATCTCAGCCTTATGGCTCAGTATACTCCATGCACAGATCTCAGTGAATATCCCGAGATAAGCAGAAAGATAACTGAGCGTGAATATAAGAAAGTGCTTGATCATGCCGTTTTGGCAGGCCTTGAAAATGTGTTTGTGCAGGAGCTTTCTTCAGCCGATGAAGTTTACATTCCGCCGTTTGATTTTACGGGTGTAATGTGATAATATAAATTTGTAAAGCAGTGTTCCCTTCGCCGTTTCGGCGCATTTGAAAGAGGTGCTTTTATGCATACTGAAAACTTTACTTTTAAATCAGCAACAGGTGTGTGCGAAATACACGGCTGTGAGTTTATCCCCGAAACGCCTGCAAAAGCGGTTGTTGCTATCCACCACGGAATGGCAGAGCATATTGAAAGATATGCTGATTTTGTTTCATACCTGAATTCAAAAGGTGTTGCCGTGTTTATGCACGATATGGCAAATCACGGCAAATCAAATCAGAATCCTGCCGATCTTGGTTATTTCGGTGAAAAAGACGGATATAAGGGGCTTATTAAGGATTATAAGACAGTGTTTGAGGCGGCTTGTAAGAAATATCCTGGTATAAAGCACGTTGTTTTCGGCCATTCTATGGGCTCGTTCATTGTGCGCTGTTTTGACGCTCAGTATCCCGACCTCAGCGACCGTTCTGTTTATATGGGCACGGGCGGCACTAATGACGCACAGGCAATCGGAAAAAAAGTAACCGACATTATTGCGTTGTTAAAAGGCTCTCATCACCGTTCTGATCTTATGGATAAACTTGCTTTCGGCGCTTATAACGCCAAGTTCGAAAAGCGCACCGCTTTTGACTGGCTTACACGTGATACCGCAATAGTTGATAAGTATATTGCAGATCCGATGTGCGGCTATAAGTTTACTATCAGAGGTATGGGAGATCTCCTTCAGCTCAACGGCGCCGCAAACAGCGCGGAATGGTACGAAAAGGTCAGAAAGGATCTGCCTATACTGCTTATCAGCGGGGCGGAGGATCCTGTCGGCGAGTATTCAAAGGGAATAGATGAAGTATACAACAAGCTTGTTAAGAGCGGCCATACCGCCGTGCAGGAAAAGCTGTATCCTGACTGCCGCCACGAAGTGCTTAACGAACTTAATAAAAATGAAATTTATGAATATTTATATTCGTTTATAATGAACGATTAACGGAGGATTGATTTTTTATGATTTACAGACCTGAATTTGACAGCAACGGAAAAAAGGTGCTCTGTGAGATGAACGGAGTAAATTCCGAAATGCTTATGGATATTTATGTTAAGAAGCTCTCAAAAGGCGAAACTCTTGAGATATATGAGGATAAAAACGAGTGCGCCGTTTTACTGCTTTCGGGCAAAGTTAATTTCAAAGTAGGCGAGAGTATTGATGAAACCTGCAGCAGGGCAAATCCTTTTGAGAAAAAGCCTTATGCAGTTCATTTTCCAAAGCAGGTCAAGGCTGTCGTTTCTGCTCTTGAGGACAGTGAAGTGCTTGTTCAGCAGACTGATAACGATAAAACATGGGAGCCTGTTTTCTATAACCCCGAAAACTGCCTTTATCAGGAATTCGGCAAAGGTCAGTGGGGCGGCGCAGGTCACAGAATCGTTTCAACTATGTTTGATCTCGATAATGCGCCGTATTCAAATATGGTAATGGGCGAAGTATTTAATCAGCCGGGTAAATGGTCGTCATATCCTCCGCATCATCATCCGCAGCCTGAGCTCTATTATTACTGTTTTGATCATCCTGAGGGATTTGGAGCAGGCTTTGAGGGCGATACGCCTTATAAAGTTATGAACGGCGATTGCCTTTGCATAAGAGGCGGCAACGCTCATCAGCAGGTAACGGCACCTGGTTATGAGATGTATTATGTATGGCTCATAAGGCATCTTGACGGTGACCCGTGGGATAAAACAAGAATTTATGTTAAGGAATACGAGTGGCTTGCAAATGCGGAATGACGGTATAATTTTAAAGGATATTTATGAGTTCGAAAAGGTTTCTTCCTGTAAGAAGCCTTTTCTTTGCTGCGGAAAATCTTTTGAGAGCACGCAGGAATTTGAATATTTAAAATCAGCGTTTGATTTGACCGTGTGGGATAAAATACGTCCAAATCCGCGCTTTGAGGATATGCTTGAAGCGGCTGAGCTTTTCAAAAAAGAAAACTGTGATTATATGATAGGTGCCGGCGGCGGTTCTCCGCTTGACTCAGCAAAAATGATAAAACTGCTTGTAACCAATGACCCTAAAACTGCGCTCAGCGAGCCTATGCAGGATAACGATATAGGATTTTTCGCTATTCCCACCACTTCGGGCACAGGGTCTGAGGCAACCAAGTATTCGGTGTTTTATGTTAATGAAAATGTAAAATATTCAGTTTCAAATGATGCTTTTCTGCCCGATTACGTTCTGCTTGATGAAAAGTTTATCAAAACAGTTCCGCCTTATCAGCGCCGCGCAACCTGCCTTGACGCCCTCAGCCACGCAATAGAAAGTTACTGGAGCGTTAAAAGCAATGATGAGAGCAGGGAGTACGCCGAAAAAGCAATACGTCTTTTTGTTGAAAACAAGGACGGCTATATAGCCAATGAACAGCAGGCAAACCGCGGTATGCTGCTTGCGTCATATTATGCGGGCAAAGCTATCAATTTAACATCTACCACTTCCGCCCACGCAATGTGCTATAATATTACAATGAACTGTTCAACCGCTCACGGTCATTCCGTTGCGGTCTGCCTTGCTCAGATATGGAAATATATGAATGAGCATAATGAGCGTGTAAACGATGTACGAGGCAGAGAATTTGTGCTCAAAACTCTTGATGAGCTTGGCGTTCTTTTGGGCGGCAGAAATTCAGCGGACGGCGCTGAGGTTTTCAGTCAGCTTATAACTGAATTCGAACTTGAACAGCCTAAAGCAACTCCTTCTCAGGTGAAGGAATTTGTAAAAAATGTCAATACAGCAAAGCTCCTTACAAATCCTACCGTACTTGAAGAGCGCGATGTTGAGGAAATTTATAACAGGGTATTTATGATAAATGAGTAAATCAAAACTTTCCAAAATCTATATAATGACTCCGCTTGCGCTGCTCTGCTGCTTTTTATGGGGCAGCGCTTTTCCCATGGTTAAAACAGGTTATCAGATGTTTTCAATCGGGGAAAGCGATACGGCGTCGCAGATACTTTTCGCCGGTATGCGCTTTGCCCTTGCGGGAATACTTGTTATCATATTCGGGTCGATTATTGCAAAAAAACCGCTTTATCCGAAAAATAAAAAAGAGATAGGCCATTGCCTTGTGCTAAGTGTGTTTCAGACTATATTGCAGTACACGGCGTTTTATATAGGACTTGCGCACACAAGCGGCGTAAAGTCAAGCGTTCTTGTTGCGCTCAATGTTTTTCTTTCTCTAATTTTATCAGCAGTTGTATTTAAAATGGAAAAAATAACCGCGCCCAAACTAATAGGCGTTATAATCGGCTTTGCGGGCGTTGTTCTCATAAATTTTGAAGCGGGCGGCTTCAGCGGCTTTTCTCTGAACGGAGAGGGAGCAATAATCTTTTCGGCGTTTGCTTATTCCGTTTCAAGTGTTTTGATTAAAAAATATTCTGCCGATGAAAATCCCGTTATGCTTTCAGGCTGGCAGTTTCTTATAGGCGGTATCGTAATGGCGGTATTTGCGGCGGCAGCAGGCGGCAGAGTGCATATGCAGGCTGATATAAAAAGCGTGCTTGCAATCTTCTATCTCGCGCTTATTTCCGCTGTGGCTTATACGATATGGGGTCTTTTGCTCAAATATAACCCCGTTTCACGTGTTGCCGTAATCGGCTTTACTAATCCCGTGTTCGGCGTTCTGCTTTCAGCTCTTTTCCTCGGAGAAGCTGATGAGGCTTTCAGCATAAAAAATCTTGTTTCCCTTGTGCTTGTGTGCATAGGAATTTATATAGTAAACGCAAAGTTTTCGTCAGCAAAAAATAAGTCTGTTGACAATTCGTAAATTCCTTGCTACACTTAAAGAAATTACTGAAAGGAAAATGGCTATGTTTTCAAACCGTTTTGAACTTAACAGAGATTATTGCCTTATGTATCTCGTGCGCATAGGGTCTCTTTGCTGTGTTCATTAACGTGTTTCGGTTATAGATTATCACGATATAAAACCGCTGATGGGCATACCGTCAGCGGTTATTTTTTTAGGAGGCGATAAAATGCACAAAAACAGGGGCACGCAGATAATCAAAACAGAAAGGCTTGTGCTCAGACCGATAAGGGAAAGTGATTATAATGACGTCTTTGAATTTGCAAGCAAAGAAGAAGTAGCAAAGTATGTTTCGTGGAACACTCATAAAAGCAAAGAGAATTCAAAAGCGCTCTGTAAAATGTGGGCATCACAATATGAAAACGGCGAAAGATACCATTGGGCAATAACTATGGGCGGTAAAATGATAGGTAATATAGAAGTGGTGAAGATCGCAAACGACTGCGCTTATCTCGGCTGGCAGGTAGACAGTGCTTTATGGAATAAAGGGATTATGACTGAAGCCGCATCGGCAGTGCGTGATTTTCTGTTTAATGAGGTCGGCTTTAGCGCGCTTTATGCCACTTATATTACGGAAAACATTGGCTCGGGCAGAGTTATGCAGAAGATAGGAATGAAACCCATAACCGCAGAGGAATACTACAAAAATCTTGAAGAAGAAATAAAGACGGAAATTGACGGCAAACCGCTGTCTTTCTGCATGATAAAAAATGAGGTGGTTTAAATGAAAACAAAATGGGATGAAAAGAATTATTCCAAAAATTTCAGCTTTGTGCACGAATACGGTGAAAAGATAATTGAACTTATAACTGTTCCGAAAGGAGGCTATGTTGTTGACCTCGGATGCGGTAACGGTGCATTGAGCGCAAAGCTTGCGGAAAAATACAGGGTAACGGGTATTGACAGTTCGTATGAAATGCTCCAAGCGGCAAAAAAGTCATATCCTGATATTGATTTTGTTCAGGCAGATGCCTGCGAGTTTACGCTTGATAATCAGGCGGACGCCATATTCTCAAATGCTGTTTTTCACTGGATAGAAAATCAGGAAAAACTTATAGAAAACATTTACGCAAACCTTAAAACAGGCGGTCAGCTTGTGTTCGAGTTCGGCGGCAAGGGCTGTGCCGATACCGTCCACAAAGCGCTTGCACAGGCTTTTGATAAGTATGGCTACGAATACAGACTTGATTTCAATTTCCGCTCTATCGGCGAGTTTGCACCGCTTCTTGAAAAACACGGCTTTAAGGTGGAATATGCCCGCCTTTATGACAGACCCACCCCTCAAAACGGCGAAAACGGACTTGAAAACTGGATAAATATGTTTGTTACCACCGCTTTTAACGGCGTTGCACTGAAAGATAAGGAAAATATTATTAAAGATGCAGTCGATATATGCAGATCGTCGCTTTATAAAAACGGCACATGGTATGTTGATTATGTGCGCCTGCTTATGAAAGCGGTTAAGTTATAAAAGGATATAAAAATACCCCCGCTGAAATATTTCACGGGGGTGTTTTTGTGTTATTTTACGTCCATATGGTCTTTCAGCGCTTTCGGATTAAGTGAGCCGCTGAAAAATTCGATAATATCAGGAACTCTCAGAAGCGGATTTAGATCCCTGTCTTTTATGGGAGCGGGTTTTATTCCGTTTTCATTTAATATGGGCTCGATTGCCTTAAATCTTTCAGTAAAATCCTTGTAGGAGGTTTTATATCCCCACGCCGTTTCGGCAATTGCCGCTATTCTCGGAAAATAGCGGTAGCACAGGGTATCAAAATCTCTCACATATTCTGTCCACATTTCCGCCTCTATTCCAAAAGGCTTTTTTGCCTCGCAGTTTTTATATTTCTTCTCGGGGCGGAAATTATATGTTTTTTTCAGCGGCGTCATTCCGTACGGATAGTCGCAGTAGTAGTGGAAAAAGTCGGATTCGATTACTTCGCCGCCTTTTTCGGCATACTCAAAACTTAAGTTTCCTCCGCCCATCCAGTGCTGAACGCACACGCTGTCTGCTTTTGGCATTCCGCCTTTAAGGCTTTCGTTCCAGACTATTGTTTTTCTTCCTTTGCTTTTTAGATAATCGGCTATCCTTTTCGTGAAAACACTTTGAAGTGCGTTAAAATCTTTAAGCCCGAGTTCTTCTTTCATCTTTCGGCAGTTCGGGCATTCTTCCCAGCTTTTGGTGGGAGTTTCATCTCCGCCTATGTGTATGTATTCATACGGGAAAAGTTCGCAGATTTCATCAAGTATATCATATACGAACGAGTAAACATTTTCGTTGCTCACACAGAGAATATTTTTATATATGCCCTGCTTTATCTGCACTTCAACAGGCTTTTTAAAACAGCCCAGTTCAGGATACGCGGCAAGTATTGCGCTTGCGTGCCCGGGCATGTCTATTTCCGGAATTACCTCTATATGGCGTTCTTTGCAGTATTCAACTATCTCTTTTATTTCCTCTTTTGTGAAAAGAGCGCGGTACTCATGTTCATCTATTACGCCGCCGAATGCAGATTTTTTTCTTACGCTTGATATTTCATTAAGGCGCTTATGTGAACTCATTTCTATTCGCCAGCCCTGGTCGTCAGTCAGGTGCCAGTGAAATCTGTTCAGCCTGAATAATGCCGCCGCGTCTATCAGCTTTTTTATATCCGGTATTCTAAAAGAATGCCGCGCGCAGTCAAGTGAAAAACCCCTGTAAGAATAAATCGGGCAGTCCTCAATCGTAAACGCGGGCACTTTTCCGCTTCTTTTTAGCTGAGCTATTGTTTGCAGAGCGTAAAATTTTCCGCTTTCGTCTGAGTAACAGATTTTTACCTCTTTGCAGTCATATTCTATTCTGAAACTCTCGGGACTGACAGAACTGTCCTCAATGAACTCAAAAGCCGCCGAATTTATATCGGCAGCTTTGCTATCATTTGTTATAACTTTTTTTGGGTATGGTATTATATTAAGCATTTTCATTTTCATCACGGTCATCAATCAGGTTGCCGTTGTCAACATTTTTCATTATCAGCTCGTTTAACTGATAATTCCACAGTTCCTTTGAGCCTTTTTCGGTGTATTCGTTTCTTTTAAGTACTTGGCTCAGTTTAATTGAGTTCCTTTTCCACATTACTCCGCCTGTTGCGTTATTGAGCATAGTAGGCTGCAGGCAGTCCATAGCATGTGCAAAGTTTGCCTCAGGTGTTTCGTTTGCCTCAAATTCATCCCACAAAGCACGCAGCTTTTTTGCCTGATCGTCAGGCAGAAGAGCATAAATTCTGTCCGCCGCTTTTAATTCTCTTTCACGCTGGCTTTTGCCCAGCTCGTAGTCATAGCAGTATGTATCGCCCGCGTCTATTTCAACAATATCGTGAATTAAAATCATGGAAACAGTTTTGAGAACATCTATTTTCTCGTTTGCATACTCGCTCAGCAGTATAGCCATAAGCGCCATATGCCATGCGTGTTCCGAATCATTTTCAAATCTTTTTCCGCTTGAAATAAGCGTGCGGCGTTCTATCTCTTTTTCAGCGTCTGCCTGCAAAATGAAATCAAGCTGTTTTTTTAGCCTTTCGGGCGTTTCGTATGCCATTTATATAACTTCTTTCTTTATTTCAGTTCATAAATTTTATTGAAAACAGCCGTCATGCGGCTTGTGATCTGCATATCCGTGTGCAGTGAGCCGAAATACCAATGGTAGTATTCAACGTCTTTCATAAGCTCCTGCAGATATGTGTTGAGAGGGGAGAGCTTTGCAGACTGATTGGTATGAAGCTTCAGAAAGTCCTTAGCAATAGCGGGAGCCTCGTAAGTCAAAATATAATTTACTCTGTATTCGTTGTCTTTTAAATTGTCCTGCGCGTTCTTTATTTCCTCTGCGTTAGGCATTTCTTCCTCCCACCAGGATATACCGGGTTCGCGCATGTCACGGTCTTCGCTTTCGCCGCCGCCCATTATGAAAAATGTTTTGTTTTCAAGTGTAAATACCTCGCCGCGCATAAGATGGTAAATATTGTCCGCAATTTTATGCGCATTGCCGCCTTTCCATCTGTATGGCGTGTAAGAATTGAGTATATCAAAGTTTTCGTGAGCGCCGTCAACAAAGCAGATAGTGTACTTTTTACTTTTGAGAATATCAAGATTTTTCTTTTCTTCTGCGCTGTTTCTGTTCCATAAAAAGCCGAAATCTCCGCAGACTATAAGTATGTCTTTTTCTCCGAGCTTCTTCAGTTTTGAGTTTTTAAACCAGGATATATCACCGTGGGTGTCGCCCGTAACATAAATCATAAAATTCACCTGAAAATTAATAAATTACTACTTTTAAATCACTTATAAAAATGATAGAATATTAGCATAGTTTTATCAAAACGATATTTATATAATATATTTTATTCTAAAAGGTGTCAAGTATATGAAAAGGTTTATCTCTGTTTTTCTTGCCGTTATAATTTCGGCAGTTCCTTTTTTCTGCGGCGCTTTTTCAGCTGATGCCGCTGTTTATCAGCCCGATGTGGAACTGTATTCAAAAGCTTATATGCTTATTAATCTGGATGATGATTCTTATCCTGTGGTGGCTCAGAAAAATCAGGATGAAAAAATGTATCCCGCGTCACTTACAAAAATAGTTACCGCAATGGTTACTCTTAATAATGTTTCAAATCTTCAGGAGGAAGTTACCGTTTCGGAAAATGCTTTCAATATCCTTCTCGGAACGGGTGCTCAGGTTGCCGGACTTGAAATAGGCGATACAGCAACTGTTGAACAGCTTTTGTACCTTACTATGGTACATTCAGCGTGTGACGCTACCGAAGTGCTTGCAGAGTATGTGGGCGGCACAAGGGAGAATTTCGTTAAGATGATGAATGACTATGCGGCTTCTCTCGGCTGTACTAATACTAATTTTGAAAACCCTGACGGACTTCACGACGATAATCATTATACAACCGCAAGTGACCTTGCCAAGATCACTCTGGATGCTCTTAAAAATTCAACCTTTACAAAGATTGCCTATACCGTTGAATATGAATATAACGGCCAGAATTATTACAATACAAACCTTATGCTGCGCCGCGGCTATCTTTCATATTACTACGAATATGCAAAAGGAATCAAAACAGGCTCAACATCAGAAGCAGGCTATTGCGTAATAACTACGGCGAGCAAGGACGGTTACAATTATCTTGCAATTGTTCTCGGCGCTCCGGTTATTGATTATAATAATGACGGCTATGTAGAGAAATGTTCGTTTATAGATGCCGCAACTCTGTTTAAATGGGCTTTCGGAAGCCTTAAATATTCAACCGTAATAGAAAAAAATGAAGTTATTGATGAAGTTGCAGTTAAAAACGGAAAAGATGCTGATACGCTTCGCCTTGTTGCAGGGGAAGATGTTACGGCAATCGTCCCCAACGGGCTGGACAGATCTAATATCGTTATAAAGGTAAAGGATAAGCCGGCGGAAGTTAATGCTCCTGTTGAAAAGGGAGATCCTATCTGTACAGCAGATATAATTTATGCCGATCAGGTGGTTGCCGAGGTTCAGCTTGTAGCGGCTGATACTGTTGAGCTTTCAACTTTTCTGACCGTTGTAAATGCAATAAAGGATTTCTTTTCGCTTACTGCAGTGAAAGTGGTTATAGTGGTAGTTGTTCTCGGCGCCGCGGCTTATATAGGGCTGTTTATTTATAAAGCGAATAAAAAGAAAACCAAAAAGCGTTCTGCAGATGATGGAGAGGAATAAAAAGCAGTTCCAATAAGCGTGTTAAATGTTAAATGCCTGCGCATTGCGCAGGCATTTATTTTTTGTTTCAGTCAGTATGCTTTAAAATATTATTTAAAATATTTGCAAAAAAAGAGGCGGAATATCCGCCTCTTTTTTATTTAAACCGTTTTTTCGGGTGCAGAGAAATCACTGTAAAGCTTTGAGCCCTCATAGTTCTTCCAAGTTCTCACTCTTACGTAGTAGGTCTGTGAAGAACTGATGTTGTTTATCGTATAGCTTGTGCTTCCTGAGCCGTTTACAAATTCACCGCCTACAACATTATTAAAGCTCTCGTCTGTTGCCCACTGAATGTAATATCCGTGGCAGGACGCAACGTCCCATGTAGCTTTGATTGTACTGCCGCTCATTTCAACTTCAAGTCCTGTAGGAG